>JBKPDL010000022.1:0-10614 GCA_046727855.1 Acidobacteriota bacterium
CATGCCCGATGCCCAGACGCCAAACGGCAGCATGCTGCGCCCGCCGACGTGCGCAAACCCGAACATCAGGCTGGCGATGACCCAGCCGAACAGCGGCTGCACGATGCCGCGAAACAACCACTCCTCACCGATCCCCGCGACCGCGCCGACGACGATGATGCTGAGCGTGTCGAAGCGAGAGAAGAGCGGAACGAGCACTTCATGGTAAACCGCACGCACGCCGCCGACCAGCCAATTGGCCGGACCATGTACGAGCAGCAGGTAATTCGCGAGCGCAAGCACGATCGCGCCGGCGAGACCAATGGCCACGTCGCGCGGCGGATCGCCCCAGCGCGGCGGCAGGTTCATGAGTCGCGCCAGTACCCAGGCCGTCAGGATCAGCAAGCCTTGCGTGAGCAGCGCGAGGGCGAAGACTCGGCGGGCAGCCATCGATCAGAATCGCTTGCGGCTGTCAATCAGGATGGTCACAGGTCCGTCGTTTTCGAGTGCGACGAGCATCATCGCCTGAAACTCACCCGTCTCCACATGTAAGCCTGTCGCCCGCAGCAGATTGACGACGAGCTCGTACAAGGAGCGCGCGACATCAGGCGGCGCAGCAGTTATGAAGGAAGGACGCCGGCCGTTGCGCACATCGCCCGAGAGCGTGAACTGTGAGACGACCAGCACCTGACCCTGAATGTCGGCGACGGATCGGTTCATCCGCTTGCGTCCGGCGGCATCCCCTTCATCGTCGAAGATCCGGAGATCGCGGATTTTCGCGGCGATGTACTCGGCATCTGCCTGACCGTCGCCGTCTTCGACGCCGACAAGCACGAGCAGACCTGTGCCGATGGCGCCGACCACGCGCTCGCCGACCGTCACGCGTGCGGATCGAACCCGCTGCACTACCGACCGCATGCGCCTGTTAGGGCCGCGCCGTCAGCAGGGGGATCAGAGGGACGCCGGGAGGGACGTCGCCCAGCGCTTCGAGCCGTTCGCTCACCGCGTCGCCGAGATTGCGCACCGGGTTGAGACGGCGATCGAGCAGATGGCGCGGCATCACATTGCCGAGCGCTTTGATCATCGAGGACTTGACGTTGGGGTGCTCGCGTTCGAGCTCCATGATGAGCCGCTTGACGCGCTGCCGCTGCAAGCTCAAGTCCCCACACGCGGGACAGCAGCAGCCGATCACTGGCAACTCGTATTCGCGCGTATACGCGCGCGCCTCCGCCTCTGTCACGTACACGAGCGGCCTAATCACGACGTGCGCACCATCGTCTGAAACGAGCCGCGCAGGCATCGCCTTGAGCGCTCCGGCAAAGAACAGGTTGAGCAGCAGCGTTTCGACGAAATCATCGAGATGGTGGCCGAGCGCGATCTTGGTTGCGCCGACTTTGCGGGCAAGGCGATACAACACGCCGCGCCGAAGCCGGGCGCAGAGCGAGCACGGCGTCGCATCGGCGTCGAGCTTGTCTTCGATCACTTGTCCAATCGACGTGTGTTCGCTGTAGAACTCCCACCCTCGCGCGCGGCACGCCTCCCCAACCGCCTGGTGTTGATACCCCTCGTAACCTGAGTCGACGTTCACGGCGACGAGAGAGAACCGGATGGGCGCACGCTGGCGGAGCACGTCGAGGATTTGGAGCAGCGCCCAGCTGTCCTTTCCCCCCGACAGTCCGACCATCACCCGATCGCCATCGCCGATCAGATTAAAATCGGTGATTGCCTTCGTCGTTTTTTTGGCGAGGCGCGTCTCGAGAGGCGTGCGGTAGGACATTCCCACGAGATTAGCACGCGGAAGGGTGTGCCATGGAAGCAATGAGAGCACATGCAACGTGGTTCGTTCTTCTCGCCGTGGTCTGCCTCGCCGCGCCGTACGCGCTTGGCGTCAGGCCGAAGGACCACCGGCAGTGGTTATATATTGCGCTGACGATTGCGTTTCTCGCGTGGCTACTCGCCCTGATGGAACCGTTGTCGTCGAGGTGACGAATCACGCAGGGTGTTCAATGCAGATCGCTTCGTTGGGCGAATCGTCGCGCTCAGGGACGCGACGGGTTCGGTGGTGACTTACACGATCAGCAATCTCTGCACAGCGGCCGGCCACGTTATGCGTGAGACGTCGGCGAGGCCACACTCTCCGAGTCGAATCGCGCGATTGCGATCGTCCATCACGGCGCGGATCGCCACGGCAAGCGCTTCAGGGCTCGGGTCGGTCACGAAGCCATTTTCCCCATCGCGCACGATCTCGGCGACACCGCCGCTGTCGCGGCAGGTGATGACCGGCTTCGCAGACGAGAAGCTCTCCACCGTGACGATGCCGTAGTCTTCGTTCACCGGCGGAAAGACCACGGCACGGCATTGCGCCAGATGTCGCAGGAGCGTGTCGTCGTCTATGCGGCCGATAAACTCCACGCGGTCGTCGAGGTCGTGAAGGCGACGCAAGCGCATGAGCGCATCGAGTTCAGTGCCTTCGCCGGCGATCACGCACCGGATGCCGGCCGCCACCGGCTCAGCCAGTGCACGCAGGATCAAATCGAATCGCTTGAGCGGCGTGAGCCGCGATAGTGCAAACAGATAGTCGCCATAACGGTCGCACCTGTAGTCGCGCACGGGCGGCGGCGGATACAGGACCTCGGACGGAATACCGCCCCAGCGTTGCAGGCGCTTTTGCACCGTTGCCGAGATCACGAAGCGGCGCTGGAGACGGTTCAGCAGATAGCGATCGACGCGATGGAGTGCCGCGCGCCGCACACCCTCCTTGATTCGGTTCCTCCACGAGAGATGCGACGAAAACTGCTCCCAGAGGTCGTAGTACTCGCGCATGCGGTGATTGAGCCACACGACGTGCCGATCGTGCCGCACCGCGTAGGCGGGATAGCGAAGCGAGATCACTTGATCGATGGGACGATTCTCGTGCGCGAGCTGCACGTCGGTACACCAGGCGGCGAGATAGGCGCTGGCCTGATGGCCGAAGCGATTCTGTGGCGTGACCACAAGCGCCGGCGTGTGGCCACATTGGCGCAGCGCCCGCACGAGCTCGCGCGCCATCACCAGGTGGCCGCCTTCCGCAAACGGAGGGCTCGCCGTTGCAACAATGACGGTGGCCACTCGGCGGCTACTCGTAAAGAGGATTCAAGCGTACAAAGACGCCCAGGAACCGGCTGTCGCTGCTCATCCCCTGAACCCGCGGAATGAAGCCGGATGCGCTGTGGATCGATAGGTTATACACGTAGTTGGTCGGCAGCTCAGGAAACGCCTTATATGGCAACCCTCCCGGCATGGCCATCATCACGCTGCGACGATCATTTGCCGGCAAGTCCAGCGTTTGCGTCTGAGCTCCGCTCTTAATCGTCACGCGATTCGGTAGTGGCCCGGTTTCGAGCAGCACTTCGAGTCGGGTCACTCGCAGCGGCCGCGACACTTCCTGCTGATCGCGCACCTCGGTGACAACAGGCGCGCGCAGCAGCATGTCGGCGCGCGCGGCGCCGCGCACCCAAAAGGCGTCGCCTTCGCGTCCGAACGCGTTGTCGTCGACAAAGTAGGCTTGGATCGGCGGGGTGCCGCCGAGCGGCTGTTTGATCCGTGACGCCATTACGTTGACCGGCAGGTCGTTGAGGAGCGTGAGCTCGACCGGTAGCACGCGATAGAGACCCGTCTTCGAGTGCTCGCCTGGATGAAACGCCGCGAAAAACGGGTTGGAGATGATCGGCGCGGTAAATGCCGCGCCCAGGGCCGTCGTCGCGATCGCGCTGGTGAGTCGCGCAAGCGGCGGTGTCACAAACAGCAGCAGTGGGTACGCTCCGAGAAAGTAGCGATTCCCCACTGGCCCGCCGCCACCCGAGTACGTGAACGGCATATACAAAATCAACAACAACGCCGACGCGACGGCGCCGCCGAGCGTGAGCCACTGCCACAGCCGGCGTGGATACGTGTGGCTGAACAGAAACAGCAGCACAGCAACGACGCCTGGCATGAAATACGGAACCAGCCCGGTGTGGCGGCCGAGCGCAAAGTAGCCGAGATTCAGCCTGAACACGGCGTAAAACGCAGTCGCTCCCGTCAACACTTCCACCGGCACGCGATTGGTCGTTTTCTCGATGCCAGTGCTTTCGAACCGTTGCTGCTCACTCTGAAATGGAAATCCAGGCAACGGCGTTCCCATCGTGCTGTAAAACGTTTTGCGATCGCCGCCCTGGTAATTCCAGTCGCCGGTGATCGCCACGTTCATCGCGAAGAGACCGACGACGACCAACGTGAAAACGCCGCCTGTCACAAGTGCACGCAGCCACTGGCGTCGCGCGGCGTGCAGCAATAACAGCGGGGCGATCACAAACACCAGCGTCGGCTTTGAGAACACGCCGATGCCGAGGAGTGCCGCCGCGATGGCGTCAGAGCGTGGGGCCATCAGCCAGCGCTGCCGCCATTTGCCAATGCAGCATGTGCTGGACTCGGCAGCGGCCTCCTTGTAGCACCAGAAGAAATAGCCGATCAGCACCGTCGCCAGGTTGAAGAAGTCAGGCATGAACTGCACGAGATAAGCCGGCACAACGGACACGAACAGGAACGCCGCCGCGAAAATCAACGACGGCACGGGAGCGCTGCGCGCCACGAGGAATCCGTAGGCGCACGCGAAGCAGATGGTCATCAAGATCGCGTGGAGCACCAGGAATCCATTGCTGCCAAACGCCCGCACGAACGGCGCCGCGACGAGGGGGAAAATAAATGCCTTTCCGTAATACAACCTTTCATGATCCCAGTCGTCGGTGGAATCGATTCGGACAAACGGTGGCGATGTCGTCACGCTGATGCCGTGCACGTCGCGGCCCCGTTTCAGGAACACCCCCTCCGGGCCGCTGGGATACTCGCGCCACACGCGCACGAGATCCTCGCGGCGATATTCGAAATCCAAGTCATCGGCAAGGCTGTGCGCGAGGCCGTAATAGGTCGCGCCATCGCTGAAAAATCCGGGAGTCACTTTTGCGAGGTCCGTGGTCAGCGCCCACGCCAGCAGCAGCGACCCCAGCGCGAGGGTCGCGCCAAGGCCTAGGCGCCATGTCAAATCGCGCCTGGCCTCGAGCGCCGGGTCCGGGCGGGCCCTGGCGCTAAACACTTCCGGTGGCGCGCTGCCGGGCTGCTTTGCCGGAATCATGCGCATGCCGTCAGAAACCCGAGGTCTGCCTGCAGCACGCCCGCGCGCTGAGTAGCGCGCGAGGTCTCGTGCAGGAGCTCGTACAACCGTTCCATCTTGCGCACGAACACCGAGATGTCGTACTGCGCACCGGTTCGGCGCGCGTTGTCCGCAAGACGCCGCGCCAGCAACGGCTGGTCGATCAGTTCGTCGATGGCACGGGTCAGTGCCACGGCGTTCGCCTTCGGCACGACGAGCGCATCATGGCGGTCGGTGAGAATGTCGATCAAGCCATCCGCATCGGTTGACACAATTGGCTTTCCCGCGGCCAGCGCCTCGAATGCGGTCAAGGGCGTCCCTTCGACCAGCGATGGGAACACAACGATGTCGAGCGCGGACAGAACCGCCGCGACGTCGCGCTGAAATCCGCAAAAGACAAGGCGATCGCCGAGCTTGAGCGCCCGCGCCTGCGCCTCGAGCTCACCGTGCAATTCCCCCTCGCCCACGATAAACACGCGGGCGCGCGGATACTTGGCCACCAGCGCGGACGCCGCATCGATCAAGTAGCGATTGCCTTTCGCCGGCATCAGCCGCGTGACGGTGCCGATCGCGATTGTTTCGGCTGCGATACCCAGCGCCGCCCGCGCGGGCGCGATCTCTTCGGGCAAGCGGGGACGGGCAAACTCCTCGAGCGGCGCACCGAGATACACGACTTTCGTGCGCTCGGGCGGCATCAACCGCGCCCGGGTTGTGAACTCGCCGGTCGACCTCGACACGGCAATCGCAAGATCGGTATGCGGCGCAAGCAGCCGATCGGCAAGCTTCTGGAACCACGGCGTGTTCCCGTGATTGGCGTGTTCATGAAGGATGGACGGAATCTGCATCGCCCGCGCGCACAGCCGTCCAAACGTCGTCGCACCGTAGCCGTGCATGTGGAGCACATCGGCGCGTTTGGCCTGCAGCAGCGTGCGCAGTGCCGCATAGGTACCGGGATCGAACTTGTGGCGACCGAGATAACTGACGTCGATGCCAAACTGTTCGAGCGTGTCCTCCGACAGATCCTTTCGGCGGAGGCTCACCAGTGAAACGTTGAAGCGCTCGCGATCGAAACGCGGAATCATCCATGCGAACAGGCGCTTCACACCGTGCATGCGCGAGCCGGCCCATCCCAGATGATCGCAGATATGGACGATGTTCAACCGTGCCAAACGCGCTCCAGTTCAAAGTTCAAAGTTCAAAGTTCAAAGTTCAAAGTTCAAAGTTCAAAGTACGACGTTCCAAAGTTAGTTGAAAGTTGGAAAGTTGAACACCGACGATACTTCACGTCGCAACATCGGCCTTGAACTCTTCACGTAGAACTTTGTTCTTAACTTTAAACTTTAAACTTTAAACTTTGAACTTTGAACTTTGAACTTTGAACTTGTAACTCACAGCAGCCGTTTCTCCCGATACCACTGGGCGGTTCTGCGAATGCCTTCTTGCAAATCCACCGCTGGGTGAAAGCCTAGCTCAGTGCGGGCCCGCGTCGTATCGAACGCGCGGCTCTTGGTAAAAAAATCCAGGCGGCGCCGATAGATCGGCGGCTCGATGTGCAGCCGCACACACACCATCTCGCAGGCGAATCCCGCAAGCCAGAACGGCCAGACCGGAAGGTGGAACCCCGGCGGCCCGACATGCAGCTCGATCGAAATCAGCCGCACCAGCTCGTTCAGCGTCGTATAGCGTGGACCGGCTAGGAGGTAGGTCCGTCCCGAAGCGCTTGGTGTCTCGCCGCACAATCGAAACCCCTCGACGAGATCATCGATGTAGGTGAGGTGATAAAACACCTCGCCGGATCCCAACACGCGAAAACGACCGCGGGCGATGCCGCGAAACAGCTTGAGAAAGCGGCGGTCGCCCGGTCCGTAGATGCCGATCGGTCGGGCGATCACGACGTCGAGCCCTTCGCGGCGCCCGAACTCGCGCGCGATCTGTTCCGCCTGCAGTTTTGTTTCCTGGTAGACGTCACCGGGCGCCAGCGCCGCGTCCTCGTTGGCGGGCGGGTTCTCGATGTGTCCATGCACGCCACCGGTGCTGCAGTGGACGACGCGCCTGACACCGGCATTCTTTGCCGCTTCGAGCAGGTGGCGCGTGCCATCGACGTTCACCTTTGTATACGCAGCGTCGGGCTGGCCCGCTTCCCGATATGTCGCGGCGATGTGATAGACAACGTCCATGCCCTCGGCCGCGTGCGCAACCGACAGGCCATCGGTGAGGTCGCCCGTGACCGCCTCGGCGCCGGCGTGCGCCGCTGCCGATTCGCGAAAACGTGCCAGGCTCTTCTCACGCACCAGCGCGCGCACGCGATAGCCGCGCCGCGCGAGCGCGGCCGCGAGATGTCCCCCGGTGAAGCCGCTCGCGCCGGTCACGAGCACGTTCACCGGACGGCAAGCCTTTCATACGCCTCTGCGGTACGGCGCACGTACGCCGCGCGGCTGTATTTCGTTGCCGCAAGCTCGGCAGCCGCTGACGCAAGGCGCCTTCCTTCTTCGGGACGATCGATCAAATCCGCGATCGCGGCGGCAAACGCTCCGGGCTCGGGCGGGACCAGTCGTCCAACGTCCGGGTTCAACACCTGGGTATGCGTCAGCAGATCCGTCGCGACGATCGGCTTGCCCGATCGCAGATACGAGTAAATCTTGAGCGGCGTGTTGGTGCCGCGGATACGCGGTGAGACGAGAATGTCGCACGCCTGCACGAACGACGGAATATCGCGCGCCGGTTGCTGTCCCGTGAAAATCATGATGGCTCCCGCGCCTCGCTCGTCCGCCACGGCACGCGCACGGATCACCTGCTCGGGGTCTCCCCCGACCAGGAGCACGCGCGCGCGGGGATGCGTGCGCGCCAGCATCGCTGCGGCATGCGTCAACATGTCAACGCCTTGATAGGCCTCGAAGGTTCCGGTGTAAAGAATCAGCGGCGCGTCGTTGGGAATCTGCCAACGCGGACGCACCGCATCGCACCCGATCGACGGCGCGTCCTCGACATCGCCGCCCATGACGTTTTCGATCAGCAGCGCGCGATCACCGACGCCCTTGTCTGCGACGGCGTCCTGCAGCTCGCGACAAATCGTAATCACCACCTGCGACCCATGGACCATTTGATCCTCGGCCCACGAAAACATGCGCACGAGCGATGACGAGCGGCTGTATCGGAAATTGCCGAGCTGCTGCGGCAGACTCGAATGCATGTCGTAGAGGTGCGGGATGCGCAGCCACTTCGCGAGCCAGACGCCAACTAGCCCCATCTCCTCGTGCGAGTGGATCGCATCGTATCGCGTCGTCAGCGCGCGCCGGACGATGGTGAACACCATGAGCGCGTCGAGCAGCAGCTTCGTGCCGGACGGGCCAATTCTGACTTTGCGCACGAACGGCGGCCGCCACGATCGGAAGATCCGCAGGTTCGGCAGATCGACGTCGCGGCCAAGCGGATAGGTCACGAGATCAACGTGATGGCCCAACTCACCGAGGGCTTTGATCCGGTGATATTCGCTAAATGGGGTGCCGCGAGGCTCGAAAAAGGGCTCCGGCGCCAGCATCAGAATTCGAAGCGGCCGGGTGGCGGTCGAAGGCGGGTCGTCCGGTCGGGAAATCTCCAATATCTCCGCGTGACTCAGCGGTTGATTATATCTGATTGATGGGCTTACAGTTAGGCGCAACTGGGCAGGCGCGTAAAGTCGCCAGCCCGTCGCTCCGATAACCGATTCGTGATCAACAGGCGCACTCCCAGCGCCAGAAGCCGGCTCTGAGGGCATCGCGATGCGGTTCCGCAACATCTCTCTGGTTGTCCTTTGTATGTCGCTCGCCGCGAGCGCTTGCGAACGGATAAAAAGCACCAATCCATTAGGTCCGGACGTGGCTGGACCGATTCCGGGGGTCCAGATCATTTCGCCAGTTCCGCTCGATCCGCCGCAAGGCGGCGAAGTGATCTTTACTGGCACGCCGGTGACGCTGACGGCGCAGAACGCGACGACAAACGGTGAGCGTCAGGTTTATCTGCGATTCGAAGTCGCCGGCGACGTCAACTTCCAACGCATCGTCCATCAAGCCGATCGCGTTGAGATGGGTGGCAGCGGCCGAACGGCGTACCGCATGCCCGAACCGCTCGGTGCCGGCGCCACCTATTACTGGCGCGTCAAAGGACTCGATGGCGCGAACAGCAGCGAGTACTCGTTTCCGTCGGCGTTCACCGTCAAGGATGACGTGATCATCGAGACGCCGGTACCGATTGAGCCGCTCGGCGCGATCACAACGAACAAGCCGAACTTCCGCGTGCGGAACGGCCGCATTTCGGGCACCTCCGGCGTGTACTACCGTTTCGAAATTGCGACGGCGCCGGACCCCAACGCCATCGCCGCCGTCATCACTGTGGCGCCGGGTGCGACTGGTGAAACCAGCATCTCCCTGGGTGACCTGCCCTACGCGCGCACCTTGTATTGGCGTGTGCATGGAAGCGACGGGACCAAGCAGAGTACGTACTCGCAGGTCGTCTCGTTCACGACGCCGCAACCGCCGCCGGTCGTCCTTCCGCCGACCACTCCGAGCCCCACGCCGCCGACCACTCCGAGCCCCACGCCGCCAACCAATCCGAGCCCTGGCGGTGGCGGCGGCGGTGGCGGGCGCACACCGGATCCGGCGCCAGGCCAACGGCTGCCGCTTCCGAACATGGCTCACGTCGTCGAGCAGGTCGCGGCCATGAGCTCGAACCTGGATCGCGATTCATGCGGCACTTGGCTGTTTATGGATTATCTGGTCGACACGCTGCGCACGCACGACACGCGCTGGGGCTACAACTGGAAGCGTGGCAACGTCGGCGATCCGTCACACGACGTAGTTGCCTATCACTGGGGCCGCGGGCCGGATGAAGGTTCGACTGAGGTTTACCTGATCGATGTCATCGGCGGGCACTGCAGTGCCGGCGCGCGACCGACGTGGATTGACGTCACCGATGCGACGTATAGTGCCGGCGGCGTTGGCCGGTGGACAGGGCGGGGGCGTTTCTGAAGAACTAGCCAAGGGCCCTGCCCTTGATATCCGGCTAACTCCGCGGCCCTTGGCTAGTTCTTGTTGTTGGCTTGGCGCGCTCCGCGCGCCGTAGACCGTTATGCGGGTCCACAACGCGTACAAAATTCACGTCTGTGGCGGCATAACGGTCTTAGAATCGAAGAACTGACAACGAAGCACCTCGAACCGGCATCGACGGCGCGCGCCGCGCTGTCGCGCATGCGGGGCGAAACGTGTCCGCAGCGCGCCGCACAGGGTGCCGAAAAATCGCGCGGAGGCCGCCCTGGAACAGGCCGTGCGAGTCACCACGGTGGTGCAACCCGCGACTGGGGACCTCGCTACCCATCAGGCTCTCGCGCGACCGCCACGGGGTCCATGGCCGCAGCGTGATTTTTCCGGCGCGCGGAGGCCACGTTCTCGCCACGAATGCGGGACAGCGCGAAAGCAGCGCCCTCTGTCTGTTGC
>JBKPDL010000023.1:0-23804 GCA_046727855.1 Acidobacteriota bacterium
CCCGGATCATTCGCACGCCGATTCAGGTACCTGAGGCGAATGGGATCGCGGAACGGTTCGTTGGGACGCTCCGGTCCGAATGTCTGGACTGGTTGCTGATCGTGACCAGACGTCACCTCGAACGCACGCTAACCGGGTTCGCTGATCATTACAATCGTCACCGTCCACATCGCTCGCTCGGCCTCGTTCCGCCCGCTGGTCGCCATTCATGCGTGACCGCCCCACCGGACAGTGCTGCTCGAGTGGTCAATCGACGTGATCGGCTCGG
Organism: Acidobacteriota bacterium; assembly: GCA_046727855.1. Classification (GTDB taxonomy): domain Bacteria; phylum Acidobacteriota; class Vicinamibacteria; order Vicinamibacterales; family UBA2999; genus DASPWV01. The sequence continues at coordinate 269 of JBKPDL010000023.1, forward strand.
CGGACTGCTACACGAATACCGCGGGGCGGCGTGAAACAGATTTTGCGCACCCTACAAGCTCAGACAAAAGATCCGCGCCTAGCCGTGGGACGATAACGGTCCTTTCCCCTACCGCCCCGCCGACGTTTGAGTGGTCGCGCCGGCACGGATGACTAGCGGCTTTCCTTGAAGCGCTTTCGGATCGACTCCCGCCACTCGCGTGATTTTCTTACCCGACGCGGTCAGCGTCGTGACTTCGACGTCGACGGCGTCGGCCGTTGGGAACCCGAAGTGGACCGGTGCGAGATTCTGGGAACAGTAGCCGCTCCCGGTATCGACCGTCCGCGTGCCAAGCAGCGTCCGCGTTCCCGCCTTATACGCGCGCACTTCCGACCCTGCCTTCGTGTAGCGCCCGCGCTCGTCCAGCACCAGCACGTTGAGACCTCTCGCGCGGAGCTCCGCAGGCAGCCTGTTGCGGAAGAGAAGATGCAGGCCCATGCTGCCGTTGTCGGCGAGCGCGAGGTCGACGTCGCCGTCCGCGTCATAGTCCATCCACTGCACGCCGTGGGTGGCATCGTGCTTCAGGAGCACCGATGGTGTGACGTCACGGAAGGTGCCCCCCTCGTTGCGATACAGATAGTCACGCACATGCATGATGTTGGCGAGATAGCTCGCCACGTACACATCCGGCCGGCCATCGTTGTCGTAATCACCCCACACCGACGTGGTCGCGTGATAGTCGCCGGCAATGCCCAAATCCGCCGCGACCTCGGTGAACGTCCCGCCGCCATCGTTGCGATACATGGTGTTTGGCCCGTAATTGGCGATATACAAGTCGAGATCGCCGTCGTTGTCGTAGTCGACCACGCTCGGACCCACGCCGCCGTAGACGAGCGGGCGCCCGGCGCCGTCCATACCCAGCTCCTTGGCGATGTCGGTGAACCGGCCGCCATTGTTCCGGAAGAAGCCGTTCAGATCGCCGTCCTGATTTGCAACGAACACGTCGAGGTCGCCGTCTCCTTCCATGTCGAACCACGCCGCTCCGACCGTCTTGCGCGGATCGGCGATACCCACCTGTGCGCCGACCTCTGTGTATCTTCCGCCGTCGTTCCGATAGAGGCTCTTCGGCAGATCGCGGAAGGCGACGAAGAGATCGGTGTCGCCGTCGTTGTCGTAGTCGACGAACGAGGCTTGTCGTGTCGTGCCGACCACATCGACTCCAAGCTGGCGTGCGACGTCCACAAACGCCTTACCGCCGTCGTTGCGATACAGGCGATTCGGCACGGTCGTGTTCCGGGCGTACCCAACAAAGAGATCCGGATCGCCGTCGTCGTCATAGTCGCCCCAAGAGGCCGCACGAACCTCGTTGAAGTCGGCGAGCCCCACTGCCGCCGCAACGTCGACGAACGTGCCGTTATCGTTCCGATAGAGTCGACTCAACTGACCCCGGAACCCGACGTACAGATCGAGATCGCCATCACCGTCGAAGTCGGCCCAGGCATTCGGCTGTCCTCCCTGGATGGAGAACAGATCGGGCTGCACCGGCTCGAAGAGCCCCTCGACGTCCACGCTGCCGTCGGCGCGGCGTTGCACGTCGGTGGCAGGCGCCGTTCGTGACGTCAGCGTGGTATTGCGAATCGGCTGCAGGATTAGCCGGTGCGCGACCACCTCGTCGACCTTGCCACGACTGAACGCAAGCGGGAAGTACTTCCCCTCTCCCCAGTACGCCGTGAGGTCCTTGTAGTGTGGACTGAGCGGCTGCGCCGAGTTTCCGGGCACGCTGAGGCCCGTGGAGTTGTCCCAGTTGCTCACGTCCATGACGAACATGAACGACGCGCCCGACGTCTGCTTCGTATTGGTCTCGCTGGGGCTGGTGGCCGCCATGATCGTAAAGCTGTCGCCCCCGCGCCTCACCGGCTCGACGTGGAAAATCCCCTTCGTCGCCGCGTTGCCAGCAAGTGGGTGGACGAAGTCGGTCGTGTGAATATCGCCCCACTTCCACTTGTCGATGTCGGCGCCGAACCGCTTGTGCAGGTCAGCCACCGCCGCCTCGAGGGCGTGTCCGACGATGCGGTTGCGCCCCTCAGAAGGGTTGGGCCCGTACGCCGCGTCGGGCTTTTTCATCCACGCAATCACGCGGCGCATGTCGTACTGGCGCATCGTAGGGCGCGCAGCCTCGGGAATTTTCGGGTTGAAGGCGAGCGGGCCGAGCTTCAAGGCGAAGAACTCGTAGATTGTCGCCGGTACTGAGTCGCGGTCGAGAACGAAGTTCCACGCGAGCAGGCGCTTGCGCGCCTCCTGCGCGGCGGGCGAGGTGAGAGTGGCGTTCTTCAAGAGTGGCACCAACTCGCGCGCCGGCAGCGAGACTACGTCTTGCTGCAACCGCTCCATGTCAGCGACCCCGAACTTCTGCTTCGCGCTCAGCACCTCGTGGACGCGGTCGTATCGATACGGCGCGCTGTACTCGTAGCCGAGGGGAATCGAGTAGCCCGGCACGATCTTCGGGACGACGTCGTTGTTTGACGAGTTGTAGAAGCCGGCGGGGCCGTTCAGCGACTTCGGCAGCTTGTCGAACGGCACGTACCCGCTCCACTCGTACTTGCTGTCCTTGCCAGGTACGGGTAGCAGGCCGTCCCAGTTCTTGCGCACGGGAGTCTGGGCCACGCCGATATAGCCGTAGTTTCCTTCGACATCCGCGTACACCAGCGAGTGCGACGGGATGTACCAGGCCTTCGGCAGTGCGTCGTTGAACTCCTTCCAGTTCTTCGTCTGCAGGACGTTCAATGAGCCGAGGTACCCCGCGCCGCCTGGCTCGGCGCCCACCCATCGAAGGGCAAACGCGCGGTTTCTGGCGGTATTCTCGTGGAGCACGGGCCCGTGACGAGTGAACTTCAGGTCGACCGTCACGGGCTCGCTTCGGCCACGCACCCAGATCAGCTCCTTCTGAAGCTCCATGTCGCGCCACTGACTGTCGGCTCGGTAGCGGCTCGGGTTCTGTGGATCCGTTTCTTCGACGTAAAGATCCTGCTGGTCCATCCCGAGAATGGTGAAGCCCCACGCGAGGTGATCGTTGTGGCCGATGCTGATGCCGGGAAGACCAGGTTCTGTGGCGCCGATGACGTTCCACCCGGGCGCGTTGAGGTGCACCACATAACGAAGTGCAGGGTTCACCACTTCGCGGTGCGGATCGTTGGCGATGATGGGTTTACCGGTCGTGGACTTGCTCCCGCCGATGACCCAGTTGTTGCTGCCCAAGTCCGGGGCCTGCAGCCAGGGATTCGGGGTGAGGAACGCGTCGAAATTGCCGCCTAGACCGATTGGAGCGGCCGGCGCGGCCGCGGACGCCTTTTGTGGAGTCAGGTCCCAGCGCAGGTTGTTGGCATCACGCGTGAGCCCGAGGATGGCGGCATCGATGTCGGCAAGGTTTAGGCCTTCGGGCAGCGCGAATCGCTTCTCCGGGTCGGTGGGCTTGAGCTCCAGGACCTTGTCGATGCCCATCGCCTCGACGTCCAAGGCGCGCTGGACCTCGCTGGATGCGTTGCGCGACAGAGTCCATCCCGGCATGCGCGTCAGCAGGGTCCGCGCGGTCCACATCGGCTGCGGCCGGAAGCCCATGATCTCAAATTCGACAGGGATTCTGTTCTCGTCGAGCGCCTTCTGGATTGAGGCATTCACACCGCGGGCGAACGACTCGAAGATCGCCCGTCCCTCAGGGTGGTACTTCCGGAACTCCTCGTCCCAATTCCCACGGAACGCGAGTAGCCGCGCGAAGTGGTCTCGGGTCACGTACTCGGGCCCGAGCACCTCGGCAAGCCGACCCTCCCCGTTGCGGCGCCACATCTCGAGTTGCCACATGCGGTCTTGAGCCACGACGTATCCCTGGGCGAAGAAGAGGTCCTCGGTGTTCTTCGCGAAGATGTGTGGGACGCCCCATTTATCGCGCAGCACTTCGACCGTGTCGCGCAGGCCGAAGACGAGCAGCGTGCCGTCAAGTTGCGCGAGGGACTGTTTCGCCGCGGCCGCATAGTCGGGCGGCTTCGCGCCCGGCGACTGCGCGACCAGCGCGACCGCCAGAAGTGGCACGGCCAGAAAGGCGGCGGGTGCCGGCCGCCGCGTCCGTCGAAAGGCGCGCGTGGGTTGATGAGTGCTCATGATTGTCAGAACTGGAACCGAGCGCCCCACTGGATCTGCCGCGGGTCCCTCGCGGTGGTGTACACCGTGAAGCTGCCCGACGTGATCACGCCGCTGGGGTTCTCGTAGTTGACGGTGTTGAAGAGATTGTAGGCTTCCAGGAACACGTCCAGACGATTGCGTGCACCGAAACGAAACAGCTTCGTGGCACGTAAGTCCACGACCCTGTCGCTCGAGGTGCGCGTGAGTTGTTCCATCGTGATGGGTGCCAGGTTCCGCACCTGCCGGAAGGCGTTGATGATGGCGAGATTCGCCTCACTTTCCGTGCCGCCCGCGTTCTTCACGAGTCTCGCCGGACGGTCTTGATTGTTCCCGTCGCGGTCGAGGTCCTGGCCTGCCGTGATGTCCCATGGGTTGCCCGTGCGCAGCGAGACAATGGTCGAGAGTTGGATCTGCCACGGCAGGGGAGTGATCACCGACACGGAGAGCGCGTGCCTGCGGTCATTCTCGTCGAGGCCGCGGTCGTCGTTACCGAAGGTGTTCCACGGATCGGTGTTGAAGCTCGCGTTGTCGTTCGTGTCGTGAGAGATCGCCTTCGACCAGGTGTATGAGACCTGCCACGTGCTTCCTCGGTAGCGACGGCGGAGTTGAGTCTGCAGGGCGTCGTAATTCGAGTCGGTGAGCGAGTTGATCAGCGTGACCGAGGCGAACTGCGGGTACGGCCGCGGGTTCGTGGTGATGGGCCCCATCGACGGCAGGTTCGCGTCGCGCCCCGTCTGCAGATCCTTCTGCCGCTGGCTGATCAGGTCGATCTCCAGTGAAGTCTCGCCCGGAAGCATCTTGGCGATGCCGATCGTCGCGCTGTGCACGTACGGGAGGCTGAGGTCGTCGCCCGGTAAATACAACGCGCGGCCCCCGGCCGTGCGGATGTAGTCCTCGAGCGTCCGCCCGCCGAGCACGGCCTGCTGATCGGGATAGAACTGCAGAAGGTTGGGATCGGTGACCTCGGCGGTGTACTGGTTACTGACCACGTCGCCCCGGATGTTGAACCACGGGCGGTTGCGTCCCGAATAGATACCGTACCCGCCGCGCAACACCGTGCGTCCGTCGTTCCGGATGTCCCACGCGAACCCCAGCCTCGGCTGAATGTTGTTCAGATCGTTGCCGCGGTCGCGCTTGACCAGGTTCTCCAAACCGGCGAACTGAGGGTTGTCGAGCAGCTCCGCCATCAGGTCGTTGCTCCGGAGGTTCGTGTCGAAGTCGTACCGCAGCCCGAGGTTGAGCGTGACGCTGCCGAAGCGGATGTCGTCCTGCGCGAAGAAGCCCCACTCAGTGTTCTGGTAGTACTGTGTCGCCGGCCCGCTGCCGAGGATGAACCGCGTAGGCCACGTGGTCCGGTCAGCCTGTACGAACGGGCGGTCAGTGTTGAACTGCCACACGCCGGCGCCGTAGTAGTCGGCGTTGTAGCCGAGGTCCTCGTACGCCATGCGCACGCCGAATTTGGTCGCGTGGCGCCCCGGCGCCCAGAAGAACGTGTCGTTGACCGTGTATCGCTGGCGCGGGAATCCCTGCGGCAGGTTCGGCGACCGGCCCGACGTGAACGAAGGACGAATCACTTGCGTCTCCTGCGTCGTCTGGAAGCGCTGCGTATCCTGGTCGAGCACTTGGACCATGACGCTGTTGAGAACCGTTGGGCCCAGCGTCCAGTTCCAGTTCATGGAGACGTCGTTCAAATCGAGCGCCGTATTCTCCGCGAGCTCGTAGTCCTCGATGATGTCGTCGTTGGCGTACAGGTACCGCGCGCTGAAGGTGTGCCGCGGATTGACCGTGTAGTCCACCTTCGCTTGCCCGAGCTTCGAGCGATTGCCGTTGGGGTAAACACCGTTGTAGTCCGGTGCGAACGGGTTGGTGGCCGGCAGCGCGATGATGCGCACGGAATTCTGGCGGTTGTACTCCAGCGTCCCGAAAAAAAATGACTTGTTGCGGAAGATCGGGCCGCCGATCGAGCCGCTGACGCGCGTCGAGTCGAATGGCGGCTTCGTGACGGCAAAAGCGTTCTTCGCGTTCAGATTGTCGTCGCGGCCGAAGTACGAGGCTTGGCCGTGCAGGTTATTGGTCCCCGAGCGCGTCACGACGTTCACAACCGCCGTGCCGGCTCGCGAGTACTCCGTGTCGAACTGATTGCGCAGCACGCGGAACTCCTGCACCGCGTCCTGGCTCACATTGACGATGGCGAACCCGTAGATCGGATGGTCCATGTTGCCGCCATCGATCTGCATCGAGTACATGCTGCGGACGTTGGTGCCGCCAAAGGCGGTGTTGATGCCGAACCGGCTGTCACCCGTTCGCGCGGGTCCGCCACCGGGCAGCAGTTGCGCGAGGCCGACGAACCCTCGATTGAGTACCGGCAGCTCCGACAGCTGGTCCCGGTTCACGACGGCCGAGAGATCAGCTTTCGTTGTCTCGATTTCCACGGCACCCGACGTGCCCACTACCTGCACGCTCTCCTGTAAGGTGCCGACCTGCAGCGCAATTCTGATGTCCGCCACTTGGCCTACTGTCAGAACGACCTTCCGGGTGTCGGTGCCGAAGCCCATGAGCGAGGACTCGATGACATACGTGCCGGGCTGCAGCGCCGGTACACGGAACACGCCCTCGACGTCAGTCGTTATTGCGCGCTCGACGCCAGTGGCTTCGTGACGAATGGTCACGGATGCGCCGGGCAGCACGCCACCCGACGAGTCGGTGACCGAGCCGCGGAGCTCCGCCGTCTGGGCCTCAACGGGCGCGGAATGGAACAGGCCAATAGCGGCTAGGATCACAATGAGCCATCCGGGAAGGTTCGGAAAGAATCGAAACATGGCTGGCCTCGCTGCTGGGGCGCGGTCTGCGCTCCTGGCATCCTATCGCATCCTATGATCCGCAAAAAATCACGCCGCGGCGGCCTCAAGGCCGTACTCGTGGTGGAGACCGCCCAAAACCGATGTCGCAGCCACTCGACATGCGCGGTCAAGCTGGTGACGCCGGACGACAGTAGCCCATTACCCTCAACGCAATCGAGGAACTCGCATGGACGAACCTGTCCTCCCGTCCTCTGTTACCCATCTACGCGACCGACTCGTGGAGCTCCGAAAAAGATATGGTCGACAGCACGATCGCCGAGTTGCTGGCCCACTACGCCGGAAAAGCCTGCGCGTGAGCTAGCGCAGGCATGTCTTCAGGAAGACCGACGGTCGCTGCCACATTTGCGGTGGCACCGTCGTTGAGAAGTGGCAGGCAGACCACGTACTGGCGCACGCCGGTGGCGAACCACATTCCATTGAGAACCACCTTCCGGCTCACGCGCTTTGTAACAATTATCGGTGGGACTACGACTGGGAAGAATTCCAATGGGTGCTAAAGATTGGTGTGTGGGCCCGTCGCCAAATGGAGTCGCGCTCGGCTCTGGGAACGGCGATGCTGGCCCGCTTCTTTGCATACGAAGCGCACCGACACGGCAGACGTCGCAAGAGTGCGAGAAGTGGTCGCAACGGATGAACGCGAAGGAAGATGCTCTCCCGGTGCCTGCACTAACGGACTCTTACCATACCTCTTCCCACCCGCCACCGCCGCTCGTAACGACGCGCGTCGTTCCTGATCTTCTACGACCAACCGATACGCGGTGTAGTACTTGAAGATGTTGCTCACGTAGTCGACCGTTTCTCGGCCAATGTGGTGAGCAAACGGCGCGCCAAATCAGGTGATCAGTACGAGCAGGGAGTGCCGAGCAATCGCGCTGCCCGAATCAAGCGTGCGGCGTCGGGGATTCAGGGAATCCCTGAATCGCGTGTGTGAAAATCTCAAATCAGGGTCTCGAAACGACAGGAAATCGCGCGTGGCTAAACGTAGCCTCGTTGTTTGGCACGGACTGGCGGTGATCTCTGGACGACGATCGCATCTCGGCGCGTTTGCGGACGGCCGCACATGAGATCCTCGAACGTGGCCCGTTTTCGTTTGTACGGCCCCGATCGAAAAAGCGCCATAAAACGTCATGTTTCGACACCGTCCGACAAAAAAGCGTGGGAGAGAGCGTGGCAGAGTGGCAGTGCGCGTGGCGGGGCGCAGAACACCCGGTGCAGGATCAGCAACGATGCGGACTGGGTCCCGTTTGATGGAAGGAAGCAGCGTGATTTGCCAGCGATGCCGCGATCGCTTATTCGTTTGCGAGTTGCATCCTTCGGAGCCGTGGCCCCACTGTGCGGCTGCCGGAATGCCGTGTTTGCCAACCGCCTGGTAAACCGCTGCTGACGGATGGCTGGGAGCCAATCGCTGGCACCGAGACGCCCGAGCAGGCCAACGACCAGGACGACCAAAACGACGTGATCGCGTAATACCTTGTCGGCGACCAACGCATCGACCGTAACGCGCTGGGACAATTCGCCGCCAAGCGTATTGGCAACGCGCGCGTTATCCAATCGCCCAACCGAAATCGCCCGGATAAAAAAAATCCCCCGAGCCGAATAGCCGAGGCCCCGGGTGGGACCCTCGTCCCATTCGAAACGACGTTTTAGGGAACCAATTGTCAACAGCTTGTCCTCGGACGCGTCATTGCTCCTGGTCAATGAAGAAATGCTGAAGCACTGTTGGACGGCGCCGACCGATTGGGATCTCCGGGTGAGGGGCGTCCCGCGCTATCCCACTGAAGTGGGTATAGCATGGACCTCGCGCGTTACTCGAACCATATAGTTTAAATGACTGATGCAGTCTCGGCGCGAGACGCGAGAATGGTACGCAAGGCGGGATTTGTCGATCAACAGCCGGGTCCCGCGAGTCGATTCGAGGTGCAGGTGAACACCGAGCAATCAGAATGCCGGCGTGCTTCGCCGTTCCCGTCTATCCGGAAAGCTTGGCGCAGCGATGAGTTGCGACTGCCGTAATGTCTGGATTTGCGAGTCGCATCCAGAACTGCCGTGGCCGCATCACGGCTGCCCCGGCCCCGGGGATGCAATGCAGCAATCCTGATTGTCGCTGGTGAAATGCACCGCAGCCAGCAGCGCTCAGTGATCTGAACTGGGAAGAAGTTATTGCTTCAACTTCGGTGAAGCCGCCAACGAACTGCCGCCGGACCTTTCAGGCACTACGCTTCTTCGCTGCCCGCACCTTCGCCCAACGCCGCTTCTGTGCATCGGACATCGCCTTTCGTGCGGCAGCCGACAGCCTTTGGCGTTTCCCCCGGCTAGGCGAGACGCCGAGAGCTTTGTGCGCCTGTCGGCTTGTGATTCCAAGATCGGGGAACGCGGCCAGAATTGATCGTCGCTCCTGTTGAATCTCGTTAAGTCTCGCTTGCGCGCCAACTCGCGCCCACGCTTTTAAGTCGAATCTTGCCACGGGTTCCTCATGGGGATATTACTTCATCGCGACCCCACAGTCGGCCAGCCAACCCACACGCAGGCCTACTGCATTCAGCACTGAGGCGGTGTCGTTCTCACGATGAACACCGAGTCGAAATCATCTTTTTAAAATACGCAGGTTGGTTTCTCATGCTCGGTCAGGCGTGTGGGGTGCTTCTATTCGATCTGCGTAGAATAATCGCTCTTCGCTTGTGCTCAGAGGCGTCGTGCTCCTGTCGGTTTGCTACATCACGAACCAACGCATTCTACAGCGTGTCTCTCTGCTGTTCCGATCGACTGCGTTCAAGGAACTCGAGATCGTCGTGCTGCGCCACGAGCTGGCGGTTCTGCGACACCAGGTCCGTCGGCCGGCGTTTACGTCGGCAAACCGATTGTTCTTAGCGGCTGTCAGCCGGATGCTGCCGCGGGCCCAATGGACGTCCTTTCTGGTGACGTCATCGACGCTTCTCCGTTGGCACAGACGACTCGTCGCGTCCCGCTGGACCTACGCGCGACAGCCAGGTCGACCGCCGATCAACCAAGAGATGTGAGCGCTGATCGTGCGGTTGGCGCGGGAGAATCCGCGCTGGGGTTATCAGCGCATCGTTGGCGAACTGAACGGACTAGGCATTGCCCTGTCAGCGACCACAGTCCGGAAGGTTCTGCGCGAGCAACGGCTCGGCCCCGCGGGGTCGCGGGGAGGCCCCTCTTGGCGGGAGTTCCTCCGTGCGCACGCTCATCGCGTGATCGCCACGGACTTTTTCACCGTCGACACGATCTGGTTCGAGCGGTTATACGTCCTGTTCTTCATCGAGATCGCCAGCCGGCGCGTGCACCGGGCGGGCTGCAGCTCACCGCCCAACGGGGAGTGGGTGACATAACAGGCGCGGCAGGTCGCGTGGAGGTTCGCGGAGCGCGGGGATCTATTCGTTTCTTGATTCGCGATCACGATCGGAAATTCAACGGCAGCTTCGACGCGGTGTTTCAAACCCACGGCACCCGGATCATTCGCACGCCGATTCAGGTCCCTGAGGCGAATGGGATCGCGGAACGGTTCGTTGGGACGGTCCGGTCCGAATGTCTGGACTGGTTGCTGATCGTGTACAGACGTCACCTCGAACGCACGCTAACCGTGTTCGTTGATCATTACAATCGTCACCGTCCACATCGCTCGCTCGGCCTCGTTCCGCCCGCTGGTCGCCATTCATGCGTGACCGCCCCACCGGACAGTGCTGCTCGAGTGGTCAATCGACGTGATCGGCTCGGCGGACTGCTACACAAATACCGCGGGGCGGCGTGAAACAGATTTTGCGCACCCTACAGGTTACCGGTTTGTGTTGGACCCGCGCTCTGACGTGCGGCGAGGGCGCTTGTTCGTCAGCATCAGCCAGGCATTCTGACCAATCTGACCTGAGACATCTGCGCGCAGAAGGCTGCGCACGGAACGCTGATGCGGCACGATGTGGCCGCCATACTCGTTGGCGAAGATTCGCGTGATCTCTGCACCGTAAAAGAATACCTGGGCCGAATAGAACACCCACGCCAGCAGCGCAAGCACGCTTGCCGCGGGGCCGTACACGGACGCGCCCGCCTTGCCCACAAATATCGACAGTAGCATTCCACCCGTCGTGAAGAGGACGGCGGTGATCAGGGCACCTACCCACGCGTCGCCCCATGCTACGTCGGCGTCGGGTAATATCCGGTAAACCAGAGCGAACATCGTCGCCACCAGCGCGTAGCTCATGATGACGTTGGCCGTCTGCAGCAACGCTTCAGGCAGGGGCAGCCAGCTCTGAAAGTATGCGCCCGCGACGGTAATCATGGTATTGACCGCGAGCGAGAGCAGGACCAGGAGACCTGCGCCAGTTACGAGCAGGAACGCATAGAGGCGTGCGCTCAACATGCCACGCACGGCCGCGAGCACACTCATGCTCTCCGCAGAAGCGCCCTGCACCCGCCAGACGCGGTTGAGCGACTGCCGCAACTCGTTGACGAGCGCCGACGTGCCAAAGAACAGCGTCACAAGGCCGCCAAGAGTCGTGATGATGCCGCCGGCGGGGCTAGCGCTTTGTTCCAACATCAGCTCCGCAGCCTGTGCGCCGGTCGGGCTGAGCAACCGTTCCAGCCACGGTGCCACTTCGCCTCGTGCCGCAGCTTGGCCGATGAAGAGACCCGCAATGCCTGTCACGACGACAAGGACGGGCGCGATGGAGAAGAGCGTGTAGTACGCGAGGGCGGCTCCGAGACGTGAGGCGCCGTCTGCGAACCAGTCGCCGTAGGCTCGCACCACAAGCGACCCGATCTCACGGGGTCTCATGCGACACAACACACCGAGCTGGACCCATACTCCGAATCGCCGCTGGCTACGAACCGCTGGTCGATCGTCGGTTGGCGGTTGAGTTTGAGCCATGTTCGACACAGTCGATACTCCTTCTCATGTCACGCACCGGAATATGCATCAATAGCTCGATGATGGGCCGGTCGAAGCCGGTGTGCAAGCTCAAGTCTGTTCACGCTGAGCCGTAGGGTGGGGACGCTGTGCACCGGCCAGGTAATCTGGACTACGCAAGTGGGACTCCACAGGTAGCCGCTGTTAGCTGAGTCGTTTGACTTCACGGGCGCGCCGCCGGCGCTGCCTCGCGGTCGTCACGATCCCGACGAGGCGAATTGTGTAAGACCCTTCGCGGCTGCGCCGCTTCGGCGCGGTAGCCTTCGCCGATCAGAGACACGCTACGCTGGTTTACCGAGCCGAAGGCTGGTGGTCCAGATTTTCCCCAAATGGAACCAACTGACCAGCTGGATGCGCCAAATCGAAGACTGCCAGAGAGCCGCGTAAGGCGGTTTGCTAAACCGGTCGGAGCCTCTTCGGTCCTCCTCGGATCGGGCCAGGAATCGCTGTTTCAGCCCAAAACCTCCCGATCGCGATTTTGTCCTGGCGCATCCCGATCTGCCGTTTGCCGACACGATCACTGCACAATTTGCTGCACCAGCGGCACGGGCTGTGGACCGCGAGCTTCCTGCCACACTTCGCGCCGTCCCTGTAAGTTGCCCGGAGCACTTGGCCGCGCCGACACGAGGATGCGGAGCTCTGGGCGACTCGTGGCATCGGTTCGAGGACATCATTTTTCAACGTCGCGTGGCGACCTCGTCGACATCCTCTCTCTCTGTAGAGCACTCGAAGCCGACGCTTTTGCCGGCCAGCGCATCTTCGTCGTCCGATTCAACGCCTAATCGGCCTGGCCTGTTTCAGGATGGTCCCAAAGAACGCGCTCGCCTCGCGCGCCCAAGCGGTGTGCGCGGTCCCGTGTCACCCTGCAGCGCTCGGGCGTGTGGCGACGCGATGGCAAGAGCGTTCCGCACCATAACCCACCCGGTGACGCTCACGGGCGTCGACTCGGCCTCATCGGCGTCGAGGAACTTTCAGAATTGCAGCCGCTTCCTCGGGAGCCAGCCGTCCACCCTCGACGAGTCGATGATGCGAATCGCTAAGTCGGCCTTTGCGAGTTCAACATCTGGTTGGGAATGCCTAATCAACGAAGACGTTACCTGAATTCCGGGTCCGATTCGGGCCGATCTCGAAATCGTATTGCGCGTGCTCAACGGGGCCTACACGTCATTTGGTTAGACCGGGACACTATTCGCGAATTGTCGGTCGGTGGCGAAAGCGACAGGACCGGTCTCGAACGAGCCAAAAACCACGCCGGTGCAGCACCACAGTCAAGTCTGCGCTCGAAGAGATCTGCCGGCACGACGGCTCCCGCGTAATCGCTGAATACCTGCCGCCAGTGGGCTTTGTCTCGGAACGGCTCGCCGGCATCACGGATTCCATGGTCACCTGTGAATCCCAGGTATACCAGTACCCTTGGTATACCCAGGGTGGCGAGCTTCCATGTGAATGCGACGCGATTGGCCAACTGGTAGTGCGAGTCGCAACTGATCGTGGTCGCTTCGTTGAAACTTCGCAATGCCGTACACCGCTCTTCGATCTCGACGAAGAGATCTCGGCCGACCGTCGCATCGCTTGGTTGTGCCGAATCGATCTCTTGCGCGAAATGGGTCGCTTTACTGAGGTCCTGGCGTGGGCCTGCCTCGAATGTGAACTGCATCCTGACAGCGCCGCAGCTCGAGCCGTCAAGGATGAATTGAAGCGCCTGACTCGATTCGGGCGTCGGCGAGGTGAATCGCCGTCGTTGGATCGTACGCCGCCCTGGTCCGATGGCAGGGACTCGCCGGCTTGCGACAGCTGCGCGTGCAGCTAGAGCGCGACGTGATTCTCCCGCTGCTCAATCCCTCACGCTATCGCCGCTACAAGTTGTCGATCCCGAACGGCATCCTGCTGTACGGGCCGCTCACGCCGCCTGCTGCTTGCCTCACGCGTTCACGATTTTGGTTTACGATCCAGGAATGCCGGTCATCCGTCAACGTCCAGACTGTTCACCCCCGCAAGTTGGCCGCGGTGCGGCGCGAGGTCGCGCCGGGCGCGGTTGGCTCGGCGTGGGGGCCTGCGCTGGGCAAGGTCTGGGAGTTCATTCGCTGCCAGCCGGGGCTGCGGACTGACGGCCACAACATCTTCCTCTACCACCACCCGAAGCGGCCCGGCGCGCCGATACCGTGTGACTTCGGCGTCGAGGTCACGCGCACATTTGAAACTGCGGGCGAGGTGCACGCGACCGAAACGCCAGGGGGCGAAGCTGCCGTCGCCGTCCACCGCGGGCCGTACAACCGCATGAACGAGGCGCACAACGCGATCGGAAAATGGATGGCGGCGAACCGGAGGGAGTCCTCCGGGCACTCGTGGGAGATCTACGGAGATCCGACGCCGGATCCGGCCGACACTGAGACGACGGTGGTTACCTCCTAAAGTAGCGTTCGGAGATCAGCGGTCCGCGCAGGCGACCGGGCATTACCTCAAATCGCTGTACTCAAATCGGTGAACTGCCATTTTTTGCGACATTCCTGATCGAGACCACCTCGAACATCCACTGCTCAAGCTCGGTACCCGATTCGGATCGAAGCTGAGGAAGAATCTGAGGAAGCCCTCGTTGTGCCAAGGAGGTGACCTCGCGGCGCGTCAGACTGAGTCGCGACAGATCGCGATCGATAGGGTGAATTTCAGGTTTGGCCCCAAACAGGTTGATCTGGCTTGGAGGATCTTGCATGGGTGCACTCCCGCGTCGGCGGCGTCGATCCGCTCTACCACTCGTACGTCTTCAAGTACAGACAGCGCCCTGGGCCCAGGAACTGGCGCTCCAGTTCCGCGAGCGGCAGCATAGACGTGTCTCTCGTCATCCGTACATCGGAGATGTGAGCAACGCCCACGATTGCCGTCCAGGTCGTTCGGAGCGGAACGTCTCTGCGAGCGGGCACTCAAGACGGAAACGCAGGACCGAGGGTGCCCACGCGTCGACGTTAATAGTGATGTAGACCGATTCCTTCACCGTATCAAGGTCACGAATTCGTCCAGTAAAGTAGATCGGTCGGCCGTCCTGGTTCATCAGAGCGGCTTTCACGTTGGCCGTTGACAAGGTCGCCGGAGGACGTACGATGAAGGTTGGATTGGTCGTCGGTGTAGTTTTATTTGTGACCATCGCAGGAGCGCAACAGAGTACGACGTCAACGACTCCGCGGCGCTCCTACTTCCAACAACATTCAAGTCTGTTGTCACAGTTGCAGGCTGAGGACAAAGACGTAGAAGTGACCAGATTGGGAAGCATACCGTTCGTATTTCTCCAAGGCAACACAACCGAGATCGAATCGGCGACGAAAGCCTCTGAACTCGTCGCAGTTGTTCGCATTTCCTCAAAAGTCAGCGCTCTGACACCTGGTGGCGATTGGCTTACATCGACCGTATCGGGAACAGTGTTGACCATCCTAAAAGATGTATCGGGCGAGATTCGACCTGGAGGAAAGATCGTCTTCGCGGAGGATGGCGGAGAGATGCAGGTCGGGGCGCAAACAGTGCGGGCTGTCAATTCATGGGTAGCACCGACGAACGCCGGTCGTGATTATTTGGTTTTTCTGTCTGCTACGCCTGAAGGACTGAGACTGTCACCCGCATCTTACGAGGTCGTCGGATCGCAATCGGTGACCTTGCTTCGCGAGTCTGCTGAGGGTCGCCGAGTGCAAGGCCCACGCTCTCTTGTAGAAACCGTTAACGAAATTCGGGCAAGCGCCAAGTAAACGCGAGGGTAATCATGATTACAAGAATCCTTGCGATCGTACTGTTCGTGTGCTTGTCAAGCGCAACCTACCTACTTGCTTATTGCTTCACGCCGTTGCCACATAATCGTAGGCATGCGCGCGGAATCGTAACCTACAACGCAGATGCTTGGGGGACAGCCAGGCGACTCGCTACGTGACTGCATCGACAACGGCTTGAACACGTGGCTCGGTTGCCATCCTGGAACCATTCCGATGCCAGTGAGTCAGGCTGACCTTACTATCAGGGCCCAAGTCCTACACGGCCAGACGCGATCGGTGATTGGCAGGCGGAAACAATAGACGCCGAGTCGAACGTCACACAATGCCACATTGACCTGCATCCGGATATGTGGGAAAACTGACCGCTGGAGACTTCGACGTCACCTGCCGGCGAATCGGAAAAATTGTCGCGCATGAATACGGACACGCCATGGGTCTTCCTGATGTCTATCCGAGCCAAGGCGCGACGATTAGCACAACCATAATGTTCTATGGAGCGAATTCCGCGAACATAGAATCGAGGCCGTTTGGACAGACGGATTGCGATCGAAACGCAGCGGAGTTCGCTCAAACATTAGGAGGTAGTGTTGGACCGATAGCAGGCCGTGGTGAAACAGCGAGTGTCGCTGAGTTCGCGATGCCGGAGGTCACGACCCAATCTCTCGGCGCGAGCGCTCATAATCTGCAATGAGTTGCTCGGCGAACTCTCGATCGGAGCCTTGAAGGCGCTCCGGGTCTGGGTCATTGAGACTTCCTAGCAGCCCGTGGTGAGACTCGTGCACTTCGGTTGCACTCGCTTTCGTCCGAGGCGTCAACGCGCTAGGAATGGAGACACAGCGAACGAGAAGGCGTCTGCAAGCTTGCGTCTGTTGCTCCCGTTCACGTCGACTGCGTAGACTGGGCCAACTGGTCCAGGTGTTCGATAAATGACGCGGCGGCCATCCGGTGTAAACGTCGCATCGAGCATCCCGCTGCCCAGTTCAGTTGTTGCGTTCGTTGACAACTCTATAATCGGAGCCGAATCGGACCTGACCAAAACAAATCGGCTATCCGGAGACCAGGTCGCGCTCTCCGCAAGTCCTGGCCAGATACGGCGTCGCGCAGATCCGTCCGGCCGAACCGTAAAGACACCGCTCTGATCGGGCGTTGTCACGCCCGGCATGGGCGCCGCAACAAAAGCGATCTGATCGCCTTGTGGCGACCAAAGTGGTTGGACATTGTTGGTCGGTGCATTGACGATGCGGCGAACATTGCCGGTTTCGGGATCGACGAGGTAAATGTCGCTCTTGACCGCTCCAGGTTCGGTGCCGCTGTACGCGATCCGGTGTCCGTCGGGTGACCAGGATACGAACCGGTTTTGACCGAACGGCGAGAGTCGACGAAACTGCCATGTCTGAACGTCGACCACGTAAACGGCGCTCGACGGAAGGGCCCCCGGTTGCTGACCGCCGCGTGCAGGATCTTCAAAGGTCGACGAAAATGCGATCCGTGCGGAGTCCGGCGACCAGACGAAGAAAGGTTCCAACGAAATGTTTTCCAGCAGTTGTTCGTTACCCGTGCCATCGACGTTGATCACGACGAGGCCGCGACCGAGTCCCCAGAGCGCAATTTTACGGCCGTCCGGCGACCAAGAGGTGGGAAGCAGCCGACCTCTCTGCGGGAGAACAAGACGTGCTGGCGGTGAGCCGTCCGCCCGCATCAAAAAAATGCCATCCATGCTTTGAACCGCGATCTTGTAGTTCCGTCGATCGGCCTGCGGCGCTTGTTCGAACCCAGCAGCCACCAAGCCGCTCAAGGCGAAAATTACGAAAACGTTCGATGTGGTTCGCATCGATGCCCCCTGACGCTGGCAGCGTGTCTCGTACTTCTTCACACTTTGCGCATGTCGATGGGCAAACGCAAGCGCGAACGACAACCGTGCATGTGGGTGGCAACGACCACCCTGTCGAGGGCAGCGGGGCATCCGTTTTACTTGCGCCTGAATGAACTGTTGCGCACGCATGGCTTCGACGACTTCGCCGAAGCGCAGTGCGCGGCGTTCTACGCTGAGCCAATCGGTCGGCCAAGCCTGGCGCCGGGGATGTATTTCCGGCTAGTGCTCATAGCTACTTCGAAGGCATCGACTCGGAGCGCGGCATCGCGTGGCGCGCCGCGGATTCATTCGCGTTGCGCGACTTTTTGGGCGTTGGTCTGGAAAATGCACCGCCGGATCATTCGACGATCTCGCGCACGCGCCGCTTGATCGATTCTCGAAACGCATCGCGCCGTCTTCACCTGGGTGCTGCAGTGCCTGAGCACGGCCGGTTTGGTGAAGGGCAAGACGATCGGTCGTAGTCAGCGACGATGGAGCGAGACAACAGAACTCGCTCCGGAGCCAAGGACCCCTGGGGTAGAGCGGCCATGGCCGCTTGAACAGCGGTGCGCCGAGGCGCGAGGCGTGTGGGACTCAGAGCCCACGCTGCGTCCGTCGCGCGGACGTGCACGAAGGCCGGGGCACAACACGATGGTGCGGGGCGTATGTCGGGAGATGACTTTAGCTCACCGCCGCTGCGAAAGACCGCGTCTGACATGCTGGCCTTGAAGCCGTACTTGGGGGAAAACTCACCGTACGGAATTTTAGAGGGGACGATGGAAACGTCGGCATCATTCGAAGCCCGGTCCGCGCCATCGCCCTACTCGACAACCCTGATCGGCACGAACCGGTACAATTTGTCGCCACGAATAGTGCGATTCGCACGGGTCCTCGACGAATTACTCCACACTGGGCGACTTGAACGGCCAATCGGTGACGATCGGTTAACCGTCTAAAGTGCCCATGCCGAGGCTCTTGCGTCAACCTTTGGGCTTGCCGACCATCGGAACGAACCGCACGGGAAGAGTGGCGAGCGTCTGCATGCCGGAGGTGGTGCGGCGCAACACGCGTAGTTCCTGGGCACGCCAGACACTGTCGGAATCACCATCAAGCCGCCGCTCTTCAGCTGTTCCACCAAGGCGGTCGGAACGGCTTCAGGGGCCGCCGTTACCATGATGCGGTCGTACGGCGCATGCTCCGGCCCAGCCCAGATAACCGTTGCCAGTCCGCACCGCAATGTGACCGGCGTCCCGTAACAGCACGCCACCACCAAATTCCAGGAATGCAATGCTGGATGTTGTCGTGGCGCTACCGACGTCAGATTCGGACGGGTTTCAGCCCTTTCGTCGTCGATCATGCGGAACGGGTTTGGCAATACCGGGGTCAAATACTGGGAGTCCGAAATGGGATCTGAAATTGGCGCCCGTACGCAGCGACCGTCCGCTCGTCGTCTGCCCGCACCGACCCTGCTGCTCGTGCTCGTGTTTGTATTTAGCCGGGTTCTCTCGTCGGGTGACTCGCTCCAGGCGTCCTCGCGCGCAGAACTCGAACGCGCAGATGACGCGTATGGCGGTGGCATTCTTGTGGGCGCACGTCAGCCGCCTAGGACGGCGGTCGACACCACCGTGTCATCAGACGCACTTGTTGAGCGATTCAAGAGTGAAAGGGTCTTTTGGCGCCAGTTCGAGATCGCAGAGGAAATCGCGGACCGTGGGGATCGGACCGTACTCCCGCTGCTGGACCCGTGGTTAGGCCACGAGGACCGACACATACGTGCTAACGTCGCGTTCATTTTTGGCCATCTCGGCGATCCCCGCGGATTGGAGATCATCACGGACATCTTGAGTGACCGATCCGACCGGCCGGAGGGTCAAGGGATCGGAATCGCTTCGAGCGATGGGCGGTATCGCGTCGCGCGTCAGATCGCGGCTGACCGCTACTACGCCGCGCATGTGTTGGGGGACCTCCGTGATCCACGGGCAATCTCTACGCTCGTTCCACTTCTGAAGGATCCGGAGACGAGTTTAATCGTTCCGTGGGCACTCGAAAAGATCGGTGACAAGCGTGCGATCGGTCCATTACTCGATGTCCTTGAGGATGATAGTCCGACGATGAGTGTACTCGCGATCTACGCGTTGGAAGCGCTCCACGCGACAGAGGCGTTGCGGCGACTGATGTCGCTGCTGGACGATCACCGCAGGTCGAATTTCGGGGCTCAAGTCTCTGTCTCGGACGCCACCCGAGCGGCGATCGAAAAACTGAAGTAAACGACAGCTATCGGTAGTTGTTATGGCTCGATTTGCGGCTTGGTGCGGACAGGGTAACGAAAACGCCGTAGGGTTTTCCGACGCATGCGAGCCGGCTTTGAAAAATACTTTGGCGACTACGCTGGAGTAGTCTCAAGTATCTCGCCCAGTTGACACATCGGGACCAGTTGAAGCACACTAAGCGTGCTTACTAAGCTCGCTATGTATGCCGACGCGCCCTGACACGCTGCAAGGATCCTTACCGCTACTCGTGCTTACGGTTCTGGCTCGACGGGGCCCATTGCATGGCTACGCCATCACCTCGCACATTCAAAGCCTATCCGATACCCTGCGCATCGAGGAGGGCTCGCTGTATCCGGCCCTCCATCGCATGGAGGAGGCCGGCTGGATCAAGGCACGGACGGTGACGACTGAACACAATCGTCGGGCACGCGCATATGACATCACGGCCACGGGGCGACGCCAGCTCGGCCTCGAAGAGGAGCGGTGGCGCTCGATCACCGGGGCCGTGAACTACGTGCTTAAGCACGCGTGAGCCCACTCATGTCCTGGTTCTCGCGCGTCGCGAACGTGTTTCGCTCCGGCGGCGTCGACCGCGCCCTCGACGACGAATTCACCTTTCACATCGAATCGCGCGTTGAGGATCTCGTCGCCGCAGGGATGACGCGCGAAGCGGCGGAGGCACTGGCGCGGCGTCAGTTCGGCAACCGGCTGCGCCTGCGCGAATCGAGTCGTGACGTCAAGCTGCTACCGTGGCTTGACGATTTGGTGCAGGACGTGCGTCACGGAGCCCGGGCGCTCCGGCGCACGCCGGTCTTTGCAGTTGTCGTGATCGTGACAATCGCGCTCGGGATCGGCGCCAACACAGCCATCTTCTCGATCGTCAATGGCGTTCTGCTCCGGCCACTTGCTTATTCACGTCCCGAGCAGCTGATGTACTTGGCGACCAACGGACCTCGTGAGCAGTTTCCGGTGTCCGTCGCGGAGTATCTCGAGTTTCAGCAGTTCAACCGATCCTTCACCCATGTCGGCGCATTCCGCACGGGCGAGGCGAACATTTCTGGTGGCGATCGCGCCCTTCGTGTCCGCTCGGCCATCGTCGACGCGCCTTTGATGAACGCGCTCGGCGTACAGGTCGCAGAAGGGCGTCGTTTTACCAGCGAAGACAGTATTGTGAGTGCCCCACCGCTCCCAGGCGCGAGCGCCGTGACTGCGCCAGTGGTGCTGATCTCGCACGAGCTCTGGCGGTCGGCCTTCGGCGCGCGGCCGATCGTCGGCACCAGCATCGAGGTCGACGGACGGCGGCTCGCGGTCGTCGGCATCATGGCACGCGGCACCGATCTTATGGACACCCACACGGACATCTGGCTGCCGCTTGGCTTCACAGAGGGCGAGCGGCTGGCGCGCAACAACCACAACCTCTCACTGATCGGGCGCCTGAAGGAAGGCGTCACGGTCGCATCGGCACGGACAGAGTTGACTGCCCTCGTCGAGACCTGGGCCGCGCGGGCCGGCGTTACGCCCGGCGAGGGCGGTCACGCCGGCCACGTCCTTGCTCCGCCCGGGGCGAACCGCCGCGGCCATGGCCTAACGATGACGCCGCTGGTGGACCAGATCCTAGGGCGCGCCGGCCGCACGATCTGGGCGCTTCAGGCCGCCGCGGGCCTCGTGCTGTTCATCACCTGTGCCAACGTGGCGAATCTGCTGCTTGCGCGCGCAAGAAATCGGCAGCGTGAATTCGCCGTGCTGACGGCGCTCGGTGCCAGCCACGGCCGACTTCTTCGCAAGGCAGTGACCGAGAGCGTGATCCTCGCCATAGCAGGCGGCGCGCTCGGCGTGGTGTTCGCGCGTGTTGGTGTCGAGACGCTGGTCCGCCTCTATCCCACCAGTTTGCCGAGAATCGGCGAGGCCGCCGTCGATCAGCGAGTGATGCTCGTATCCTTCGCCGTGGCCATTGCCTGCGGGCTGCTCTTCGGGCTCGCGCCCATGATGCGCATGCGATCGGACGCGACTGCGCAGGCCCTGAAATCAGGCCCTCGCGGATCGGATGGCACGAGTCGCCATCAGGTTCGTCACGCGCTCGTTATCGCCGAAACCGCGCTCGCCGTCATCGTCGTGGTTGGCGCAGGGCTCCTGCTGCGGACGGTGCACAACCTGACGGTTGTTGACGGCGGGGTCGATCGGACACGCCTGGCGACGTTCTCGATCACGTTGCCGCGGGCCAGTTTCAATAACCTCGATCGGGTCCGCGCATACCAACGGGTTCTCGACCAGCTGCGGGATGTGCCGGGCATCGAAGGCGCGTGCGCGATGACCAGTCTGCCGCTCGATCGCCCGTTCGTGGTCAACGGGACGGAGATGACCCAGAGTGCGGCTGAACCAGGGAGGATCGCGATCGACTATCAGCGGGTAATGTCAGACTTCTTCGAAACGACAGGCATTGCGATCCTACAGGGTCGTGGCTTTCAACGCGCGGATGCCGCATCGGAAGGCGGTGTCGCCGTCGTCAACGAGACGCTGGCGAACACCTATTGGAACGGACAGAACCCGATCGGGCACCAGCTGCGCCCTGGCGGGACGACTCCGTGGTTCACGGTGATCGGCGTCGCCAAAGACGTCAAACAGACTGGTGTCGATCAGCCGGTCGGCGCGGAGGCGTACGTGCTCATCGAGCAGACGGCCGCCGACACTCCAACGAGCTTTCTCTCGATCTCGCCGACAACAGTGCACATCGTGGTGAGGACGACATCGCCTTTGGCGACGTTGGCGCCGGCGATTACTCAGGTCGTCCGGGAGATCGATCCAGGGGTACCCGTGGCGCGCATGCGCGAGATGGATGACGTCTTCACGGAATCGATCCGGCGTCCGCGCCTGCTGGCGCACCTGCTGACGCTGTTTTCGGCGCTCGCGCTGGTGCTAGCCGCCGTCGGCACTTATGGCGTTCTGGCCTCCATGGTCGTGGAGCGCCGCCGCGAGATGGGGATCCGCCTCGCTCTTGGTGCCAATCGCCGACGGCTGCTAGGGCACGTGATGACACAGGGGCTCGTGCTCTCGGGCACGGGCGCCGTCGTCGGCCTTGCCAGCGCCCTTGCGCTGGCAAGGCTGCTGAGATCCTTGCTCTTCGGTGTGCAGCCGGCGGACGTTATGACTCTGGCGATCGTGATTCCGTCGATTGTCGCCGTGGCCGCACTGGCGTCCTGGATACCGGCGTGGCGCGCTTCGCGGCTAGACCCCAACGTCGTTCTGAGAGCCGAGTGAAAGATCGCGACTAACCCTTCATACTCGCCCTAAGACTGGAACGCAATCAGGTGGCGGCGGTCTGGCCGTCCTCGAAAGGTCACGATAGACGCCGATTCGCCGAGCATTCTGCCTGACACTTGAGTAGGGCAGATCGGCGGCCCTACCGTACCCCTGGCGACAATCATAGAATCGTGCACCATGTCGAGCGGCGACGCACAACGCGTGTGGTTTCCGGAAATGGTCGACCGGTTGCGGTCGCAGTGGCAGGATGGCCTCTCAATCCATGCCCTCCTCACCCTGCGTGCGGAGCTCGATGGCATGCTGCGTGTGGGGTGCTTCTATTCGATCCGCGTAGAATAATGGCTCTTCGCTTGTGCTCGGAGGCGTCGTGCTCCTGTCGGTTTGCTCCATCACGATCCAACGCCTTCTACAGCTTGTCTCTTTTCTGTTGCGATCGACTGCGTTCAAGGAACTCGAGATCGTCGTGCTGCGCCACG
>JBKPDL010000024.1:0-9372 GCA_046727855.1 Acidobacteriota bacterium
TAGTTCGACTTTGTCAGATCCGTAGTTGAAGTTTACGTTTCGCTTGTTCCATCCAATGCATGTACCGCGGTTTGGCGGCAAACAAGAGCGCCGTGAAGATCTCCTGAACGATCGCTCGCACGGCGGGAAACGTCAGCCCCGCGGCGCCGTGGCGCATCCGCTCGCGTTGAATATAGGCGTGCGCGACTGCCGTCAACACCACATGGTGCTGCCACCCCGGATAACTGCGGCCTTCGAAGTGGTCGAGGCCCAATTCGCCCTTGAGCTCCTGGTACTGTTGCTCGATCGCCCAGCGCTGATGCGCCAAGGCCACCAATGCCCGCAGCGACGCCGTCGCGGGAAGATGGACGAAGTAGTACTTCAGCCGCGGTTTCGTGCCCGCTTCCGCTTCGCACAGCAACCACACCTCCGGAGCGAGGCGGGCCTGGCGCCACTCGTGGGCCGGGGTCACGCGGACGGCGGCGAACCGCGCGGTTCGCTTCGGCTGTGTGCCATTCCGCCACGTGATGCGTCGCCAGCGCAGCGGCAGGATCTGTGCAGCCAAGTCGCGTACCGCGATCGCGGTGACGGGTGTCACCATCTTCAAGCGTGTGCGGGGACGGCCGCGGCGATTGGCCGCGGGGGCCGTGACCTGCGATCGGGTAGTGAAGACCGTCAGATGCGACGAGATGCCCAGCGCATAGGGCAATCGGAGCCGATGCAGCGCCGCGCGAAACGTCGTGACATCGCCGAATTCGGCATCGGCGATGACGGCCGTGAGCGTCAAGCCCGCGGCCCGCAGCTGCCGCACCAACCGCAAGGCCTGCCGCCACTTCGGTTCGAAGCCGACGCCCGCCGGAATCCGCGCCTGGGTGCGCCGCTCTGGCGTCAGCCATTCCTCGGGCAGATACAGCGCGGCACCGAGAAACCACGCCCGTATCCCCGTCCACAGGGCCGCCGTGACCGCGACTTGGCAATTGGCGATCTTGCCGAGCGCTCCGCAGTACTGCCGCGCGACGCCGACCGAATGCGGTCCCTGTTTCGGAAAGCTGGTGCTGTCGAGAATCAGCGCGCCACGCTGCTCCGGCACCACCGCGCGCAGTCGTCGCCAGACGCGATCGGCATCCCAGGGCGCATGCGTGATGAAATGCTGAAACGCTTGGTACGCGACCGGTTCGGTCACCCTCGCGAGCATGGCCTGCATCGACTTCCGCTCGCTGTCGCTGAACACGCCTTGCACGTACGTGCGCAGCGACATCAACTGTGCACGGTGGCCAAAGCAGCTCTTGAACTGCTCCAACCATCGGATCAGTCGCTGCACGCGCGCCGTCGCAGTGTGATCGACCAGCGCGCAGCAGGTTATCGAAATCGAGCAAAAAGTACAATGTCCTCAAAAGCGATCAGTCGTGCGTTTCCGAATGAAACCCTCGATCTGACAAAATCGAACTAGGAGGTTGCTGAAAAACGCATAAAGCGCAGCCGTTGAAGCGCGGACTCGCCGCGCGTCGAAAGTATGATGTCGGCGTGAGGAGCCGCCGCATGAAGAAGACAGCGAGCGCCAGGTTCAGCATCAAGAGCTGGGACGAGAAACCCTACAGCGAAGGCAAGGACCTGCCGAAGATGACGCGCGCGAGCGTCGACAAGACGTTCACCGGCGATATCGACGGCGAAGGTCACGTCGAATACGTGATGATGTACCGCAGCGACGGGACGGCGGCCTTCGTCGGACTTGAGCGGATCACCGGGCGGATCGCTGGCAGGAACGGCAGCTTCGTGCTCCAGCGCACGGGCGTCTTCGAAGACGGCCAGGCGAAAGAATCATACTCCGTCGTTACCGGCTCGGGGACGGGTGAACTCCGCAGTCTCCGCGGCGAGGGCACCTCCTCGGTCGGCCATGCCGCCGACTATCCCTTCGCGTTGAACTACGAACTGGACTAGACATCAAGGGTGACGCTTCGGTGTCGTTGCAGCGGCAACGATCCTGACGCTCGCGCTGGCCGCACAGACCGACCTTCCTGTACAAAACGGGATCGACAGAGCGTGCGCGGCGTACTACCATGCGTCCGCATGCGAGGAGACCACCACGAGCCCGACTCGCTGTCTCAGTTATGTGTCGCCGGAGCGGCGCATTCCGAAAGATCATCCGCTCCGGGCATTCGCGCCCTCGTCCATGAGGTGCCGGCCGACATGTCGCGAGAGTTCGACCGGCTGTATGCCACGACGGGACGACCGTCGATTCCGCCGGAGCGGGTGCTGCGCGCAATTGCTGCAGGTCTTCTACTCGGTCCGCAGGGAACTGTTGCTGATGGAGCAGCTGGATTACAACCTGCTGTTCGCTGGTTCGTGGGTCTGACGATCGATGATCCGGTCTGGGACGCGACGACGTTCACGAAGAATCGCGACCGGTTGCTCAATCAAGAGATCGCCCGGAGCTTCTTCCGCCGCGTCGTGGAGCGCGCCCAAGAACTGATGTCCGATGAGCAGTTCACCGTCGATAGGACGCTGATTGAGGCGTGGGCGAGCCAGAAGAGTTTTCAGCGCAAGGACGGAAAGACGGACGGGGACGGCAAGAACTTCCGCGGCGAGACACGCACCACAGGACACGCATGCGTCGACCACCGATCCGGACGCCAAACTGTATCGGAAATCTAACGGGGCCGAGTCGTGGCTGGCGTATTTGGGCCATCTGCTGATCGAGAATCGCCACGGCCTCATCGTAGACGCCATGGCGGACTGGATCTCGCCTCGTCAGCGCACTTCAAGGCAGCGGCGTTTGCGGCGTTCGCGGATGGCTTGATCGCGTGTTGGGACGCAAAGTTCTACTTCAACTTCTGGCGTCCGGTTACGGCCATTCAAAACGGCGCGACTGATGGCAACGAGTCGACCGCGCCCGATCCGGCGTGGATGCCACTCGCCAGCGGCCCGTTTGCCGACGCGACCAACTTTCCGGAATACCCATCCGGCCATGCCTGCGCGACCGCTGCCGTCGCTTACACGATCGAGGACTACTTCGAGCATGAAGTTCCGATCCCAGCCCGGAACATCGTGAGCGGCGAGGTGCGCGTCTACCGCAAGGCGAGCGAGGCAACGAACGAGATCGTCGACGCTCGTATGCTGCTCGGCCTGCACTTCCGCTCCGCCGACGAAGACGGAGCGGTGATCGGACGGAACGTCGCCCGACAGATCCGGAGCCGCTGGCTCAAGCCCGTTTCGTGATCTCGGGTCGATGACCCGCCGCTCCCTGTTGTGACATGCACGCGCTTTTCGTGGGCGGGGCGCGCTGGCGAAGGCGGAAGTTTCGCCACAGAGTGCTAGGCGATTCGTCTCGATAAACGCCGAAGGGTTTTCCGACCTACCGGCCTGTTTCGGAAAATCCTTCGCGACTTATCGTTTTCTATCTGGTACGGCAGCAAGATCTGGATTCGAAAAGACGACGGGAAAACATGGGCGAGCGCGCGAACCGACACGTGTTCTATGTTGGCGTCATCACGTCAGTGCCGCACGGCACTCCCTCCGTTCGCCGCAACGGCCAACGGAGCGCGCATCCGCTCGGCGCCCTCAGGGCACGGCATCGAGCGCATCCCTCACTACGTCGCAGTCGTAGCACCACCGTCAACTTCAGGATCTCGCTGCTGGCCCACTGCGATACCGCAAGCGTCCGGCGGTTTTGAACGCGAACTCGGCCTCGAATTCCTGCAGTATCGCTCGGACCCGGTCAGCGAATGACGTGTTCCGCAGAGGCCGGGCGGCCTTGCACAATCGACGGAACCTCCTCCGTTCGGCGGTGTCTAAGAGTGCCGGTGTTGTCGTGCCTTCGCCGAGCATTGAGGGCGACGAGCCCAGCGCGACGATAGCCCGTTCGGGCGGCGCTGCCAAACGTCAACTAAGAGGCGAACCTATGAAGAAAATCTTCGCGGTCCTCACCGTGGCTCTGCTGCAAGGCTTGGCCATACTCGCCCTCTCTGTCAGTCAGGACGTTCGCGCTCAGACGGATACCTCGCCGCACACAGAGCACTTTGTGCAGATCAACGAGCGAAGAGTTGCGGCAGCGCGCCAACGAGTACTGGCGCACAAGATGGTTGCCGACAGCGAGGCAGATGATCGAGAAGTTCAAGCGCGAATTACCGACAGCTCGAGTGGTCGTTCTCGAGAATGCGAGTCACTACTTCTTTCGAGATCGAGAAGCGGATGTCGTGCGGGAAATGAACGACTTCTACGCTTCCTTTCGCCGGTGACGCAGCGGAGAGGTTCTCTGCTCATGCAACACATCGAAGCGCGTCCAGCCGCCTGAGCCATTCACTAAGGTGGTTCCAACCGGCGAACGTTAGGTTCACCAATGGTCCTCCCTAACGATATGACTCTATCGGGAGTGACCCGGCGCGCGAGCGCACGCGTCGAGTCCGAGTTTCGATCGCCGGGTCACTTTCGATAGAGTCATATCGTTTAGCGCGAGTTATCGAGACGCGAGTAAGGGCGGCGCGTATTCGGTTCCGATAGACTAGCGTCCTCAAGCGGCAACAATCCAGCCGTGACGCCGTGACGCGAGTTGATGCGGACGTTGAACGCATTGAAGCCGAACTAACAGTTCGATAACCCTGCGAATCGGCAGCAGGCGGCTCAGGGCATCACCATGCTTTTCAAAGATCTGGCATTCGCGATCCGGACGCTTCGCCGCGGCCCCGTCTTCACAGTCGCTGCCGTCTCGACAATCGCGCTGGGCATTGGCGCGAGTACGGCCATCTTCAGCGTGACGAACGCGGTGCTGCTCAGGGATCTCCCTTACAGGGATCCCGAGCGCCTCGTCGTCATGTACATGGACCTGCGAAACAGGAACAACGTCGGGATGCCGCTCTCGAACGAGAACTACGTCGATATTCGCGATGGCTCGAAGGGCTCGTTCGAGGACATGGCGGCGTTCAGGACGGCGCGCCAGGTGTTGCCCGGCCCCGACGGCGCACCGGAACAGATCCGGCTGGCGGTCGTCACCACGAATTTCTTCCGGGTCATGGGGCACGCCGTCGCGATCGGCCGCGACTTTCAAGATGCCGATGGCATTCCGCAGCCGCCGCCTCCGCCGGCACAGCCGGGCACGGCTGCGGCCGCCACGCAGGCGCCACCGCTTCCGGTCGTCGCGATTCTGAGTCACGAATACTGGCAGCGTCGCTACGGCGCCGATCCCAACGTCGTCGGGCAACGCATCCCGGGCGGTCCGCGGCCGCAGATCGTCGGCATCTTGGCACCGGGATTCGAGCTGCTGTTGCCGCCCGGCACCAATGTGGAACAGAAGCCGGACGTCTGGATTGCGAACCGTCTCGTCTACAACAATGCGAACCGGAACACGTTCGGGCTGCGGCCGATCGGCCGCTTGAAGCCCGGTATCACGCTGACACGCGCGCAGGAGGAAGTGGAAGCGGTCGCGGCGAAGATTCGGAACGACTTTGCGGTGTCGCGGGGCTCGGGTTTCTACGCGCGCCTCGAGCCGATGCACAAGACGCTCGTGGACGAGGTCCGGCCCGCGATCCTCGCGCTCATGGGCGCCGTTGTCTTTCTCCTCCTCATTGCGTACGCGAACGTCGCTAATTTGCTGCTCGTGCGCGCGTCGCTCCGCGAACCGGAGCTGGCTGTGCGAGCTGCCTTGGGAGCTGGCCGCTGGCGTGTCGTCAGGCAGATGCTGGTGGAAGCGTTTCTCCTCACGGCGATCGGAACCCTCGCCGGCGCAACGCTTGCGTGGATCGGCATCCGCCAGTTGCTCGCGATTGCCCCCGCGAACGTACCCCGTCTCGACGCAGTCCGCATCGACCCGATCGTCCTCGCCTTCACGGCGGGCGTCGCACTGGCCGCTGCCTTCATCTTTGGAATGGTGCCGGCGTGGAGCATATTTCGCGTGAATCTCGTGACCGCATTGAGTGGCAGCGGCCGGGGCGCTGGTCTGCGTGGCCGACGCCTGTTCAGTGGCGCGGTCGTCGTCGTCGAGGTCGCCCTCTGCTTCGTGCTCCTTGTCGCATCGGGACTGATGTTCAGGAGCTTCCTCGAACTGCGGCGCATCGATCCTGGATTCGATGCGCGTGGTCTTCTGACGTTTCAGCTTCTAGGCGGACGGCCAGGGCCGCCAGATCAGCAAGCCGCGACGGCCAGGGAGCTCGAGGGTCGAATCAGAGCGATTCCAGGCGTCGAGAGCGTCACGGCATCGTTTCCATTTCCGCTGACGGGTAACTTCAGCACCATCCGCTGGGGCCTGGAAGACGCATTGACCGACACGAGCAAGTATCAGGCGGTGGACTGGCAGGTCGTGCGTCCGGGCTATTTCGAGACGCTCCGCACGCCGCTCGTCGCCGGGCGCACGTTCACGGAAGCCGACAACGATCCGCAGCGCCAGCTCGTTCTCGTCGATACCGTTCTCGCCGCGAAGGCGTTTCCGAATGGATCGGCAGTCGGCAAGCGCATTCTCATCCGCATCCGAACACCCGAGCCCGAATGGGTCGAGATCATCGGCGTCGTCGGGCACCAGCGTGTCACGTCGCTTTCAGAAGCGGGCCGGGAACAAGTGTATTTCGTGGAGAAGTTTCTCGGCGGTGGAGTGAACAGATGGGCGGTCCGAACCGCCGGCGATCCAGCGCAGATCGCGGGCGCCGTGCGTGGGGCGGTTGCCGAGGTCGATCCGCAGTTCCTCGTTTCCGAACTCGAAGTGGCGGACACTCTTGTCCGGAAGGCACAGGCGGGCACACGCTTCTCGCTCATGCTCATCGGCGTGTTCGCCGTCATCGCGGCAGTGCTCGTGAGCGTTGGCCTCTACGGAGTGCTGTCGACGGTCGTGCGGCAACGCACTGCTGAAATCGGTGTCCGGATGGCGCTCGGCGCCGCGCCTGGCGGGATTCTTCGTTTGATCGTGGGCTACGGCTTGCGACTCAGTGCGGCCGGCATTTCGATCGGACTGCTTTCCGCCCTGGCGCTCACGCGCGGGATGAAGACAATGCTCGTTGGGGTGAGCCCGACCGATCCGGTGACGTTCGGGGCGATGGGAATTGTGTTTTTTCTCATCGCCGCAGTGTCGTTGTGGCTGCCCGCGCAGCGCGCGGCGGCGCTGGATCCCACGACGGCGCTAAGGGAGCAGTGACTCGCATCGCATGTTTGGCCTCTCACACGGGTCCAACGCCTGCTCGCGGTGACGCGGATTGCTACCTGAAGGTCTGCTTCTGCCGAGCGCACCTCACGCGCAGCGTCCGCCGCGCCAGCGGCTTGGTCCTAACGCCGAAGGGACTTCCGACCCACCCGGACCCGCTTAGAAAGTCCCTTCGCGACCACTCATTACTAATCCGGCAACGGAGCTTTGAGGCTTTGGACACGCTGTTTCCGGAGCGAGCCCGGGTCTCAGCGCTGCGCCGGAACCAGAGTAATCGGCCGCGGCCGCGGGGAGGATACGAACCCTCCGGTGGACGGCGCGTCGCTGCGGGCCGTGGGGGCACTCCTCATCTGTGCGCCTGCGGGGCGTGCCGTTCGGCACGACGGATTGGAACGCGATGGAAGCTGAGGGTTCTACCTTTAGGCCTCCAGAAGACGCCACCGCCTGTCTACAAGTCAAGTTCCGATACGTCGCACGGGGTTCAGACCTCGACGGGGCCCAGAAACTTGTCGAACCAGTCGAGGATCGTGCGAATCACGTGCTGAACTCGCAGGGGAATGTGTCCGCCCTCGAACGTAACGTGTGCCTTGCGATCGCCCGGCAGGCCCAGCAGGGTGAAAAGCGGCAACTGCGACGTTTCATATTGGTATGTAAAATCGGACCGGCCGTTGACCATAAGGGTCGGCACTCGAATCCGCGGGGCGAAATTGGTGTGCTCGATTTCCGGCGGGTACCTGACTGGCGGTATTCCTCCGCCCATGAGGACACTCGCCTTCAGGCGGGACTCCACTGCGGTGATGCGAACACCCTGGGTTGCGCCGAGGCTCACGCCAAAGTAGCCCAGGCGCTCCCTGTCGATGTCGGCGCGTGTGATCAGGTAGTCGATCGATCGCTGCGCGTCTTTCACACGGGCGACGGCAAGATCGCGCACATCGTTTAACCCCGCCACCTGCACGATGCGCTCGTAGGTTCCCTTGTAAACACTGCGGTTCAGATGTGCGTCGATCGCGCGATACACGACCCCCATGCCGCCTGCCCCAAGCGGCCCGGAGAGTGTGTAGTGGGATAGTCGCGATCCGATCATGGTGACGTCGATTCGGTCGCCCGAAACAACTCTCCCATGCCAGCTTCACCGAGCGGCCTGGGGATCTCGTAGACGCCGAGCCGGGCTCCGGAAGTGAGAGCCAATCGATGTAGATTATACGGGCGCCACGGAGGCGAGGGCCGGATTAGAGCGACCGAAGTCGCCATCGCAATGTCAACGGTGGCGATCAGTCCAGTTCCGGAATACAGCCCATCACGACCTCCCACTCACCGCCGACGGCGTCGTTGCACGTACACTGTTCCCTTGCGCGAGATCCACCGCATGACCGATTAGATCGATTTTGGCCGCCCTGGCTTTGGGAAGATTGCAGTTGGGCATAGGCCGGTCGATTCCTCCTGAGCGGTTGCGACGCGTGTTGCGGCGGTCACTCTACACGATTCGACACGCGAAGATCGACGACCGAGGTGTCGACGGCAGGTGAGCGCCAGACGTACTAACGATAACGCCGAAGGGGGAACGAAACGTGAAGCTTCGGCGGCGTTCAGGAGGCCGTCGCCGATGACAAGAAGCAAGACGAAATCACGCGCGAGGAAATCGCCCAAACGCGTTTTGGCCCTTCCCGATCTCGAACACGCGAAAACCGCAGTGCTCAATAGTCTCACCTCCGCCAGCGGCCAGCGGACCTACGACCACGCGATCCGCGAGTTCGCGACCTGGTACTGCTCCGAACCGCGCCTCGCCTTCAACCGTACAGTGGTTCTCCGCTACCGGATTCACCTCGAACAGCGGCAGTACGCACCCGCTACGATCAACCTACGACTGGCGGCGGTCCGTCGCGTCGCGTACGAAGCCGCCGACGCCGGATTCCTGAGCCCCGAACTCGCCGCCGGCATCCGCCGCGTCAAAGGCGTCCGTCGCCTTGGCGTCCGTCTCGGGAACTGGCTCACTCCCGAACAGCGCCGACGGCTGCTCGATCACCCGATTCCTTCGACACCGCGTGAACTGTGCGATCATGCGATGCTCGCGATGCTCATCGGCTGCGGGCTGCGTCGCGCAGAGTTGCTCTGTCTGACACTCGAGTCGATCGAGCGGCGCGAAGAGCATTGGGTAATCGCGGACCTAGTCGGTAAGGGCGGACACGTGCGCACGGTGCCGATCCCGAGTTGGGTGAAGGACGCGGTCGACGTTTGGACCACGGCGGTTGGCATTACGCAAGGAGCAGTGTTCC
>JBKPDL010000025.1:0-92690 GCA_046727855.1 Acidobacteriota bacterium
GCGCCGTCTCGCCCGCAAGGACCTCGCGTCCGTCCTCTGTGATCCGGTTTTGGATCCGTCGCGCGTTCTCGTCCGGGGCGGGCGGTTGCGGACATCGGTGATCAGCCGAATGTCGTACAGCCGCGCAATCGAGCGATAGAGCGTCGCGATCGACAGCCTCATCTCGCCCTGATCCCTTGCTCGATTTCGTCGACGATGTCCAGTCCGTGTCGCGGTCTGGTCGCAACGACAAGCAGCGTGACCAGCATCGACGGCGTGATGGTGAGATCGTCGCGGCGGCTGCGGCCCTGCGAGCTCCGGTCAATGGGCAAAATCGGCAGCTGGTTGGATTCCACTGACCGTGTGGTGCCGAAGATGGCAGAAGGGATCCCCGCGGGCTAACCGCTCAGGGCCGCAAACTGATCATGGTGTCCGACATGCGCGTCACGCTTCACGCCATTGTCGCGAAACCTGGTTTCGCGTCGATCGTTGTCCTGCCCCCCGCACTCGGTTGGGCGCCTGCGCGCCCGTGTTCAGGGTCTTCTACGCGGTGCTGAGTAGGTCGCGTCAATCGACATGACGGACCTTGGAAAGGCCGTATGGCGCGTCGGGCGGTCGGGGCTGGCGGTTTCGATTGTCGTGACGCTCGCCATCGGTGTCGCGGCGGTGACCACGGCATTCAGCGTCGTCTATGGCGTGTTGCTGCGGCCGCTTCCATACCTGCAGCCCGTGGATCTGGTTCAGCTCGTTACAAGCAACCAGCGGCTCGGTGGTCAGGCGGCTGCGGGCAACTCGATCCCTGACTATTTCGATCTCCGGGAACAGAGCCATTCGTTCGAGCGACTGGCCCTTCATCTCACGCTCGATTTCAACCTTCCGGGCGAGGGCAGGCAGTTGGCGCTCCCGGTGCGCGTTACCTTCGCCTCGTCTGAATTGTTCGCGGTGCTTGGGGAGTCGCCAGTCGTAGGAAGAACGTTTGCCCATGCGGAAGAGCGGCCAGGAGAGGATCTCTACACGGTCGTCCTGAGTCATCAGCTCTGGCAACGTCGTTTTGCCGGCGACCCGGCCGTGATCGGCCGAATCATCAGACTCGACACGACACCCTACAGAGTCGTTGGCGTGATGCCGGCGAGTTTCCGATTCCCGGTCAACTCGGATGCGTGGGCGCCGATTGAGAGCTGGTTCGACCGCTTCAAGCGAACGCTGCGCGACACCAACCGCGACAGCCGGAGCTCGGCGATCATCGGTCGACTGCGTCCGGGTGTGCACGCTGATGCGGTCCGGGCCGATCTCAATGCGATTGCCGGTCGGCTCGAAACGACCTACCCCCTCTCGAACCTCGGTGTTCGGTTTCACGCGACGCCACTCCGCGAGCTGTACGTCGGCGATATTCGCCCGTACTTGGGACCGCTGCTGGGCGCGGCGGCGTTCGTGCTGCTCATCGCGTGCATCAACGTCACGCAATTGCTTGCCGGGAGGGCAGTGGACCGGCGCAAGGAGATCGCGGTGCGCATCGCGCTTGGGATTGGCCGCGGCCGGCTCGTCCGGAACCTGCTGGCTGAGTCATTGTGGCTCTCAGCGCTCGCGAGTGCGATCGGGCTCGCGGTTGCAGCAGTAGCTGGTCGACTTCTCGAGTTGTTCATTCCGGTATCGGTGCCGTCCTGGATGACATTCAGCGTGGACTGGCGTGTTGCGGCCTTTGCCATCATCGTCGCGCTTCTCGCCGGACTGCCGGCGGGGCTGGTCCCCGCTCTGCAGATGGTAAATGTCGATCACGCCAGGGCTTTGGCCGACGATGCGCGTGGCGCAAGCCGCGGCCGTGGGTCTCGACGACGGCAGGATGCTCTCGTCGCGCTGCAAGGCGCGGTCGCCCTGGTGCTGCTTGTCGGCGGCGGACTCATGTTCCGGACGGTGCTCAACCTCGAGCACGTCGATCTCGGCATCCGTGCGGATCGTTTGCTGGTGGTCTATGTCTCGCCGCCGGGCGACAAATACCGGCCGGAGCCACCGCTGCCTTCGTACGCCTCGCTCTATAACCGGGCGATCGATCGCCTCAGGCTGCTCCCCGGCGTCGAAGCGGTCGCAGGCAGCCGCGTGATTCCGTACGATGGCGCGAGGGAAGCCGGACCCGGCGCTCCATTGATTGTCGATGGTCGCGACGAGAGAAGTCAGAACGACAGGGTGCTCGTCCGCAGTACCACGATCGCCGCGGATTACTTTGCCGTCGCCGGCATTGGTCTGGTACACGGCCAGACGTTCAGCGGGCGCGAGACGCTCGACAGCCCACGTGTCGCGATCGTCAGCCGGTCGCTAGCCAATCGCTTGTGGCCGAGTGACACCGCTCTCGGAAAGCGGATCAAGCCAGGGAGCGCTGCGGCGGCGAGCCCGTGGCACACGATTGTCGGTGTTGCCGGCGACGTCAAGTACAGCGGCCTGCACACGAACGCCGACCTGACGGTGTATTACTCGTACAGCCAGGTCACGGCTGGTGACTTTCATTTTCTGATCCGCACGCACGGCGCGCCGCTCGATGCAGTTCCAGCCGTGCAACGAGAATTCGCGGCGATCGATCCGGACCTCGCGCTCTACAGCCTCCGCACGATGGAATCGATCGTGTCGAACTCGCTCTGGCGCCAGCGGCTCTGGGGCACGGTGCTCGGCATTTTTGCGGCCGCGGCACTGCTGATGGCCGTCGTCGGTATGTACAGCGTGGTCACTTGGTCCGTGCGGCGGCGCGAAAAGGAAATGAGCATCCGCCTGGCGCTGGGCGCGCAGCGCCGAAGCATCATCTTCCTCGTCGTCCGCCACGGCATGACGTTGACGGTCGTGGGCATCGCTGCCGGCCTCGGCGCGACGGCTGTGGCGACGCAATCACTGTCGTCTGTGTTGTTTGGCGTGGGTCGTACCGATCCGCCGACGCTGATCGGCATGTCGCTCGTGCTTGGGACTGTCAGCTTCCTCGCATGCCTGGCACCGGCCCAGCGGGCGGCGACGGCTGAACTGCAGAAGGTGCTGAAGTGACTGCGGCCGATACTGCCATTCGCGGGCGTCTGCTCGGTGATTCCAGCCATCGAGGTCAGAACGCGGTTCGCTTAACGATTACGCCCATTCAGACGAATCTGCCGCCTCAGTGAACGCGAGAGGTCTCACACTGGTCGCCGCATGCCTTTCGGCCTGGCCCGGCTTCTGACGGCGTTCATGCTCGCGGGCGCGACGACGGCTCGGGCCGACGAGGCCAGCATTGTGACGATTCCGCGGTTGCTTCCGCCGTCGATCGACGGGGTGCTGTCCACTGACGAGTGGGCCACGGCCGCTGTGATAACGCTCGATTACCAGACGCAGCCAGGTGACAACGTGCCGCCCTCCGAGCGAACGGAGGTGCGATTGGGGTACGACGTCGAGCACCTGTTTCTCGCGGTGCGCGCCTGGGACTCGGACGCGACGTCCATCCGCGCGCGTGTCACCCGGCGCGATGACATTGCCGGTGACGACTACGTCACGATCCACCTCGACACCTACGACGATCGACGCCGCGCCTACGTCTTCGCCTTCAATCCTCTCGGCATCCAGTCGGACGGGATCTACAACGAGGGCGTTTCCACCGGCAGAAATTTCGATGCCAATGTCGATCGCACATGGGACGGTCTGTTGCGATCCAAAGGAGCGGTGACCGAGGACGGCTTCGTGATCGAAGCGGCGATTCCGTTCAGCACGCTGCGTTTTGCTGCCGGAGCCGATCGGCCGTGGGGGCTCCACGTGCAGCGGTGGATTGCGCGCAAGGCCGAGAACGTGTCGTGGCGGCCGCTCTCGCGCGAGGCTGCGTCCCTACTCACGCAGATGGGCGGCATCGCCGGGCTGCGCGAGGTCCGCGGGCAGCAGAGGCTCGAGCTGCAGCCGACGCTCATCTCGTCGCTTACCAGCGAGCGGCGCGCCGGGGACAGATTCGTCCGGCTCGGCGACGCGGATCCCGGGCTCACCGCGAACTTTGCTGTTACGCCGAACATGGCGCTGGCCGGCACGCTCAATCCCGACTTCTCGCAGATCGAAGCAGACGTGCCGCAGATCGAGGTCAACCAGCGCTTCCCCTTGTTTTATCCGGAGAAACGGCCGTTCTTCTACGAGGGTGGGCAGTTCTTCCGCTCGCCAGGGGCGCTGAACTTCGTGAATACACGCCAGATCGTGGACCCTGACTGGGGCGCCAAGCTCACAGGGAAGGTCGGCGGGAATACCGTGGGCGCCATCGTCGCGTCCGACGCCGCGCCCGGTTTGCAACTGCCGCCATCGAACGCCAAGTACGAGGACAACGCGTCTTTTCTGATCGGGCGCTATCAGCGCGACTTCCTGGCCAACTCCACCATCGGCGGCTTCGTGACCGACCGCCGGTTCGCCGGTGACCGCAACACCGTGTTTGCGGTCGACGGGCAGATCAGACTGCCGCTGAACACAATCGGGTTCCAGGCGGCGGGATCGTCCACGACCTTCGGGCCAGCCAACGAGGTAGGGTCCGCCACCTACGTGTGGTACGACCACGTTGGCCGGCATTTTCGATTGTTCGTCAACGACCTGCGCATTACCGACGACTACGACTCCGACGTGGGGTTCGTGCGCCGCGCGGGCTTTCGGGCCAACTCCACAACCATTGGTTACGAGCTTCAATCCGATTCCGGTCGCTGGTGGGTGCGGGCGCGTCCGTTCGTCGTCGCGCGCTACTTGAAGACCGCGGTGGGGCTCGTGGACGAGTCATACGTGGACCCGGGACTCGACCTCACGCTGGCGCGGGACGTGAGGCTCTACACCTACTACTCATTTCACCAGGACGCCTTCGCGGGCCGCGAGTATCCGTATCAGTTCTACGTGGCCGATTTCACCGTCAACACGCTCCGCCGCCTGACGGTCGCCGGGCGCGTCCAGTTCGGTGAAGCCGTCAATTTCGATCCCGCCCGGACGCTGGTCGGACGGAACCTGGATTCGAGCGTGACATTGACGTTCAAACCCGACGATCGTCTGAACAGCGAGTGGCTTTACCTCATGAGCCGTCTGCGGCACCCCGCGAGCGACGAGGAGCTCTTCGAACAGCAGGTGATCCGGAATCGGACGAACTATCAGTTCACGCGCGACCATGCCAGTCGTGTCATCGCCGAATACAATACGTTGTCCCGCCGCGTCAGCGTAAGCCTGCTCTATTCATACACCCCGCGACCGACAACGGCCATCTACGTGGGCTATGGCGATCTGCTGCTGAACGGAGTCGACCCGTTCGATGCCCGGGCGCGCGACGGGCTGTACCGGATTCGCAGCACATTCTTCTTGAAGCTTGCCGTGGCGTGGCGGCGGTGATGCCCAGCTCGTTGTGTGCACCGTTGAATGCTGCCGGGCGACGTCAGTACATCACAACGCCGCGTCTCGCAGCGTGAACTGCCGCCGCGCGCGATCGAAAGAGATCTGCTCGCTGGGAAACATGTCATCGAACGCTCCCGCGTCCGACAGCTCGCCGGGTGTCCCTTCGACGAACGTTCCGTCCGCCTTCACCACCCACAGGCGATCAGCGGTCTTCAGGGCCAGCTCCAGATCGTGCGTGGACACCAACAGCGCGCAACCGGTACTGCGCGCGACGCGCCGCAGCAACAGCAGAACGTGGGGCATGTGTTTTCAGCGGGCCTGCCGCGATGGCAGCTTCAAACCGGCCCACAGGCTGGAGAGCTCCTCGCGTGCTTGACGGAGGGCGTCGGCACCCGCCGGCTCGAGTTCATACAAGCGTCTTGATCGCCCACCGCGGACGCGCGTGGGTTGGGCGAGATAAGAGCTGACAAAGCTCTTGGCTTCGAGCCGATCCAATGTCGGATAGATCGCGCCGAGCGAGATGCGCCGGCCCGTCCGCGCCTCGATCTCGCGCCGGATGGTCACGCCATAGGCGTTCCGATGTACGCGCGCAAGCGCGAGCAACACGACTTGCTCGGTCGCGCCGAGCGTGTCGGCTCGTTTGGGCTCATTTAGCTTCGAAAGTAGTAGAAATCAGGCGATCGGCCGCGTTCCTTCCAACGAGTGGCTGGATTGGCAGGGCGAGCGGGCTTGGCGGAGAGACCAATCGCGCCTTGCCGCGCAGCGCTCTAATCCGCGGCGCAGGCCATTCGTCGGCCATCTCCAGCCATTCGTTGCTCTCCGTTGGGCGTGGCGCCAGCCTCGCGGGCACGATGACCACGTTTGCATCTGACGATGCTCGAAGCTCTTTACCGGGACATTCAATTGGCTCTGCGTCAAATCCGATCGGCGCCGGGCTTTGCCTTTGTCGTGATCGTCACGCTCGCGCTCGGGATCGGGTCGACCACCGCCGTCTTCAGCCTAGTCAACTCGATCCTGCTCAGGCCGCTGCCGTTTCGTGATCCCGACCGGCTCGTGCGGATCCAGACGCGAAACACCGAAACGGGATTGCTCGGCGGGAACAACGAAGCCAATCTGCTGGACTGGAAACGCGAATCGCCGGCCATCGAAAGCCTCGCCTACAACTGGTGGATCAGATCACAACTCACACGCCAGGACGGTCCGGCGGTTCCGATTCGCGGCGCGTGGGTGAACGCGGAGTTCTTCAGCACATTGGGTATCGCGCCAATCCTCGGACGCACCTTCGAAGCCGATGAGGATCGCCCCGGCGGCGACATCCATAAGCTTGTCCTCAGTCACGACACGTGGCGCACGCTCTACGGCGGCGAGGCCGACGTGCTCGGCCGGCGCATTCGCCTGGATAACACGGAGTACGAAGTGATCGGGGTCGCACCAGCCGGGTTTCGATTCCCTGGAAATGTCGACGTATGGGGCACCGTGCAAAGCCGCCAGGCGAAAGAACCAGAGTGGGAGCCGCGACACACTCGATCGCGGTTCGGCAGCCTCATGGCGTACGCCCGTCTGCGCCCCGGCGCCACGATCAAGCAGGCGCAGGCCGAGATCACGGCCGCCTCCGAGCGTCTGGCGCGCCAGTTTTCCGCGACGAACGCCGCGCGCCGTGGCGAGTTGATGACGCTTCATGACGATACGGTCGGCAACGTTCGTCCGTATGCCCTCCTCTTGTCGGGCGCCGTTGGCATGGTGCTGCTGATCTGCTGCGTCAACGTCGCCAACCTGCTGCTGGCTAGGGCGGCTACGCGCGAGCGCGAGGTCGCGGTGCGCCTCGCGATGGGCGCCGCGCGGCGTCATCTCCTTCGTCAACTCCTTACAGAAAGCATGCTGCTGTCGATCATCGGCGGGCTTGCGGGCCTCGGGCTCGCGTATTCACTGGTGGGCTCCTTCCCTCGTTTCATTCCGGTCGAGCGGCCGTTCTGGATGCAGTTCGACATCGACACCTCCGTCCTGGCGTTCGCATGTGGGGTTGCCGTGATCATCGGCGTGCTCTTCGGCCTCGCGCCCGCGCTCCAGCTGTCGTCGACCGACGTAAACCGGCCGCTGAAGGAAGGCGCCAAGGGCTCATCGAGCCGCGCCGTGAACCGCGTGCGCCGGACGCTCGTCGTCGCCGAGGTCGCGTTGTCGCTGCTGTTGCTCGTGGGAGCCGGGCTGCTGATGCGCAGCTTCATCGCGCTGCGGAGTGTCGACGTCGGGTTCCAGCCGGATGAGGTGCTCACGGCGTGGGTCTCCAAATATCGGCTCTACAGCAAAGACTGGGTGGGGAACGCCGAAGGCTTTGCGCAGTTCCATCACCAGGTGCTCGAGCGTCTGCAAGCGCTCCCTGGCGTGCTCGCCGTGGGCGGGTCCAACACGTTCCCGTTCACCAGCGGCGAGGGCGAGCGCCTCCGCTACGAGCTCGTGACAGATGGTCCCGGAGGCACGCTGCTGCAGCATCAACTGCCGGCGATGACGTTCGACATCAGCCCGGGATTTTTCCGCGCCATGGGCATTCCATTGCTCCGAGGACGCGAGTTCGACAATCGCGATCGAAAAGATGCGCCGATGACGCTCATCGTGAACCAGCGGACAGCGGACGCGCTCTTTGGCGGCCGGAATCCGATCGGACAGCGCATCAAATGGGGCCGAATAGACGACCCGCGGCAACCGTGGTGCGAGATCGTGGGGATCGTCGGCAACATCCGATATCGGGCCGCGGAGAGTGAGACGGGTCTCGAGTTCTACTATCCCTATCGCCAGTGGCCGACGCCCGGATTCCACTATGTTCTGCGCACGACGCGCGATCCAGAGAGCCTGGGCGTGGACGTGCGTCAAGCCGTCGCTAGCGTCGACAGGGATACACCGGTGATCGAAATCAAGACGATGGAGCGCGTCATAAGCGATTCGATCTGGCAGCGGCGTCTCTGGGGAGCACTGTTCGGCGCTTTCGCGGTGCTCGCGCTTCTGCTGTCGAGCGTCGGCATCTATGGCGTCATGTCGTATCTCGTGAGCCAGCGCGGGCGCGAGATCGGCATCCGGATGGCACTGGGCTCATCCCAGTCAAGCGTCCTCGGGTTGATCACGGGCGAGGGCATGCTGCTCGTTGGCGTGGGGCTGGTGGCCGGTGTTGCAGCGGCGCTCGGGCTGGCGCGCTTGCTCCGAGGGCTGCTGTACGGCGTCACGAGCCACGATCCGATCACTTTGATCACAGTACCCATTCTGCTCGCGGTGGTCGCGCTCGTGGCCTGCGTAATTCCCGCGCGACGCGCGTCGCGCATCGACCCACTTCTCGCCCTGCGACAGGAGTGACCGACGCGGGTATGGTAATCGTCATCAGTGCGCTGGCCTGTCGTGGCCTCGAGAACGGAGCAGCGATCTCGTGAACGCACTCAATAGGGATCTGCGGCACGCGTTCCGCATGCTGGCTCGGCGGCCGGTATTTGCGATGACCGCCATCCTGACGCTTGCGCTCGGCATCGGCGTCACCAGCGCTGTTTTCACTGTCGTCAACGCCCTGCTGCTGCGGCCGCTCCCCTTTGTGGACCCGGAGCGGCTCGTTGTCGTCGAAACCCGCGTCGCAGGAGAACGTGGGAAGATCGCGCTGCGCGAGTTCAAAGCGCTGACGCGCGAGACGGCAATCCTCGACGATGTCGCCGCCTACTATCCCTCGCAATACAACGTGACCGGCGGAGGCCGCCCCGAAGCGATTCCGACGACCATCGGGACGCACAATCTCCTCCGGGTGCTGGGTCTTACCCCAGTGGTGGGGTCGATGTGGCACGCGGAGGTCGATTTCACGCGGCAGTTCATCGTTGTCCTCGGCCACGGGCTCTGGCAACGGCGATTCGGCGGCGACCCGCAGATCGTTGGCAAGAAAATCAGGCTCGATGTCGCCGAATACGAGGTGGTGGGGGTGGCGCCGCCTGGCGCTGACTTTCCGGACCGTGCCGAAGCCTTTCGTTCCATCACCGACTTCAACGCCGAGGACCAGCGGCGGCTCTGGGTGGTAGGCCGCATTCGGAGCGACTTGACCGTTGAGCAAGCGCGAGACCGGCTTGCGCCGTTCAGCCAGGCGATGACGGCGCGCTACCCGGCGAGCAACACTGGTGTTACCTTCGAGCTCGCGTCGATCCGTGACGCGCACGTTGGTGCGGCGCGGCCCTTCTTATGGCTGCTGCTCGGCGTTGTCGTGTTCGTGCTGATCATCGCGTGCGCCAACGTTGGCAACCTCTTGCTGGCGCGCGCCTCGGAGCGGCAAACCGAGCTGGCCATTCGCGGGGCGCTCGGCGCCGGCAGAGGACGACTCGTGCGACAGTTGCTGACGGAGACGCTTCTGTTGTCGATGTTGGGTGGGCTCGCGGGATTGGCGCTCCTCGCCGTCACCCTCCGGAGCCTTTCGGTGATCATCCAGCCACAGCTCCCGATCTGGATGACGATCGACTTGGATGCCCGAGTCGTTGTCTTTACGTTGACAGCTATGGTGCTCACTGGCCTGCTCGCGGGCGTCGGGCCTGTCATGACCCTCTCGGATGCCCAGCAGCTGTCGGCGTTGGGTGGAAGCGGGAAGGGCGCCGTCGGTGGTGGGCATCGCCGGTTCCGACAGGCTTTCACCGTGGTGCAGATTGCCGTGGCACTTCCGCTCCTTGCCGGCGCGGGCCTGATGACGAAGAGCTTCTGGCGGCTGCAGGAGATCGATCTCGGCTTCCGGCCCGATGGCCGGCTCACGTTCCGGGCCGATCCGCCCTACGGGAAGTACAACGACATTGCCAGGACGTCGTGGTTTTATAAGCGGGCGCTCGAGGAGCTCCGTGCGTTGCCAGGTGTCGTGGACGCCGCCACGAACCAGAACATGCCGATCGCACTCCTTCCTGACGCGATCAGCCGCACGGTGTTTGTCGAGGGACAGCCGCCAGTCCAGGACGGGCGGCAGCCGTTCGTCGCGGTTCAGCCCGTCAGCCCGCGCTATTTCAGCGTGATGGGGATCACGCTTCACGCTGGCCGTGATTTCACCGAGCACGACGTGGAGTCGGCGCCGCTGGTAGCTATTGTCAACGAACGGTTCGCGCGCCTCTACTGGCCCGGACAAGATCCCATCGGACGACGGCTGCGGCTCGAAGGAACGGTGTCTGCGCTCGTCGCCACGAGCTCCACTGGGCAGGTTGTCGTCGCGGAGCTCCCATGGCTCACGATTGTCGGCGTGGCCGGCAACGTAAAACACGCGAACGTCATCGGGCCGGAAGGACTGGACGTCTACGTGCCGCACGCCCAGTTCTTCGCGGGCGATACTCATTTCATCGTGCGTTCGACGCAATCGCCCGATTTGCTGCGACAGCAGGCGATGCAGGCGATCTGGAATGTAGATCCCGATCAATCCGTGTTCGCCATGCAGCCAATGACGGCCTACATCAGCGATGCGGTATGGCAGCAGCGATTGTCGGGACGCCTCTTCGGAGTGTTCGCTGCGTTGGCGCTCCTGCTGGCCGTGATCGGGCTCTACGGCGTGATGGCGCAGACCGTGGCACAGCGCACGCGCGAGATCGGCCTGCGCATGGCGCTCGGCGCGAGCGGTACCGACGTCAAGCGAGCCGTGCTCGGCGAGTCGGCTCGACTTACGCTGGCGGGGAGCGCCATCGGCCTCGCCAGCGCGTTGGTTCTGGTTCGTGCGCTCACGCACCTGCTCTATAACGTGACGCCCTACGAGCCGCTGATTCTT
Organism: Acidobacteriota bacterium; assembly: GCA_046727855.1. Taxonomy (GTDB): domain Bacteria; phylum Acidobacteriota; class Vicinamibacteria; order Vicinamibacterales; family UBA2999; genus DASPWV01. The sequence continues at coordinate 11,063 of JBKPDL010000025.1, forward strand.
GTGAGTGCGACCGTCCTGCTCAACGCCACCGCTCTTGCGGCGGCGTACATTCCCGCCCGTCGTGCCGCCGCGCTGAGTCCCACGGAGGCCCTTCGCGAAGCCTGACTGGAGCGCGCTGCGGACGTATGATGCGAAGGTCACAAGTACCCGTGACTAACGTCGCATCGACATGAGTGGAGGTCATCGTGATCAGTCGACGGGGATTTCTTGAGCAGACGGCAGCGGCGTCGCTCGCAGTCGCGTCGAGCGTCCGGATCACGGCGCAATCGCACGCCGTTCGCCTCCGCCCGGGCGGCGACGAAGACGGATTCGACCCGTGGCTTGAAGTTGTAGCTCCGCACTTTCGCCACAACGTGAAAGAGGTTGCGCGCCTCGCTGGCGGGCGGCCGATTCTCGCCGTCGTCAAGAACAACGCCTACGGACTGGGCGACGTGATCGTCGGTCCACTGCTGGCAAGCTGCGCCGAGATCGCTGCCATCGCGTGCGTGCGTCCGGCGGAGGCGCTCGCCATGCGCACCGCGGGTGTGCGCAAGCCGATTCTCGCGATGGCCGAGCTCGGCGAGCAGGAGTCGATTGAGCTGGTCCGTCACGACGTCATGCTCTCCTGCTGGCTGGATGATGCGCCGGCACGACTGGAGCGAATTGCCAAAGGGGCACGGCGGCCAGTGTTGGTCCATTTGTATCTCGACACCGGAATGAATCGAGAGGGGATGCCGATAAAACGGGCCCTTCCCTGGATTGACGAGATCGCACGTCGCAAGAGTGTGCGGATCGACGGCACGTATCAGATGTTCGTCCACGATGTCGAGTTCGACCGCGTGCAGTTGCAGCGATTTCGCGAAGTCACGTCGGCTGCCATCGCGAAGGGCGTGAAGCTTGGCACCCTTCACGCTGCCGCGACCTTCGAGCTGCACCGCGTGCCCGAGGCGCACCTGGACATGGTTCGCGTGGGCTATGCCCTGTTTGGCGCGGCGCCGGGACAGGATGTCACGCACGCGTTTGACGTCAAGCCCGTCTTCCGGCTCAAGGCGCGCGTGGTCAGGGTAGAAAAGCTGGAGCCAGGCGAGAGCGCAGGGTTCGGCCGGGCGTTCATGCCGTCGCAACCGACATCGGTGGCGCTGCTGCCGGTGGGCCACACCGACGGGTATCCGGCGACGGCGGGAGGAACCTGCGAGGTGCTGATCAACGGGCGCCGCTACCCGGTCGTGAGCGGAGGCGTTTCGTCCGCGCATGCGCTCATCGACGCCGGTGCGGATACGCCAGTACGCATTGGAGACACAGCCACGTTGATCGGTCCTGACGATCCGGCCGTCTTCCCTCAAGAAGTGGCGAGCCGGACCAAGGTTGGCTTCTATCCCATGATCACGAAGTTCAGCGCGCTCCTGCCACGAAAGTTAGTGGAAGCGTAGTTAATGCGACGCGACAGGCCGAGCGAGGCCAATCACCCGCTCGGCCTCATTCGGTGAGGCGGTCGTTGACTCACCGACGCCCAAAATCGACGCCGGGATCCGCAAGCGAGTTTCGTCGTACCGCTACGTAAGGAGACGAACATGCAGGACGCGCTCACGGTCTACTTCGACGGCGAAAAATACGCCGGACTCCTGCTTGCAGGAATTGCGGGTTCGGTGATGATTGCTGCCGCCATCATGTTTCGTAGTGGCGCCGGCTTGCGGTCGTTCGCGGTGACCCTTGGCGTTCTCGCCCTGGCGGAGATCGCTCTGGGCGTCGGTCTCTATTTGCGCACAGGTCCGCAAGTGAAGCGTTTGGACGAACAGCTCCGATCGGACGCGGCTCGGTCTCTTAATCAGTGCCGCCATTCTTCTCGCCTTTCGATCTTTTCGCCGAGCGCAGAGGTGCGGAATACCTGATAGCGATTGCAGAATCTGAGCGCTCAGGCTGACCCGGCGGTGCTGGCCAACATGGCCCCGGCAGTCGGATACAAGTTGCGAGCCGTGCGGGCAGCGCTTACTTCCTGCAGCCACGCCAGGCCTCCATCCGTATGAAAGCGCCGACATTGTGTGGCTCTCGCCGCACACGACGTCCAAAGGCTGGACGAGCAACCTATGTCTTGTGCCCGCGAGGATCGACCTGTATCTCGCGCAGGCTTCTCATCGCTTTTCGCCAGAGCTCCTGAAAACCTTCCGCCAGGCTATCCGCGAGTTCGCGGTCACGAACGAGCAGCGACGCGAATCGGCCTTCTTTCACGAACGGGTGATCCAGAGGAAGCACGACCGTCTCGTCGTCCACAACGTGAAAGGGGTGACCGAGCTCGCCCGAATACCTGACGCCGGTCACCTGTTTCAGATCCTGTCGATGTTGCTTGAGGAACTCTACGAGATGCCCTGCACTCTGATAGGAGAAGCCGAACACCACCCGGTGCTCCACGCCGTGCTCCGCCGCATTCTTGGCGATACGGCGGAGGATGGGAAATCCATCGTTGACGGCCGCGTCGATTGCCATGAGATCGCCGGCTTCCATGTACGACAAGATGCGCTTTCGAGCCGCTGCGAGTGGCACGAGGTGGCGGCGAATATGACCGTCGATGCCGAGCGCGAGATCGAGGAACGGCTGCCGGCCCCGCGCGCGCGACCGCAGCGCCGCGAACGTCGCGTGCCGGGTTGCTGCGTCGGCGGCGAAACGCTCCGACCGCTCTCGGGCAATCTCGATAATCCGATTCACGACGACGTCGACGCGCTGCACAATGGCCTGAAGAAGAAGGGGGTGGCGATCAGCGATCCGCTGACGCTGCAATGGTGGGGTGACCGCACATTCAAGGTCCTCGATCCGAATGGCTACGAGAGCTGGTTCTATACCCATGTCGCGGAACCGAAGCCACCCATTGGGCAAAGCTCGTGTGAACGGGTCGCGGCGAGTCCGGCCAACCCTCGGTACTCGTCGAATCCAAGTGGGGTAATATCGCTGGTTTGTTCCAAACAGTGGAGGAAGCAATGGCGGACATCAACGTCGCGCTCGCGGGCAGCAGGGAGGCGATTGAGCATTTGATCGTGATGGGCGACCGAACAGGCCCTGCCTGGACCGCACCGCGAGCGCCGGGCAAGTGGTCGCCCAGCCAAATCGTCGAGCACGTTGCTCGGGCCATCGAGGAGTCTGCCAACGTGGCGGCTGGCCGCCCATCGAAGTTCCCGAAGCTCCCGGCGGTCCTTCATCCAGTCGTTCGCGGCCTCCTGTTCCGGCGAGTGTTGAAGAATGCCGCGTTTCCGAAGGCGAAGACCAACAAGGCATTGAATCCGGCCAGTGGGCCCGCGACGCCCGCGGAAGGACGCGCTCGTCTCGAGATGGCTCACAGACAGTTCGAGGAGGCGTGCCGGCAGCTTGCCTCGCGCGGCGAGCGCATGCGTACGACCACCTTTGGCGCTGTCGGCGTGGAGGACTACGTCCGCTTCATGGAAATCCACACGCGACATCACGCACAGCAAATGCCCGACCGTGCTTGAGGCCGAGGAAACTTGACTCCGCCCAGCCGCTAGAAGACACTTCGGGCCTTACGCGTGCTGCGCTGGTGCAACCGATCCTTTCTGTGAATGCACGGTTCGTAAGCTGGGTTGGCGCGACATCGGTGATCGCGCCTGCACTCGACGAGGCTAAGTGTTCAGGGGAGTCTCACCGGAATTCTACTCGCACCGCAAGGTCGTGACAGGATCGACGCGTATAGCGCGTCGTGCTGGCACCGCGCATGCCGCCAGCCCGGCGACGACGACGATCGTCACGCTTGATCCGAAGGAGACGAGGTCGGCCGATGGAAAGCCGAAGAACACGGCGCGCAGCGCGCTAATCGCCGCAACCGAAGTGGCAAGGCCGATCACCGACCCGGCTGCCACCAGGCCCAGACAATGGCCAAGGACCATTCGCAAAACTGAGCTCCGTTCGGCACCGAGGGCCATCCGGACGCCGATCTCTCGAGTACGCGCAGCCACCGTGTAAGCCGTGACTCCGTAGATCCCGATGCCGACCAGGATCAAGCCGACGATACCCAGGCTGACTGACACGAATGCCGCGGCGCGCTGCGGCCACTGGTACGTCCTCAGGGCATCGTCCAAAGTCTGAGCGGTCACGACCGGCACATTCGCGTCTATGACAGCGACCGCGCGCCGCAGATCACTCACGATCGATCGCTGTCGTGACCGTGCGACGACGTGGAGCCCGGTGGCGTGATGCTGATTCAGCGGCAGGTAGACCGCGGGGCGCTCGCGTTCACCCGCCTGCGCTCGAACCTCGCCCACGACGCCGATCACCAGCAGCTCCTTTTCGTTCACGAGCTCGCCAAATCGGGCTTGCCAGGGGCCAAGCACCAGCCGCTTGCCGATCGCCGATTGTCCGTTCCAGAATCGGCGGGCGGCCTGTTCGCTCACAATCGCCACCAACGGCGCACCGTCGACGTCGGTCGCGGCGAAATCGCGCCCTTCCAGGATCGGAATTCGCAGCGTCGAGAAATATCCGGGCGAAACGATGGTGCCGTCGTCGGGCACGCGGGAGCGACGGTTGGTCAGCGGCGCGCCAGCAGGCCTGAACACGCCCACTCGCGAGCGACCACCGGGCAACTGCGTGGTGAGGGCCGCATCGGTCACACCTGGCAGAGCCCGGACGGCGTTCAGCACATCGCGCGCCACCGGAGCGCTTGACCGCAACGAATACCCTCCCATCGCCAAATCGAGCTCGACGACCTCGACACGCGTCGCATCGAAGCCCCGGTTGACCGACGAGCCGTGTCGTAGCGATTGAATGAAGATCCCGGCGCCCGCGAGCAGCATGATGCTCAGACCGACCTGCACGACGACGAACGTGTTGCGCAGCCGCAAACGGGCGGTGGCGCCGGCAGCTGCATCTTTAAGGGCGGTGATCGGGTCGATCCGCGCCGCCTGCAGCGCCGGTGCGAGACCACACCCGATCGCCGCCAGCAGCGCAATCGTCGACGTAAACAACAGCACGCGCCAGTCGATCGCCGGCACCAATTCGATCGGAAGGGGCAACACCGAGCCGGGCGCGCGCAGCCCTCGACCCGGAATGGGCAACACCGGACCGAGCCCGACGACCATGCTCACAATGCTGCGGGCCACGATGACGCCGCCAACCGCGCCGACGGCAAACAGCAGAATCGTCTCTGTCAGCAGCTGTCGAACGAGGTGTCCACGACCCGCGCCAATCGCGATGCGGACCGCGAGCTCACGCCGGCGGGCGCGTCCGCGCGCCAGCAGCACGCCGGCAAGGTTGGCGCAGGCGATCGCCAGAACGAGCGACACGAACAGCATGATCAGCACGACGATGCCGCCGAACGGAAGCGCGAGGTTGCCGGGAAGGTACGAGGCCGAGGCCAGCCGCAGCCCGTGCTGCTCGTTCGCATCGGGATACTCCTGCGCCAGCGCGCGGCCGATCGTCTCGACTTGCGCTGCCGCTTGTGCCGCCGACACGCCAGGCTTCAAGCGCCCGCGCGCCAATGCCACGGGCAAGTCCCGTCGGCGCAGATACGACGAATCGGGCGGCGCGGGATCGAACGGAATCCACACATCGGTCGCGACCAGGCTGGTCCCACGAAAATCGGATGCCGCCACGCCGCCGATCGCGAACGGCTCGCCGTTGATCCGCACTGATCGTCCGATGATGGAAGGGTCCTGCTGAAAGCGGCGCGTCCAGAAAGCGTGACTGATCACGATGGTGTGATCGCGATCTCGATCGGTCCACACGCGGCCGGCGGCGGCCTGCAGGCGTAGCACGTCGAAGTAGTTCAACGTCGCCATGTGCGCGTAAACGCGCTCCGCGCCCTCAGCGCCAATCGCGAAGCCAACGGGCTTCGGTATCGGCTCGTAGGCGTACACGTCCATCAGCGTCGTCGTCCGTGTCCGCAGATCGACGTAATTGGGCATCGAGATCTCGTTGACACCAAAGGAGTCTTCACCGTCGAAATCCTCGCGGCTGATGTCGACGAGCTCTTCGGGATTGGCCACGCCCGCGGGCGTACGCGAGATCACGGCATTGGCGACCGTGAACACCGCGGTATCGGCGCCAATGCCGATCGCGAGCGACAACACGATCGCGGCAGTGGTGAGCGGACTCCGCACCAGCGACCGACACGCGTAGCGGGCATCGCGGGTGACGTGATCGATCCACATGATGCGTCGCGATTCGTAGAATCGTTCCCCGGCGGCGACCACGCCGCCAAACTTCTTCATCGCCAGGTCACGCGCCTCGCGCGCGCTCAGCCCGTCGGCGATCAATTGATCGGTCTCGAGCGCGACGTGCGACTCGATTTCGGCTTTGAAATCCTCGTCGCTGCGCATCATGAGTGTTCCGGACCGAGAATCCCGCTGATCGCCGCCGCCAGCCGCCGCCACTTGCTCGCCCCGGTGACGAGCTCCTTGCGACCCTTCTTGGTGATCTTGTAATAGCGCGCCTTGCGATTGTTGTCCGAGGTGCCCCATTCCGCGGCGATCGCGCCGCGCTCTTCGAGCCGCTGCAGCGCCGGATAGAGGGAGCCGTGATCGACGAGCAGCGTCTCGTCGGACTGTTGCTCGATCGCGCGCGCGATGCCCTGTCCGTGCTGCGGCCCGAACACCAGCGTGCGCAGGATCAACAGGTCGAGCGTTCCCTGCAGGAGCTGTACGCGCTCGTCCGTGGCCCTTCGAGTAGACATACGACACGAGTATCGAGCAACTTGGGTCGAATGTCAACCTGAGTGGTCACGGTGACCCCTGAAGTGCTGCCGCGCGAGGACAACACCCGTTGTTCGTCACCGGTAGCGTGCGTTTCATCACAAAAGCCGATGGCATCAGGACTGCAGACGGGCGCGCGACAGGTACCCATTGGGAGAACCAATTATGCGAGCTCATCGCTGCATTCTTTTCACGCTGCTCGTCATGGCATGGACGGCCGCGCCGGCGCAGGCGCAGTGGGTGGTCACGCCCTACCTGGGCATGAACTTCGCGGGCGACGCGGAATTCCGCAGAGGGGGGCCAGGCGGATCCGTCAGCTATTTCGGCGGCCGGCTGGGGTTCGAGTTTGATTTCGAGCGTTACAATCATTTCTTCAAGGACAAGGATGTGGCCGGCCTCGTTGCAAACAATTGCGGCGTCGGCCCAGCCGGCGAGCCTTGCACCGACCTGAATACTGACGCCATGAGCTTCATGGGCAACGTGCTGGCACCGATTCGCTTGAAGGGCGCGAAGAACTGGCGTCCGTACGCGGCTGCGGGGCTAGGCGTGATTCGCGCATGGGTCACGGATCCTTCGAACCAGGTGGTCGACACCGATCAGAACGACCTCGCATTCAACTTCGGCGCTGGGGTGATGTACTCGCTCAACAATCGCGTGGGGCTGCGAGGCGACGTGCGGTATTTCCGCGCGCTCGTCGACGAGGACAAGCGCGAGGGTTTTTACTTCACAGACTACGGCTTCTGGCGCACGACGGTCGGGGTCACATTGGGGTTCCCGCGGGTAATTGAATAGCCTTATCGACTTTGCGATCGCAATCCTTCTATTGCCTCGCTTGATCACGCCCCCCAATAGTCGAACGTCCCCCGCGGGACGAAACAACAGAACGCCAACGAATGGCAGGGAGAGAAGGAGTCGGGTTGTTACGTTTGCATATAGAGTTGTCTTCTTGTCCACACCGGCCTCACGTCAAACGCCGCCGCTCGCATAAGCTAAGCACAAAGACCTGGGCTGTGGCATGGCCGCTCCGACGTGGCGAGCGGTGTTGCATTCGTCCAGCCCAATCAATTTCGATGCACCCGCGTTCGCGTGTCGCCAATCGCGCCGTGACCGTCCATCGCGCGTCTCCTGCGAGATCGACAAGTGCCCCTTCGACGCGCCACGGCATTCACCAACAGCAAATTCACGCCCTGCGTGATTGAATAGTCTTCGATCACCGACGAATTCGACGCCTTGCGAGGCAGGGCCATCATCACGCCGCCCCGCGAGAGGCTTTCACGCGAAATGGGATCGACGACGAGGTCCGCGATGCGCAGCGTGTCATGCGAACGCGCTGGTCCGCGACGGAGGATGGTTCGAATGTGTGCCAGCAGCTCCGAGAATGCGAATGGTTTTGACTGGTATCGTCGGGCGGCGGGTGGACGCGTGTTCTCGGTCGTGAGTCACGTATACGCGCGGTTGTGAGCTGCAGCGTGCGCTGAAGTCGCGCGAGTTCTTGCCGTAGTATCGACTGATGAAAACCGTCGCGTTAACGGGGCTATTGTTAACGGCGTCTGTAACTGCAACGGCACAGTCGGCTTTAGAGTCGCCGTTGACATTGAGCGCGGCTGTGGATCTGGCACTCCGCAATCACCCAGTCATCCGCGAAGCGCGCGCCGGTTCGGCGGCAGCGTTGGCAGACATCGGTGTCGCACGCGCCGCGTATTTGCCGCGGCTCGACTTCTTGTGGCAGGTGAATCGTGCCACGCGAAACAACGTCTTCGGGCTACTTCTGCCACAGCCAGTGATTCCAGCCGTCTCCGGTCCCGTGCTCGCAACGGAGACGCTCGACGGCGTTTGGAGCAGCGCGGGTGGCCTGCTGCTCTCGTGGGAAGCCGTTGACTTTGGACGACGTGGCGCGGCCGTTGATCTGGCGCGTGCGGAGTCTGGATTCGCAGACGCACAGCGCATCGTGACGGAGCTGGACGTCGCGAGCGCTGCTGCAGACGCGTATCTCGAGGTACTGGCCGCAGACGCAGCGCTCGGCGCCGCCCGCGCGAACGTCGAGCGACTGGAAACCTTCGCTACCTCCGTGCGCGCACTCGTGCGAAGTCAACTTCGGGCCGGTGCGGAGCAGTCTCGCGCCGAGGCCGAACTTGCCGCCGCGCGAAACCGGCTGACCGAGGCCACCCGGAATGTGGAACTCGCCAGACTGGCGTTGGCGGAGACATTGGGAATGCCGGCGGCGCCGATTGCCTTGGCACCCGGCTCATTGTTGAAGGTTCCGGCACGTCCGCCGGAGCCTCTGTCATTCGAGCCCGCGTCGCATCCGCGCGCCGTCGCAGCTGGCGCGCAAGTCGATGCGGTCCGTGCCCGCGATCGCGTGCTCGATCGATCGTATTTCCCTCGAGTTGAATTGCAGACGGCTGTTTCCGGTCGGGCCGTCAGCCAAGAGATCGACGGAACCAGCGTCGGCAACGGACTTGGACTCGACGTACCGAACTGGGCGGTTGGCCTTTCCGTGACATTCCCATCACTCGAGATCTTTCGCACTGAAGCACGGAGGCGAGTTGAGGCGGGCCGGCTGCAGGAGGCTACGGCTCGCTACGATCGCACACTGCAGACGCTGCAAACGCAGGAAGCGCGGGCGCGCGTGGTCACCGCCGCGGCCTATGAGATCGCCGTCAATACTCCGCAGCAGCTGCAGGCGGCGCGCGACAGCGATACGCAGGCCCGCGCGCGCTACGACGCCGGCCTGACGAATGTCATAGAGGTTGCCGAGGCCCAGCGTCTCCTGGCCGACGCCGAAGCGGAGAATGCGGTCGCAAGCCTCGCTGTCTGGCGGGCGCTGTTAGCAGAGGCCGTTCTCAAGGGCGACCTGCAGCCGTTCTTGAATCAAGTACGAATTCCTCAGTCCTCGTCCGCCCCATAGGATAGGAGCCGAAGACCATGTGGCTTATTCGCGCCGCCCTACGCAGACCAATTACCCTCCTGATGCTCGTTCTCGGAGCGGCAACGACGTCAATACTCGCCTTGCAGCGTATGCGGGCCGACATCCTGCCCGAGCTCGGAACGCCGGTCCTGTATGTCGCACAGGCCTACGGCGGCATGGATCCCGCACAGATGGAAGGGTACCTCGTAAATTATTACGAGTTTCACTTCCTGTACATCAACGGCATTGACCGAGTGGAGTCCAAGTCGATTCAGGATGTCGGGCTCGTCACGCTCTACTTTCATCCGGGAACGGACATGGCGCAGGCGCTGGCTGAAACGGTGGCGCAGGTCAATCGCGCTCGTGCGTTCATGCCGCCCGGTACGGTGCCTCCCGTCGTCTTGCGGCAGGACGCCGGCACCATGCCGGTGGGCTATGTAACGTTTTCGAGTGATACGCGCAGTCTCAACGAAATCCAGGATCTGGCGCTCTTTCGCGTCCGCCCGATGTTCGGCACGCTTCCGGGCGTCTCCGGACGACCGCCGTTCGGAGGCAATCAGCGAACGATTGTGATCAATGTCGATCCGAATCGGCTGCGCGCGTATGGACTGTCGGCCAACGAAGTGATTCAAGCGGTCGCCAAGAACAATGTGATTGTCCCATCCGGCTACGTTCGCGTTGGAGACGAAGCGAAGGCCGCGCCTATCAACGCCGTCGTGCGCAACGTCGATGAACTGCTGGAGATTCCTCTTCGACTCGGTTCCGGCGCCACGGTCTTCCTGCGCGACATCGGGACGGTTCAGGACACGATGGACATCCTGGCCGGCTATGCCATTGTCGACGGGCATCGCAGCGTGTATTTGCCCGTCATCAAGCGCGCCGATGCGTCCACGCTCGATGTCGTGAACGAGGTGCGGAACGCGTTGCCGCAGATGCGGGCGCTCGTGCCCGAAGACATCAGGGTTGATTTTGAGTTTGATCAATCGACATACGTCATGAGCGCCATCCGTTCACTCACGACGGAGGGCATTCTTGGCGCATTTCTCACGGGCCTCGCCGTTCTGCTGTTCCTGCGCGACATCCGCGGTGCATTGATCGTGGTTGCCACTATTCCATTGGCGCTACTGGCCGCACTGGTGGGATTGTGGGTCACCGGCCAAACGATCAACATCATGACGCTTGGTGGTCTGACGCTTGCGATTGGGATTCTCGTCGACGAATCGACGGTCACGATCGAGAACATGCATACCCACCTGGCGCGGCAGCGCAACAAAGGGCTGGCCGTTCTGAACGCAGGCGCGGAGGTCGCGATTCCGCAGTTTCTGGCCATGCTGTGCGTGGCTGCCGTCTTCACGCCGGCGCTGTTCATGGTCGGTCCGGGAAAGTCGTTGTTCGTCCCGCTCGCCTTGGCGGTGACGTTCGCGATGGCCGCATCGTACTTCCTGGCTCGCACGTTCGTTCCCGTGCTCGCGACATGGTTGTTGCGCCCATCGCAGAAAACCGAGTCCGAGAAGGCTGTCACGTTCGAGAGACTGAGAGACCAGTACGGTCGCGTGCTCAACCGTCTCGTTGGCCTGCGCTGGGCAGTGGTTGGCATCTATCTCATCGTTGCTGCCGGCGTTGTGTACGGGCTCGGAACGACCATCGGCACCGAAATCTTTCCAAACGTCGACACCGGTCAGCTTCAGATGCGCATCAAGGCGCCACCAGGCACGCGCGTGGAACGGACCGAACTAATTGCCCAGCGCATTCTGCAGTTCCTTGACGAACAGGCGGGCCCTGGCAACGTGCAGGGCTCGATCGGGTATGTAGGTATTCAGCCGACCAGCTACCCGATTAACACCATCCTGCTGTGGACGAGCGGCCCGCACGAAGCGGTGTTGCGCGTGGCACTCAAACCGGACGCAGGCGTTCGCACTGACGTGCTCAAGGAACGTCTCCGTCAGCAACTCCCGAAACTTGCCCCCGGAACCGTGGTGGCGTTCGAACCAGCGGATGTCGTCAGTCAGGTGATGAATTTTGGCGCCTCGACGCCGATCGAGGTCACCGTGTCAGGCGCGGACTTCCTAGCGAGCCGGAAATATGCCGAGCATCTACGCGAGAAGTTGGTGGAGATCCCAACGCTCAGGGATGTACAGTTCTCACAACTGCTCGCGTATCCGAGTCTGAATATTCAGGTCGACCGGGAACGCGCCGGCCAACTCGGTGTCACCGTAGAAGATGTTGGCCGCGCGTTGGTGGCCGCCACGTCCTCGACGCGTTTTATTCAGCCACTGTACTGGGCCGCGCCGAATGGCGTCTCGTATCAGGTCCAGATTGAGATCCCACAATCCCTGACGAATTCGATTGGAAGCGTCGAAACGATTCCCGTCTCGCGCGGCGATTCGCTGTATCCGCTCGTTGGTGATGTGGCCACGATTACTGAGGGGACGAGCATTGGACAGTACGATCGCATCAACCAACAGCGGATGCTGACGATCACTGCCGACGTCAACGAGGTCGATCTGGGCACGGCCGCTGGCGAGGTACGGTCGGCAATCGCCGCGGCGGGAAACCCGCCGCGAGGCGTTTCAGTCACCACGCGAGGTCAAGTCGCACCTATGCAACAGACATTGGCCGGGCTCGAGAAGGGTCTGCTGCTGGCGATTGGCGCCATTTTCATTCTGCTCGGCGCCTACTTTCAGTCCCTGCGGATCGCGGTTGTCGTTATTGCGACTATTCCTGCGGTGATTGCAGGCGTCCTGATCGCGTTGCTGATTGCAGGCGATACCCTAAACGTTCAGTCGTTCATGGGCGCGATTGTTTCGCTTGGCGTCGCAGTCGCCAACGCGATTCTCCTGACGACGTTCGCCGAGAAGTCTCGTATGAGAGGTGCATCGGCAGTAGAGGCCGCAATTGACGGTGCGATGAGCCGCCTGCGCCCAATCCTGATGACGACATCCGCGATGGTGCTCGGCATGCTGCCGCTCGCGTTAGGAGCGGCGCAGACCGCACCGCTCGGGCGAGCGGTGATTGGAGGCCTTATCGGAGCGACGCTCGCGACCTTGTTCATCCTCCCGTCGTCTTTTGCGCTCGTGCAGTCGCGGGCAAGTCGCCATTCGTCTTCGCTCGACCCGCACGATTCCGCATCGTCATTCTATTCATCCGGAACGCGGGAGGCGCTGTGAGGCCGTATCGACAGACGCACCCAGTCGGATCCAGCCGATGGAGTAGAGCCATGATCGCAAAGATTCGGGCATTGGTGCCCCTGTTGATCGTTGTCGCGACCTCGACTGCGCCCGGTTGCGGTTCCAGTACGGAGGCGACGTCTTCCAACGGAGCGGCCACCCAGGCGACGGCGGCACGGCCGGTGGAAGAACGGACGGTGCCGGTGGTCCCTGTCGTCTCTCGGTCTTTCGAGCGAATACTCTCATTGCCGGGTGATCTGGTGGCATTTCAGGATGTGTCTGTCCACGCGAGAGTGCAAGGCTTTATCCAAACAATCACCGTGGATCGCGGGTCCGTGGTTCGGCGTGGCACAGTCTTGGCGCGCATCGACGCTCCCGAGTTGAAAGCGCAACTCAGCGAGGCCGAGGCTCGAGTGCAGACCGCCGAGGCACAGCTGGTCGAAGCGCAGGCTGCGCTCACGTCCGAGCGTTCCACATTCGACCGGCTGAAGCAGGCCTCTGCGACCCCGGGCGTGGTCGCGGGAAACGATGTTGAAGTCGCGCAACAGAAAGTGGAGGCCGCGAAGGCGCGTGTGGACGCCTCGACTAGGAACGTTGAGGCCATGCGACAGGCGGCGCGTTCGGTTCGAGACGTCGAAGCCTACCTTCAGGTAACGGCTCCCTTTGATGGCGTCGTCACGGAGCGCGCCGCGCACATCGGTACCCTGGTGGGCCCGAGCTCCAGCCCGATTGTGCGGATGCAGCAAGTCTCGCGGCTCCGCTTGGTTGCAGCGATTCCAGAGGCCTACGTCGCGGGTGTCGGCCTCGGACAGCCAATCGAATTCACCGTGGCGACGTTTCCCGGACAGACCTTCATGGCCAAGCTCGCGCGGCTGGCCCGCGCGCTCGATCCGAAGACACGGACCATGGCTGTGGAACTCGACGTGAACAATGCCGCCGGTCGCCTGGCGCCAGGTATGTTCGCGGCGATTCTGTGGCCCGCGAGACGCGCGGGCGCTTCGCTGTTCGTACCAAGATCAGCGGTAGCGACGACGACAGAACGTACGTTTGTCGTCAGGGTGCGAGACGGTGTCGCCGAGTGGGTGGACGTCGAGCGCGGCGCAACGATGGACGATCTTGTCGAGGTGTTCGGAAACCTGACGGCTGGTGAGCAAGTTGCCGTCCGAGCCACCGACGAACTTCGAGCGGGCACACGCGTTCGCGCCGCGCAGCCGGCCTCGAAGTAAACACGGCAGGCCTCTTCGGAGGAACCGTGATCATGTTTCGAATGACTGTCGCTATCGTCTCTCTTGCCGCGACAGGCGCGGGCACGACTGACTAGACTGGTTGAGACACCGTAAGCTACTGGCGTGTCGAACGTTGCGCGACACAGCCAGGGGACTCACGCTGCAATGAACGTGTGGAGATGATTCAGCGTGGGTGCCTCGAGCGAGGCAACGCATTTTTTCTATGCCGCCAAACCGCTACGCGCCCATAGAAGACTACGGCATCATCGGCGACCTTCACACCGTCGCGCTCGTGGGCAAGAACGGGTCGATCGACTTCCTCTGCCTCCCGTCGTTCGACTCACCGTCCGTGTTTGCTGCTCTGCTCGACGCCGACCGCGGCGGCCGCTTCCAGATCGTGCCGCAGCTCGGCGACGCGGTACACCGGCAACTTTACCTGCCCGACACCAACGTGCTGCTCACCAGGTTTCTGTCCGACAGCGGCGTCGCTGAGGTGTCTGACTTCATGCCGGTCGAGGACGCTGGCGTCGCACACAATCTGGTGCGTCGCGCAAAAACGGTCCGCGGCGAGATACGTTTTGCGATGCGGTGTGATCCACGCTTCGACTACGCCCGCCGAACGCACACGATCGAGCGGCGCAGCGACACGGAAATCCTGTTCCTTGGCAGCGCCGGCGCGCGCGAGCTGGTGCTGCGACTGCGTTCGTCGGTTCCGATGCAGCTCGAGGAGGGCGCCGCCGTCGCCCAGTTCACGCTCAGCGCCGACCAATCGGCGTGGTTCGTCCTCGAGGTGGTGATCTCGCATGATCCGTCGCCGTGCGTGCGCGCCGATTACGCGCGCGACGCCTTCAAACAAACCGTGAACTTCTGGCGCGGCTGGATCGGCCGCAGCAGCTACAAGAGCCGCTGGCGCGAGATGGTGAACCGTTCCGCGCTCGTGCTGAAGCTTCTCACATCCCGAGAGCACGGGTCGATCGTGGCTTCACCGACGTTCGGATTGCCGGAGACTCCCGGCGGCGTGCGCAATTGGGACTACCGCTACTCGTGGATCCGTGATTCGTCGTTCACCCTCTATGGATTGATGCGCCTCGGCTACACGGACGAGGCCGCGGCGTTCATGCGCTGGATGGTGGCGCGCTGCCAGGAGTTGGAGCCAGACGGCTCACTCCAGATCATGTACACGATCGACGGCCGTCCCGTGATGCACGAGGAGACGTTGGATCACTTCGAGGGCTACATGGGCTCGCGTCCGGTTCGCATCGGCAACGCCGCCCACACCCATCTCCAGCTCGATATCTACGGCGAGTTCATGGACTCCGTGTACCTGTATGACAAGTATGGCTCTCCCATCGGGTACGACGACTGGATCAACGTCCGCCGCCTGATCGACTGGGTGTGCGAACACTGGCGGGAAAAGGACGAGAGCATCTGGGAGGTGCGCGGCGGGCGTCGAGAGTTCCTCTACTCGCGCGTGATGTGCTGGGTGGCGATCGACCGGGCCATCCGCCTCGCGAACAGACGCTCGTTCCCGGCTCCCCTCTCTCGCTGGTACGAGGCACGAGACACCATTTACCGCGACATCTACGAGCGCTTCTGGAACCCGGCGCGCCGCGGCTTCGTGCAACACCCGGGCGCGGCCACGTTCGACGCCGCAGCGTTGCTCATGCCCTTGGTGCGCTTCGTGTCGCCGACCGACCCGCGGTGGGTCGACACCCTGCGCGGCATCGAGCAGGAGCTGGTAAGCGACTCGCTCGTCTATCGCTATCGTCTCGGAGAGTCTTTCTCCGATGGCCTCACTGGTCAGGAGGGTACGTTCTCGATGTGCTCCTTCTGGTACGTCGAGTGCCTCTCGCGCATGGGCGATCTTGCCAAGGCGCGGTTCTTCTTCGAGAAGATGCTTGGCTATGCGAATCACGTAGGACTGTACGGCGAGGAGCTGGGCCCCAGAGCCCAACATCTCGGCAACTTCCCGCAGGCTTTCACGCACTTGGCGCTGATCAGCGCCGCCTACGATCTGGACCGGCGCCTCTCGGCCGCTGGCCACGCGAGCTGATAATCACGCCCCGGCAACTTTCAAATCGCTGAGATTCTCGCGAGCCACGTTCATCTCCTATGGTTGGCTCGGAACCGATGTCCTGCTTCACGCGCTCGAGGTCTGGAGTCGCGATACTCGTGAAGGGCAAACGTCGAGCTGAGGGCGACATGATCATCGAAATGCGCACGTACAAGACCAAGCCTGGCAAACGCGATCAGTTTCTGGAGATCTTTCGGTCCAAATCCGTCCCTGCGCACGAGGAAATCGGAATGAAGATCCTGGGTCCGTTTCTGTCGATCGAAGACCCGGACACGTTCTTCTTCATGCGTGGGTTTCCGGATCTCGCGTCGCGTGAGCCGATGAAAGCAAAGTTTTACGAGGGCGAGTTGTGGAAGCGCGAACTTGAAGCCGTTCTGATGCCGATGCTGGACAAGTACGACGTCGTTTTGGTGGAAGATGCCGAGGGTCAAGTTCGCTGGTGAGACGTGTTCTTACCTCCTCTTTGATTTGGTGTTCATCGGGCCTCCAATTTCCATCCGCGGAGCCGTCCGGGCTGGCGAGAACGACGGTGTAGCCGTCGGGATCGCGCAGCCAGATTTCCCAGTGATTGGGCCCGCCGTTGCCGTCGGGAGGATTGCGGTGGCGTGGCATGACGATCTCGGCCTTCAGGGCAGCGTCGAAGTCGTCAAGTTCAAACCACAGGACCACGCCGTTTCCGTACGGCCTGATGGTTGGATCGCCGATGCGACCATGGTGATGTTCCACGTCCCAAGCATGCAATTGAAGGATCAGCCGGCCATCCGCGACCAGTCGCTCATACTCCGGGCCGCCGTGCGCACTCTGACAGCCGAGGAGACGTTGATACCAGCGACTGCTCGCTTCGACGTCGCGCGCGCACACGAGAGGTTGTGGATGCATAAAAACCTCGGGGCTATCGTCATATTATGCTCCCGCCCTGGGCGCAGAAAGGCAGCCGAGCGATGATGATTCTCCGAACGTGGATCATCGCATCGTGATTGCGTTTCCCGGGTTGGCGGAACGCTCCTCCTGCAACCGTTGCGTCGCTCGCCTGCGGCTCGCGTGGATGGGCGGACCTAAAGGTCCGCGCTACATGTGATTCATGAACCCACGTAGCGCGGGGCTTTAGCCCCGCGTCCTACTGCAAGCAGCCGTCTCGGCGCTGCTAGTATGAAGCTGTGAACTTGTACGTCGCGCTGCTGCGCGGCATCAACGTCGGCGGAAGCAATCTGATCAAGATGCCAGCCCTCAAGGCCAGCTTCGAAGCGCAAGGCCTTCGCGATGTGTCTACTTATATTCAGAGTGGAAACGTTCTGTTCGCGGCCGGCCGTTCGAATCAGCACGCGCTGACCGGCCAGATAGAGAAGGCGCTATCGAAGACGTTCGCGTATCAGTCGCGCGTCGTGGTGTGCTCGTTCGAGCAGATGAAAGCGATTGTGGAGGGAGCGCCGAGGGGTTTCGGCGGCCGCCCGAGCGCATATCGCTACGACGTGATTTTCCTGAAGCACCTGTTGACGGTGGACGAGGCCATGCAGAGTGTAACCGCCAAACCAGGAGTAGACCGCGTCTTTGCCGGCGACGGCGTGCTGTACTTTTCCCGCCTGATCAGCAAAGCCACCCAGAGTCAGCTGAGTCGCATCGTCGGGACGCCGGCCTACCAGAACATGACCATCCGCAACTGGAACACGACCGGCAAGCTTCTCGAGCTGATGGAGCGCATGCGAATCGCTGCGCCGGATTCGGTCGACCAGTCGGCACGCGTCAGCGAAAGTCGACGCAAATCCTAGGCTGCGAGCGCTCGCTCCGCCGCCTGGCGCACCCGCCAGGCCTGCCATAAGTGACGGCGCTCGTGCGCCGCAGTGACGTGCAAGCCCGTGGCCAGGCTGAAGCGCACGCCGCGGATGAAGGGATTTGCGAAGCGCACCGCGGCGAGATCAATGTCCACGTACTTCCGCAGGAATGTGCGCACTTCATTCTGTGATGCGAGGAACTGTTCGATCGCGTCGTGAAGCGTCGGCGAGAGGCGGGGGCGAATTTTCTGAGGCGCCTTCTGTCTGAAGCGAGGCTTCACGGGCGGTTCGAGCGTACGGATAAACCAACCGCCGATCAGTCCCGGTTGTGCAGGCCTACGCCGTAGACGTCCTTCCGCCACAGCCCGCTCGGCGGCAGGCTGCATCGCGCGCAGGTACACACGGTTGGCGATGGCCAGGTGATCAAGGCATTCGGCAACGCTCCACGAACCGGGTTCGGCGCGCCATGCGCCCAATTCCTCGCTCAAGCCGGTTACGAGCGCGCGGGCGTCGCGCTCCGCCGCATTGAAGGATTCTTCCAGCGCCTCGATGTCCGCTCGATCGCTCGCTTGCATTTCTCCATACCCTAGAGTACGGAAGGTCAGGTTGTCAATACCCTCAGGTATGGAGAGAATTCGATCCGATGGCGCGTAAAGGGACAGGTGCGGCGCGACTGGGAAGCCCGACGTTAACCGCTTCGGATTGGGCTGAGGCCGCGCTGCAGCTCATCGCGGAAAAAGGGCTGCGTGCGCTCACGGTCAGCGCATTGGCGACGCGACTTGGGGTCACGAAAGGCAGCTTCTACTGGCACTTTCACGGACGGTCAGAACTGCTTCGCGTCGCACTTGCGCGTTGGGAGCAACGTGCTACGACGGAAGCGATAAAAGGGCTGGATGCCGTGACCGACGATCGACGTCGGCTCGAACTGATGCTGGATGCCGCATCACAGCCGCCACGATCGCGTTCACTCTACGCGGCGCTGGCCGAAGCCGCGGAGGATCCGATCGTGCGCCAGGTGCTGAACCGTGTTGCGTCAACACGCATCGCGTACCTGGAGATCTGTTATCGCAATCTCGGCTTCGCCCCGGGCCTTGCGAAGTCATACGCCGTCTTCGCGTACGCGGCTTATCGTGGGCTATTGCAACTGGCACATGAAGCGCCTGGCGCTCTTCCCGCGGATTGGTCGTTCTACCCGGATGTCAGCCGGACAGCGCTCGTCCCCAAGTCGGGCTTCAGAAAGCGCGCTTCGCGGCGAAAGTAACGATGCGTTTCCGGTTCAAGACAACAGCGGGCGTCAGTCGTCGAGGGCGGTCAGATCCAGTTGGCGGAGGCGCGCGGGGTCCGCGAGGATGTCAATTGCGGCGATCTTTCCACGCGTGACCGTGAAGCCGATCACCGAAAACGGCCGTCCATCCGGAAGCCACGACACGATTCCCGCGGCTCCGTTCACAAGCGCCGGTCGTGCACGTCCGATAAGCCGCGAGAACGTCAGCGCCTGCCCGGCAACCGCCCGCGCACCGCGGACGACGGTCGCGCCCGCTCGCGCGCCGCCGCGATCGGCTCGAACCACGACGTCTGGGTCGAGCACCGCGAGCAATGTGTCGAAGTCGCCGTTGCGCGCGGCAGCAAGGAGGGCCTCCACAGCTTCCCGCTGGCGAGCGAGATCAGGATCGGGGACCGGTGCGACGCCCTGCACGCGACGCCGCGCGCGGCTCGCAAGCTGCCTGGTCGCGGTGGGCGAGCGCCCGACAATGGGAGCGATCTCGTCGAACGGCATGGCGAACATGTGGTGCAGCACAAACGCGAGCCGCTCGGCAGGAGCCAGCGTTTCGAATACGACGAGCAACGCGAGACCGACCGAGTCGGCGAGAAGCGCTTGATGCTCAGGGTCGACGGCATCTTCTCGGCTCACGTCGCGAGTTCCATTGACGGAGAGCGGATTACCTCGGGTTAACGTGGTGACTTCATTTCAGCTCAATTGGATAGGAATGGTGCTCGTGCGCAATGAGCCATTGCCCGTCATCTTTGCGCAACCCCATGGTTAGTCGCACGGTCGCGTCAAAGATCGTCACGAGTGCGTGACAATACGCGACCGTTTCGCTGGCGGTGATGTGCAACTCCGTCAGATCGAACGATCCCGGCCCTCCGGGGCTGCTGTCGAAGAACAGTTCCCACGTTCGTCGGTACTCTTCCATCCCCCTGGCCTGCAGCGGCGTCGGCACATCAAACATCACGATGTCCTCGGTATGGTGTGCAAGCACTCGATCCATGTGCTTCGCGCGGACTGCTTCCGCCCAGTTGTCTACGAGTGCGCGTATTTGGGTTTCCTCTGGATGTTGTGTCATTGGTCCTCCGTCTTGCGCAGTCGCAGAAATCGCTGTCCGAGGCAGAGCATCCGTTCACGCCACAGTCAGGCGCAGAACAAAGAGCGCGAATGCGGCGCTGCTCATGATGGTCCTCGTCGCATGAAGACGTCCCCACCGGTTCAGAAGTTTTGTCGCTTCGTGGGAATGCGGGTCGAGAGCCGGGTCGAGCAGCTGGTGGTTGGTTGGCAGAATCACGACCAGCGTGAATGGGACCACGGCGCCGAGAAGAACAGCGCCCAAGGCCAGCCAGAGATCGTCCCGTGCCCACGCCGCCCACAGTCCGGTGACGCACCCGGCTAGCGCGAGGGGCGCCTGCATCACCGTCGCCCGCCGGTAGCTCGGTGCGAATTCGCGAAGGGCGACCTCCGTGCCACAAGACAGGCGCGCTGGATGCTCAACGGCCGTAATGTAGATCGCCGCACCCGCAAAGAGGCCCGAACACAACGTTGCAACGATCAAGCCCCACATGAGGAAGCATCTCCCGGTGCGCCCGCTGAATCGATTGTCGATTGGTCGTTTGCCGTCGGGCTATCAAGATCTTTCGTCGATCGATCTGCCTTCTTCCGATTCACGGCTCGATCAGGAGGCGTTCAATGGTTCGGGCAACATCGGTCGCTGCCGGGGGATCGTAGTTCGCTAACACTGCCACAGCGTTTTTGGAATCCGGGTGAAAGCTCAGCGTGGCGTTGATTCCCGGCGCGCCACCTGAATTCTCGATGACCCGAACGCCGTTCACCCGACGCTCCAGGAATCCATACGCAACAACCGGCGGTCCCCCTGGCTCCATCGATTCCTTCCCCGTGATCATGAGCTCGAAGTACGCGGCGCTCATTAGCCTGCCACTCTGCAACGCTTGGGCGAACTGGATCAGGTCGCGCACGCTGGACTGTCCGCCGCCCGACGCTTGGGCGCCGTGAAGCGGTTCAACTCGCTGGCGCTCTCCCGATGGCGGCGCGCTGAGCAGGGTGTACCCGACGGCGATCTTCCGCCCGTCTCGCGTCGGCGAGTCGGTCTGATTCATGCCGGCAGGTTGGTAGATGTGGCGCCGGACGTACTCTGAGTATTCCTCACCCGAAACACTTTCGACGATGGCGCCGAGCACCACATATCCTGGATTGCTGTAGAGCGTCATCGTGCCAGGCGCGAAGGCGAGCGGTTCATCAATGAAGAGCTGCAGGTAGTCTCTATTCAGCCGCAGTGAATCTTTCAGCGCCCAGAAGCGCGCATTGATGAACGATGCCGGCAGACCGGATCGATGGGTCAGCAGGTGATGAATAGTGATCGTGTCAGCCGCCGGCCGAGGATAGGAGGGCACGTGTTCACCGATCGTGTCTGTCAACGAGAGCTTTCCTTGCTCCGCCAACTGCATAATCGCCGCTGCCGTGAACGATTTGCCTATCGATCCCATGTTGAATCTTGTGTCCGGGCGGTTGACAGACCCCTGCTCGCGATCGGCCCAGCCCGTTGCGTATGAGAACAACGGCCGGTACCGTTCTGTCACGAGCACCGTTCCAGAGAACGCGTCCGCCTTCGCCCGGTTGTCCATATAGGCCACGAGTGCATTGGAGAAATTCGGGCTCACCATCAACAGCGCCGCCGGCGGCAGGGACCATGCTCGAGCGGTCGGTCCGAGGCAGAACGCAATGAGACACCCCAAAGCAGCAATCCTTGTACGCATAACAACTTCCTCTCTGGCAGGCGCGCCTCTCTGCTCAGAGTGTGCGTAGAGGTATGAAGAAGTTATGAAGGGCTTCACGACGCGCTGACGCCAGGCAGCGTCAGCGAAAACACCATCCCACCTTCCGGCCGGCTGGCTGCCGCAACAGTCCCACCCTGGAGTTCCACCAGCCTTTTGACGATGGCGAGGCCAACGCCGGTTCCGCCGGAACGATTCCCTCGGTCGGTGACGCGATAGTAGCGATCGAAGACTCGCGGTAGATGCTCCGGAGGAACACCAGGTCCGTCATCAATCACACGAATCTCGACGCACTCGCCGGCGGCCACCGCTGAGACTGTGACGTGACCGGCGTGTGGGAGAGCCGCCACGGCATTGGCGATAAGATTGCGGACAACTTGGCGAAATCGCTTCGGATCGACGCGAGCCATGAGCGATGACGAAGCCTGGACAGCGATCGACGGTCCCTCAGGCCGTTCGCTCGCGCGGACGAGAGATCGCAACTCCACCGCGATGTCACACGGTTCGATGTGCAGACTGAGGCGACCGGCGTCAGCCAAGGCGAGGTCTTGCAAATCGTCGATCACTCGCATGAGTGAAAGGATCTCAGCATTGAGCGAGCCGATCGTCTCCGACGTCGCAGGCAACAGACCGTCCTGTACCGCCTCGAGTTGACAGCGAACGTTGGTCAAAGGCGTGCGCAGCTCGTGGGCGATGTCGGTGAGCATCGTACGGCGAATCTGTTCCGCCTGCACCAGGCGATCCGCCATCTCGTTGAACGAGCGAGCGAGATGCCCGATCTCGTCTGGCGCGGCTTCTTGAGACCGCGCTGTCAGATCGCCCGCGCCAAACCGTGAGGCCAATGAGGTCAGTTCTTCGACCGGACGAACGATGTGCCTCGCCAGAGCAGCGACGACGCCCATCGAGAGCGCTCCCGCCAGAAGGACAACGACGATCACGCCACCGGTCACGGACGTCGTGAATTCGGCCTCGCGGCGCAGTCGCGCGTCAGGATCCTCCAACACATACACGTGAGCGATGGGCTGACCCGTTCGGCCTAGGACCACGGCGCCGCCGTCGCGCACGTGGAGACGCCATTGGCCGCTTCGCGCGTCTGACGGTGCCGCGCCTTCCACATCGAATGCGCCGTCGGGAGCGCGCGGGCCGATGCGCACGTGCCGCGATGGATAAGCGGCAATCAACGATCGGTCGACGCCGATGACGAGCGCCACGACACCTCGGCCCAGCGTGGCCGCCGAGCGGGCGAGCGCCGCCTCCGCCCGAACGGTCGCACCCGCGTCGATGATGCCGTCGAGTGCCGGAGTTATCGTCTCGGCGAGCTCCGTCGCCTGCTGCTGCCGCCAGGCCACATCGGACGGCTCAACGAGGACCAAGCGAGTGAACTCGCGCCGGCTCACCTCGGTTGCGAGATAGCCGACCAGCGCGAGCGCGGGACACACGAGCGCGCCTACCGTTACTAGAATCCGGCGTTTCAGGCTACGACGCATCCAGCGCATGAACGAACCGATACCCCACGCCGAAGACAGTGAGAATGAACCGAGGGCTCGCGCGATCGGACTCGAGCTTTCGCCGCAGATTCATGACGTGAGCGTCAATCGTCCGCTCGAGCGCATCGCCGTCCTCGTTCAACACGTGTTCCACAAGCTCCGATCGCGTGAATGCGCGGCCGGGGGCCATCATCAACGTGATCAGGAGGCGAAACTCCGTCGCTGTCAATGGCACCTCGCGTTCGTCGACGAACACGTGGCGCGTCTCGAGATCGACGGACAATGGGCCACGGCGCAACACGTGAGACGCCGGCGAGTGGCCACGGCGAAGAACCGCGCGCACGCGCCGTACGAGCTCCCGAGGGCTGAACGGCTTCGTCACGTAATCGTCGGCGCCGACATCGAAGCCGCGCACGCGATCGTCCTCGGTCGTGCGCGCTGTCAGCATGATGATCGGCACCTGGTGGCCTGACTCGCGAAGTGCCCGGCAGATTTCGATGCCGTCGAGTGCCGGAAGGGCAAGATCGAGCACCACGAGATCGCAGCGGCGGGACGCAGCCTCGTTCAGGGCCGCCGCGCCATCCGAACACACCACCACGTCGTACCCGTCGTGTTCGAGATAGCGGCGAATCGTGTCCGCCGTTTTGCGCTCGTCTTCGACCACGAGAATCGTCATGGCCGCAACAGCCTCACCAACGATCGTTACTGTCGGTGGGTCGGAGTCTGACAACACAACGATTGTATCTAGACCGCCGACCCGGAAGATGTGGCCCGCTCCAAGCGGCGCCCCGCCGCCTCGAGTCCAGTGTGCAAACGGTTATGAAGAAGTTGTGAAGGAGATCAGATCCAAGTGACCGCGTCACCCAGCCTTCGGCAATGTCACCACAAATGACGCTCCACGCCGATCGTTGTTTGCGACGGCAATCGTGCCGCCGTGCGCCTCGACAATGCGTTTCGAGATGCTGAGACCCAGACCATACCCGCCTGTCTTCTTGGAGCGCGAACGATCTACACGAAAGAACGGTTCGAAGAGGCTCGGGATGTCGCGATCAGGAATGCCCGGGCCATCATCCGTGATGCGAATGATGACGCGGTCGCCATTCTGAGTAGCCGACACCTCGACGGCGCGGCTGTCAGCCAGAGAGTACTTGACGGCGTTTTCCACGAGATTGCGCAAAACCCTGCGTAGCTTCTCTGCGTCAATATCGACCGGAATCTCTTGCGACGTCGAGGCGACACGGACGCCAGGCGGTCTATTGTAAAAACTCTCCCCGATGTCGCGCAGAATCGGCACGAGATCCTGACGTGCGGGGTTGACGCCGCGACCGCCGCGAAGCCGTTCCAATTCGAGCAGCTCCGCGATCATTCGTTCCATCTCCGAGACATCCGCGGCCATACCGATTCGTTGCTCGCTCTCTGGCAG
Organism: Acidobacteriota bacterium; assembly: GCA_046727855.1. GTDB lineage: Bacteria > Acidobacteriota > Vicinamibacteria > Vicinamibacterales > UBA2999 > DASPWV01. The sequence continues at coordinate 35,844 of JBKPDL010000025.1, forward strand.
CAGTTCGAGTGCGACTTTCATGCGCGTCAGGGGCGACCGAAGCTCGTGACTGACATCCAGCAGAAGTTGATCCCGGGCGGCGATCATCTCCCGCACGCGACCGACCATCTGGTTGAACGCGCCGGTCAGTCGGCCGAACTCGTCGCGCCTCTCGTTGGGGAGGACGACATCCAGCTCGCCGCCGCCCAGCCGGGCCACGCCTTCGTTGAGCACTCGCAACGGCTGCAGCAGGCCCCGCAACACCGAGTGGGCCACAAGGATCACCGCAGCCATGAGTACGAAGAGCAGAATCAGGACCGTGAGATGAGCCTCATACATCCGGCCGCCAAGATTCCAGGCGAATAGGTATGTGCCTCCATTTGGTGCGGCTACCACGTAGTAGGTCGGGCGCAGGAGCACACGACTCGCTTGCGGCACTCGCCGCTGCCGTACATCGTCGACGTTCGGCAGATCGCCAACCGTCGACCAGCTGCCCTCCGGTCCCTCGTAGCGCACCTGGAGATTCAGCTCGTTGGTCAGCCGGTTCGCGGTTGCCAGATCGGGCGACGCAGCCGCAATCGTGCGCGTGTATTTCTCGAGGACACGATCGATTGCCGAATGGATGCTCGGACTCACGGAGAAGAAAAAGAAGGCGCCTACCAGGAGCAGCAAACTGGCCGCCATGGCCACCATGATGGCCACGAGCTTGGCGAACACCGATTCACGGTCAATCATGGCCGCCTCCCGTGAAGCTGTAGCCAACCCCGCGCACGGTCCGGATGAATGTCGAATGTTTGGCGTCGTCGCCGATCTTCTGGCGCACACGACTGATGAGCACATCGATGGAGCGGTCGTATGCTTCCGCGTCGGTGCCGCGCAGGGCTTCCATGATGCGGTCTCGACTGAGGACACGTCCGCGGTTTCGCAGGAGGAATCCGAGAACCTCGAACTCGGCAGTGGTCAACGCGAGTGTTCGCCCGTTCAATGAGGCCGACCGGCTTGTCCAGTTCACCTCCAGTGGGCCCATCCGCACGATTTCCTCGCTCTCGTGTGCGCCCCGGCGCAGTACGGCCTGCATTCGCGCGACGAGCTCACGCGGCTCAAACGGCTTCGGCAGATAGTCATCTGCGCCCAGCTCGAGCCCGACGATGCGGTCGGCGACATCGCCACGCGCGGTGAGCATGATGATCGGAATGCGACTCTGTTCGCGAACCTTGCGGCAGACGGTAAGCCCGTCGGTGCCGGGAAGCATGATGTCGAGCACCAGAATGTCGGGCGGATCGGCCTTCAGTGCGCGCATCCCGTCCTGAGGATCCGGCACGGCGCGCACGGAGTAGCCAAAGCGACCGAGATATTCGGTCAAGAGCGCGCTCAGCCGTTCGTCATCGTCGATGATTAGCACACGCGCACCTGTGGATGGACGGTTTATCGCCGTGTCTTCCGCGTTGCTGCTCTTGTCGTCGCCGGCGTTGACCTTTCCTTTTCTCATAGGTACGTGAGCGCTTCGTGTCCCTGGTCAGGATACGTGCAAGTGATGCTGATCTGCTGTCCAGGCGGGACGATGCTCGCTTGGATGATGCTCCATGTTTCCACGTGCATCAGGGCTATAAACGGTTCCGTCTGACAACCGAGTGTCAGGGACAAACGTTGCTCGATTGTTGCTGGAACGTAAGGAAATGAAATTCACTCGGTCCGCAGCGCCTGAATCGGAGGAATCAGCGACGCCCTTCGCGCGGGAAGCGCCCCGAAGCCAAGGCCGATCGTCAGCGCCATGCCAAGCGAGACGAAGAGCGCCTCCCACGGAACGCCGATCTTCCAGCTCGTGCTGAGTGCCACAACCGTTGCCCCAGTGCCCCCCAGCACGAGTCCGACCGTCCAACCACCGAGCGCCAACAGCGTCGCCTCGAACAGGAATTGGACCAGGATGTCGCGCGGCTGGGCGCCGACGGCCATGCGGAGACCAATCTCACCCGTGCGTTCTCTGACCGACATCAGCATGAGCGCGAGGATGCCCATCCCGCCCACGATTAGGGCGACCGCGGCCACGCCAGTGGTCAATCGGCGTAGCGTCTCTGCGGTGTCCTGTTGAAGAGCCAGGAAGGTGGTCGCGTTTTGGACTTCGAAGTCCGCTTGTTCTTCCGGCCCGACGCGATGGCGTTCCCGGAGCAGAGTGCTGATTTGCCGCTCGGCATCCGCCATCCCGCGCGAGTCGTTGACACTCACGAAAATCGTGTTCAGCCACGTCGCATTGAAGAGGCGACGAAGGGCGGTGCGGATCGGGACCACGACTTGATTGTCCTCGTCGCCGCCCGCCACAGCGCCTTTCGGCGCAAGCACGCCGATGACGTCGAACGGAATCCCGCCGATGCGAATCGGCTGGCCAACCGGATTCTCTTCAAAGAGTGCGTCGGCGACCCGCGCGCCAAGCACCGCGACACGACGCGCCAGGCGATTGTCATCGGCGTCGAAAAATCGACCGCTGTCGATCTGGAACCGGCGCACATCGGGAAACTCCGGAGCCGTGCCGAGCACCTTCGTGGTCATCGCCGATGCGCCAGCTTTCACCTTGACAGGTGCTTCGATGCCCGGGACGGCCTCGGCGACCGGGCCCAGCGCGGCAATCGCGTCAAAGTCGTCCAATCGAAGTGTGGTGACGGTTCCCTTCACGCCCTTTCGCGCAACGAACCGCTTGACTTGCGCGGGTCTCACTACCAGTAGGTTCGCGCCGATGTTCTCGATCTGGCGGCGGATTTCGGCCTCCGCGCCTGTGCCGATCGCACTCGTGAGCACAATAGCGGCGACACCCGCCGTCACGCTCGAGACCGCGAGGGCTGCCCGGACGCGATGTGCCAGAAAGGCCTTGAGCCCCGGGCGGACACTGCGGCCCGCCCTGAGCGTCGTCGAAGGGCGGAGCCTCATCGGAGCGCGACAGCAGGATGCAACTGCGCTGCGCGGCGCGCCGGGAGGACGCCAGCCAGAACTCCGGTGGCTGCCGCGGCGAGCATCCCAACGAGCACCGCCTCCCACGAGAATGGATCGCCCAATTGCATCCTTTCAGCGACAAGCCGCGCACCCGCGTATCCGAGCAGCAGGCCGCCGAGGCCGCCGATCAAAATCATGGCTGCAGTTTCGGTCGCAAACTGCAGCCGAATGTCTTCAGGCCGGGCACCGATGGCACGACGCAAGCCGATTTCTGTGATGCGCTGATTGACGGACGAGAGCATCAGCGTGGCCGCGACGATGCCGGCGACAAGCAGGACGACGGCGGCCACCATCGGCACCAACAGAAATAGTACGCGCCGAATCCACGCCATCATCTTTCGCACCTCGACGGTCGTCACGATCCTGAAATCGTCGGGTTCGTCCGACATCAGCGCATGACGGTCGCGCAAGATGCGCCCGACTTCGCCTGCGATCGCTTCTTCCTGATCCGGATTCTTCACCAGCAGCTTGGCCGCCGCGATCGTGTCGACGTTTGTGAGCCGGCGCATCAGTGTCGAAATCGGGACGACGATTTCATTGTCGCGATCCATCCCATGCATGTCAGTCCCAAACGGCTCGAGCACACCAATCACCTGAAAGGAAACGGCACCGATCCGGATCTCGGCATTCAGCGGGTCCTCTTGTCCAAACAACGTCCGCGCAATGGTGTCGCCGATGACCGCCACTCGGGCGGCGGCGGTGACGGCCGCAGCGTCAAAGTACTCCCCACGTTGCACCGCCCGCGCCCACACGCGCTCGCCTCGCTCGGACTGCCCCAGGACGCGCACGGTGGCCGTGATGTCCCGATACCGCACGACGCTCGAGAGGTCCTGCTGGGGATCCCACGCCTCGATGCCGTCGAGCCCGGCTGCGACCGCGCTCAAGTCGTCGATCGTCAGCCGTGAGGCGCCGGCTCGCGGGCTCCCCATGATGCGACTCCCGCCCGAGATCACGAGAATGGATGAATCACCCAAGATCTGCCGAAGGGTCTTCAACATCTTGGCCTGCACGCCCTGGCCGAGCGATACGACGAGTGTCAGAGCGGCCACTCCCATCAAACTCCCGAGCATCACGAACGCGCTCCGCAGCGGATATCGGGCCATCGCGCGCATGCTGTGTGTCACGAGACGCATCGTCCTCATCGCACTTCCGTGCCCTGAGCGACGTCGAAGGGCTCCAGCATCGTCGTGAGTGGCGCTTGCTGAGCATCTGCAATCACACGGCCCCGCTCGAGTCGCACGACACGCCGGGCGTGCGTCGCCATGGCGGGATCGTGCGTGACCAGGACAATCGTGCGGCCGGACTGGCTCAGCGTCTGAAAGATCCGCATGATTTCGCCGGCCGACTGCGGATCCAGGTTTCCGGTGGGTTCGTCAGCCAACAAGAGATCCGGGTTGTTGACGAGCGCCCGCGCGATGGCGACGCGCTGCTGCTCGCCACCAGACAGTTCGGACGGTGTGTGATGCACGCGCTCGGCGAGGCCGACCGCCTCGAGCGCCTTGCGGCCAAGACCGTTCGTCGACGTGCGATCGGAATACAGCAGCGGCAGCTCGACGTTCTCGAGCGCGCTCGTCCTCGGCAGGAGATGAAACGCCTGGAACACGAACCCGACATTCTTGTTCCGGAAGCGGGCCTGCTGGGCGACGCTCAGGTCCGAGACATCGCGCCCATCGAACAAGTACCGTCCAGTGGTCGGCGCGTCGAGGAGCCCGAGGATGTTCATCAGGGTGGACTTGCCCGATCCTGAGGCGCCGACGACGGCCGCGAATTCACCGCGGTCGATCCGCAGCGAGACATCGGACAACGCCTGGACGGTCTCGCCGGTCGGTCGCGTATACGTTTTACCGATCGCGTGCAGCTCGATCATCGATGACATCCTCTTTGTTCACATCGCCGATTAACACCTCGTCGCCTTCGCGCAAACCGTCGACGATTTCCCAGTACGACTCGTCCCGGCCGCCGGTGGTCACCAGCCGCCGTTCGATGGCGTCGCCGCGCCGGGACAAGACGAATGCTCCGTCACCATCCCGACGCACCGCACGAATGGGCAGCGCCAGCACGTTCTCGCGCGTGTCAAGCGCGATGCGAACGGTTGTTGTCATTTCAGGACGGAGCGTTCGATCGCGCGGCGGCTCGAATCGCACCACCGTGACGTAATTCACGACGTTGTCCCGAATCTCCGCTTTCGGATACACGGCAGTGACCTGCCCCTCGAACTCGTGGTCGCCGTAGGTGTCCACGGTAAATTTGGCACCGCGTCCGATACGAATCCGTCCAATGTCGGTTTCATCCACGTAAGCCCAGACTTCGAGGCGCGAGAGGTCGATCAGCGTCACGAACGTCGGCGCTGCAAAGCTGGCCGCGACCGTCTCACCTTCCTGTGTCGAGACTGACGCGACGACGCCAGCGATTGGTGCGATGATCTGGGCGTAGGCGAGCTGCGTCGTCGCGTACTCGAGGCTTGCTTGTGCGGCGCTGACCTGCTGTTCGGCCACGGCTGCGGCGCGCTCCGCCAGATCGAGGTCGATCCGTGCCACTGCGCCCGCCTCGTTGAGCTGACGCTTACGCTGAAGATCGGTCCGCGCGTAGCTCAGATTCACATCCGCTTGTTGCAACGCGGCGGCGGCCTCGTTGCGGCGAGCGATGAGGTCACGGTCGTCGAGTTCTGCGAGCAGCTGTCCTTTGTTAATGCGGTCTCCGATCCGGACGTACAGGCGTTTCACGACCCCGGAAATCCGGGAACCGACACGAACTTCGGCGCCCACGCGCGGCTTGATAATCCCCGTGGCTTTGACAACGGACCCGACGTCTCGCCGGACCACGCGCACCACACCCGCCGCCGCGTTATCCTCCGATTGGGTCCACACCGCGCGGCCCCACAGGAACGCCGCGACAGCGATCGCTGCCAGTGCGACGGCCGCAAACGTCAACTTTCTCAATCGCCCTCTACCGCTTCCAGTGTCAGAGCGAGATGTTTCTCAATTGTTTCTGCGATGTAACTGATTGAAACAGCAGGATCGGCCGATCGAGAAAATCAAGGCGGGCTCACCACAGTCGACTCGGACTCGGTCCAGCTAGCGAGCGCTTCCACGTCGATGATCTGAAGCCGCCCGCGAGCCATCTGAATCAGCCCCGCGTGTTCGAGCGTCTTGAGCGCTCGCTGGACCACCTCGCGTACTGACCCGACCATCGCGGCAATCTCGTCTTGTGTGTATTCGGGACTCGAGCTGGCCGGCGCCTCGACGAGTGTCTGGCTCCCACGTGCGCGGTCGACGAGCAGTCGGGCGACGCGTGCCACAACTGTCCGCAGCGAGAAGTCTTCAACCATTTGCTTATATGCGCGAAGGCGCGAAGCAAAGAGGCGGATGACCTCGATAGCGACGTCGGGATGGCGTCTCAGAAGATCGAACAGGTCGGCTTGTGGAATGACAACGACTGTGGTGTCCGAGACCGCGATCGCTTCCGCTGGCTGCGGCTCATCGTCGAACACTGCGATGTCCGCGAACGTGCGTGCCGGTCCGAACACTTTCAAAACCTGTTCACGGCCCTCCTCGGATCTGATCACGGTTCGCACGCCGCCGCTGAGGACGATGCACAGTCCTTCGGACTGGTCGCCCCTCTGGAAGATCACGTCGCCCGCTTGATAGTGGCGTTCGCGCAGGCCGGTTGCAAGCGCGTTGAGCTCGGCTGCAGGCAGTGCGCCAAAGTACGGGATCTGTCTGAGCAATTCGAGCTTGGCCGCGAGATCCATACCAGCTGTCGTTGTACGGTTCGACATATAGCACACGTCGTGAACCCGCAGTTCCGGTTCGGTGATGGGAATCTTCAATGAGGTGCTCACCGGCCTGCCAGCCGCGGTCGACGCCTGGCAGTTCGGAGGCATTGGCCGATCGCAAGCGGCACATTCGATCACTTCATCATCGGCGGAAGTCCCATCGTTGGTTATCACACGGGCGGCAAACAGTAAGGCGACGTGTCAGATTCCGGTTGCATAACGACGGCCGGGCTGACCGGAAGACGCACGAGCCGAGCCCAAGGATGCGGGCTGAGCCCAGGCGTCGACACCGAATCCTTCATCGTGTTCCAGACGTCTTTCACCATAGAACTAGCCAAGGGCCCTGCCCTTGATATCCGGCTAACTCCGCGGCCCTTGGCTAGTTCTTGTTGTTGGCTTGGCGCACATCCGCGCGCCGTAGACCGTTATGCGAGTCCACAACGCGTACAAAATTCACGTCTGTGGCCGCATAACGGTCTAAACCCCAGCGAGGGCCCCATCGTCATGAAGCAGACATTGATACGCTACCAAACCAAGTCGAATCAATCAGAAGAGAACCAGCGGCTTATCGAGCGCGTGTTCGAAGAATTGCGCGCGAAGGCGCCAGCGGGCGTCCGCTACCTGACCCTGCGGCTCGACGATCAGTCGTTCGTGCATTTTGTGGAGGTGGACACTCCGGATGGCAGCAACCCCCTCCCCGAACTGGAAGCGTTTCGGGCGTTCCAGCGCGGTATTCGAGACAGGTGCGTCGAGCCGCCCCACTCAAGTAAGGCCACCATCTTGGGCAACTATCGGATGCTCAGAGAGGGGTGAGATCTGCGGGAAACCACGAGGGGACTCTGATCATGAGTGAGGGAACTCCAGGCGGCGAGGACGCCAGAGAATCGTTTCATCGCCTTCTGGTTGAATTGCGTCCTCGGCTGCATCGTTACTCCGCCCGCGTGACGGGCTCGGTGATCGACGGCGAGGACGTTGTCCAGGAAGCGCTCGTGAAGGCGATCGAGGCCTTCGAGGGGGCTCGCCCGATCGCCAACCCCGAGGCTTGGCTCTTTCGAATCGCGCACAACACCGCGCTCGACTTTCTGCGGCGCCGCACGCGCCACGCGGCATCGAACTCCAGCCAGGATGTGGAAACGATGGCAGACACGGTGAATACCAACCGCGATCCGCAGATCACCGCCACGAGTCTCGGGACCTTCATGCGGCTGCCCGTCGCCCAGCGGAGCAGTGTCATCTTGATGGATGTGCTCGGGTACTCCCTTCGGGAGATCAGCAGCATCATGGACATGACCATCCCAGCCGTGAAGGCGGCCCTGCATCGCGGTCGCGCGCGTTTGCGCCAATTTGGGGACCAGCCGGTGGAGCGTCCATTCCCCGTGTTGTCAACCCGACACCGCTCGTTGCTGGCCGCCTATGTGGACCGTTTCAACGAGCGAGACTTCGACGCGATACGTGAGATGCTCGCGGATGAAGTGCGGCTGGACCTCGTGGCCCGCACCCGAATGAACGGACGGACAGAGGTGGGGACCTATCTGCACAACTACGCGCAGACGGATGATTGGAAATTTGCCCTCGGCGCGGTCGAGGGCAGGCCGGCGGTCCTCGTGCACGATCCGCGGAACGGGTCGCCAGTGCCAGCGTACTTTGTGGTCTTGGAGTGGGATGGTGACAAGCTGCTCAGCATTCGCGATTTTCGCTACGCCCGCTATGTGATCGACGGCGCAGAATTCACCACGCTGGTCTAGGGGCAGCTGACGAAGAGCGCATCCTTTCGCGCAGATGGTTCGTCTTCCAGGCAGGCCGCAAGAATGGTGGCAGTCAAGGAGAACGAACGATGTTGCTCAAGGGCAAGAACGCCGTGATTTACGGAGCCGGGGGCGCCGTCGGCAGCGCGGTGGCACGGGCCTTCGCGCGCGAGGGCGCGAGAGTCTTCTTGACCGGCCGCAGTCTCGGTCCCGTCGAAGTCGTGGCAGCCGCGATCGCGGCGGAAGATGGCGTCGCCGAGGTCGCGCAGGTCGACGCCCTCGACGAGCAGGCCGTGGAAAAGCATGCCAGCGAGACGGCAGACAAGGCCGGCGGGATCGACGTTTCGTTCAACGCCATCGGCATCCCGCAGCAGGGGATTCAAGGCATCCCGCTCTCTGATCTGTCACTCGAGAGCTTCGCTCTGCCGATCACCACCTACACGCGAGCGCATTTTTTGACCGCGCGCGCTGCGGCCCGGCGCATGGTCGAGAAGGGCTCCGGCGTGATCCTCATGCACACGCCTGAGCCGGCCCGTTTGGGGGCACCCCTCGTCGGCGGCATGGGGCCGGCGTGGGCCGCGATGGAAGGCCTGTCCCGCAGCCTGTCCGCGGAATTCGCATCTCGCGGCGTTCGCGCGGTTTGCCTGCGCTCGACCGGAATTCCCGAGACACACACCATCGACGTCGTCTTCGGCCTCCACGGCAAGGCTATGGGCATGCCTCGGGAGCAATTCCAGGCGCTCATGGAAAGCATGAGTCACACACGACGATCGACCACGCTTGCGGAACTCGCCAATGTGGCAGTCCTCATCGCATCTGATTTGGCAAGTGGCATGACCGGCACTGTCGCCAACATTACGGGAGGAAAGATTGTCGACTGATACAGCGCCGAACACACGCGACATCCAGTGGGACCGCCCGCGACACGCGCGCCCTAGATGGCGAGCTCGTGGCGATCGACGAGCATGAGCTGTCATCATTTCAGACACTACATCAGGATCGCGTCGCCGAGCAGCCTCATCCCATGACGATTCCAGCGGCGTGAATGGTTTTGGCTGACCTCATCACCGTTTTGCTAGAAACGCCTTTGCCACTTTCAGCGCCGGGCGATCGGGGTCGGCATGCGCCGTCTGCGCCACGAGCCGCGTGAAAAAGGTCTTTGCCTTTGCCGAATCTCCTGCACGGTCGGCCGCTCGTGCTGCTCCGAACAGCGTCCAGAAGCGGCTCGGTTCGATTTTCAGCGCGGCCTCGAACGCCTGCAGCGCCTGGGCGGGCTCATTCATCTCCATCAGCAGGTCCCCCAGGAGCTCACGCGCGGAGATAAGATGCCCCGGCATTACGGGATCGTTCTCTGTAGAGTCCTCGCGATCGGCAGCGGCACGCAGCATTTGCAGCGCTTCCTGGCGGCGACCTTGTGTATACGAGATCCACGCCGTTACCATCTGGTGATGGTTCTGGATCTGGGATACCCAATACTCTTGCCAAGTACCCTCGCTATTAGCTTTGATCAGGTTGGCGCGCAGTTCCTGTAAGCGATCGAGATCCTTCCTTGCGGCATGGATGCTATCGCTTCTCGCCGCGCCTAGGGCGCGGGCAAACACCAGAGTTGCTTCGGCGTGCGGGAAAAGGCTCCACGCAGATTCGCTCTGCGGTAGGGTGAGCGACGCCGCCTCGCTCCACCGCCGGCGTTCTATCGCGTAACGCGCAGGCATCGCGGCCATCGCGTAGGCATCGAGAATGTGTGGGACGATTGTGATTGTCGCGGCTTCATCAACGATGCGCTTGGCCGCTGCGTCTTGCCCGATTTGCAAGTAACTGTACACAAGAAAGTCCATGGCGTGCGGTTTGAAAAACAGATCCTCGACGGCCGCGCCAGCGCGGTTGGTGTCGATCGATTCCTGCCACAGGCCCATTCGAACGTAGATGTGAGCCGGAAATTGAAGCGCATGCGGCGACGAAGGTGCGACCGCGGCCAAACGACGGGCGGCCGCTAGGCCACGCGAAGCGTGCGGGGTGTTGTCGTAAGCGTGGAGCAGGTAGTGGATCACCCCGGGATGATTGGGGAGCTCCACCAGCAGCTTTTCAAGGATAGCGGCGCCCTTGAGCTGGTAGGCAAAGGTCTGGTCGGTCGGCGACCCTAGAGCCGACAGAGCATAGGCATAAAATATCTCGGCCTCGCGATCATCGGGATACGTGCGATGGAGTTGCTCCAGAGCGTTCGCGTAGGCACGCATACGCGTAGCGTAGTCGATCGTGCCTGCACCCCTGTAGAACACTTCGATAGCGGCAATGTAATCGCGCTCGCGCGAGGTCTTCCCGCCCATGGCTTTGGCTTTTTCGACTGCGATTTCCCCCTCTAACGCCATGGGGCCCGGCCGTCCGCCGTACAGGCTTCCTATCGCGGTCGCAGCAAGACCCCAATACGCCATGGCGCAGTCGGGGTCTTCCCGGGAAACGGCCGCAAAAGTCTTGGCGGCCGCAGGAAACGAGAAGGTATGCAGCATCGCAAGCGCCAGGTCGAACTTCTTCTGGACGCCGGCGTCGCAGGTGACCGGAAAATGCACCTCTCCGAATTGCTCCTCGGCGTTCGCCCACGGCCCCCTGAGTGCGGTCAGGGCGACGCACAGGCAGATCATCAGCGCGCCGCGCCGCAGTCGCCGCACGGGTTTCAACACCCATAAAGAAAAGACGACCGGCAATAAGCGATCAAAAATGCGCATGGTTAGTCCTCCAAGTTCTCCTTTGCGAATGCGGAGGGATAGGCTGCTTCCGGTGGCGAGCGGATCTCATGGTCCAACGATAGTGCCCACCGCCGTACGGTTCCGCGACTTAAGTCGCACAGTTCGTCGATTGACTGGCAGCTCCGGTCGTTGAGCCGACCCTAATTGCGAACGAAGGGGGATTGATGATTGCGAGAGTCTGGCACGGCTATACGAAGGCCGAGGATGCGGATGCCTACGAGGCGATGCTGAAGCCCGAGTTACTGCCTGGTCTGAGCAAAGTCAGGGGATTCCGCGGGAGTTATCTGTTGCGGCGTCCACATGGCGGCGAGGTCGAGTTCATCACCATTATCCTCTGGGACTCCCTTGATGATGTGCGTGCCGTCACCGGTGCAGACTACGAGACCGCGGTGATTCCCGAGGAGCGTAGGCAATATCTCGTGCGCCACGATGCGAAGGCGGCGCATTACGAAGTGGTCGCCAAGCAGACATGATCCCCGCCGGGAGCGCAGCCTTGAAACGGTTCACGGTTGACGGTTGATGCGCGCAACGACGCACGCGAGCGACGGCGGCATGACGAGGTCGAGGGCGTCAGATGATTTCTTAATCAAATGCTCGATCGGGTGAGTCGCACGCATCAGACCGAACGGCGCATGATCGGCCGACTCGAACAGGAAATGCCCCAGTTCGTGTGCCACGGCCCGCCCGAGCGCGCGTCCCATCAGCCGGTCGCGCAGGGCCGCCGGGCGATCGGACAGCGCCTTGTCGCTCACACGCACGCCTTCCAGAAGACGCAGTACCTCGACTAGATAGACGTTGACCAATGGTATTGGCTTGCCGTCGACAAATAGAATCGACGCCATTCGGCGCTCCCGCGACGACGCGAACGCGGCCTCGTCATGGACCGTATCGCGCGTGACAATGACACGAACCTGAACGCGTTGCGGCGTTGGCGCGCTGCTCGCCCACTCCACGTTCGCACCTACTGCACGCCACGGATGAACGGCTTCGTGCATCATTTCCTCGCGTGCCTGTCGTGTGAGGCCGCCGTGGTCCACCAGGTGCAACGTGACTGGCGTTATCGCGGTGCGCACGCTGTCGGCGCACTCTTCACGCGCTGTACCACGCGCCGACGAAGATGCCGCTGCCGCCGCGATGTCCACCAGCGTCAGTACGACCGCCGCGATCGCCGCTGACTGACTCGTATTCATGAGTCAGCCCTTCCTCGGCACCGTCGCCGAAGCATGAGCTTCCTTCAGCTTCTGTGCGCAGTCATCGCAGCAAACCTCGACAGTCTTTCCGCCGATCGTGACCTTGATCGAATTCGCATCCAGCTCGCAGTCGCAGGCCGCGCAAGGGTTCTCACTCATGACGTCCTCCACTGAACGGGCGAACGCTCGAACGGCAGTAGAGCACGCAGAAAGTGGCGGCCGCTTCCAAGATCTTTAGAGCCTGTAATAGCAGTCGTCGCCCAATCTGCCCCGCCTCATTCACCGCGAAGCGATCGACCGGCTCGGGCGGACGAAGCGCAGCTGTGCGAACTGCGGAACCCTCGCTGGACGTGCGGCCGCTCAACGGGCGCCGTGACGCGTAGGAAGGCCGCAGGAAGATGAGCTGGTTTGGGCGACTTCTAGTAAAGGAGTCGCCGCCCCCACCCCCGTGGCCGTCCTGGGGGAATCGGCAAGAACGTTCGACAAGATCCCATCTGGAAGCAGCGCGGCGCCTATACCCCGTTCACGCTACTTCGCCGACAAGGATCAAGTTCCGGAGGTTTTGTTACGCGCTCTTAGCTTGCGAGACAGAGTGCTTAGCGCCGGAGAGCCGCCTGCCTGAACTCCGAACGAGAGCGGCCGTACGCCTGGCGGAATGCCGTGCTGAAGTGGCTATGGCTGTAGAAGCCACAGCTGCTAAGGCGCGACCCTGACGTCGTACGTTTTGCTGAACGTCGTGTCGTCGTTGTCCTTGAACGCCAGCGTCACGGGCACAAGGGCTTCCCGGCGCAGACTTGGCAGGTCGTACCACACCTCGAACGCGATCGTGATCGTCTGATTGACGGTGCCATAGCGATTTGCGCTTGCCGCCGTGACATAGGTGTAATACTCGAGTTCCCCGCCTGTCGGCGGCGTGACGATGCCGCCCGAGGCCTGCTTGACTTGCAACGTCACGCTTGTGATGTCGACAGGGAACTCCAATGCATCCTTGTCGTCGGCCTTGCCGTTGAGCGTAACCGCGAGCGAAAAACCTGTCTTCCAGTCGTAGGTAAGAATGTCATCCGGCTGATTGTTCCCACGAACCACGCGGTACGTCTTTCCGTCGGTCGACTCGTGTGCGATCGCGGGATTCGGCGTCACGGATATTTCCAGAAAATCATCGACATCCAATGTATCGTCTGGGTCCGTGGGGGACTGGCACGCGCCGGCAAAGAAAACACACCCGACTGCAACGACTATCAACACGCCATGTCTCGCTCGCTTCATCATCGTCTCCTGATCAGAAGGTCGTGCCGACGGCAAACCGGAACCCGCGCGGCGGCTGGAACGAGTCGCGGTAGATGTTCCACGCGTAAATCAGCCGGAACGGAACATTGATCATCGGCAGCGTGACCCGCAGCTCGACACCGGTCGATGTCCGTAACTGTCGAAGATCGATTGGCTGGTTCTCGCTGTACGCCTGACCGGCATCATGGAAGGCAAGGGCGCGAACCTGCGGGAAGATGTCGTAGTAATACTCGGCGTTGAAGAGCACGAACTTGGTGCCGCCGGTGGCGACGCCGTTGGCGTTGGTCGGACCGACGGTTCGCACGTCGACGCCGCGAATTTGCGTTTCGCCGCCGAGAAAATAGCGCTGGTAGTAGGGGAGCTCGCCGCCGCCGTAGTTCCAGATGCGTCCCGCATTGGCGCGCAAGCCGAGCGCGGTCCGGCGCGAGACAGGAAAGTACATCACCGCTTCGAGCTCTGGTTTGATGAAACGATTCGTGCCGCCCAGCCATCCACCGGCGTATTGATACTTCGCGGTCAACCGCTTGCCGCTGCGCGGCGCAAATGGGTTGTCGATCGTGTTGTGCACGATCGACGGCGTGATGCTGCTCTCGGTGAAACGGCCTTCATCGAGCAGGAACGCGTTGCTGTTCGAGCCCGTTTGCAGCGCTTTCTGCAGGTCGTCAGTCATTGCCGTTTCGATGACTTCGTAGCCATAGGTTGCGAAGATGCGCGTGAACCGTCGAATCGGAAAGCCCGAAGTGAGATTGAAGCCGCTGCGGACCTCGCTGTAATCCGTGGTGTTGCTGTTCACCGCGTACTCGAGCTTGCGCGAGTACACGCTCGACCCGGCTGTGATCGCGCGCCCGAACAGAAATGGTTCGGTGAACGCCAGCTGATAGGTTCGCGAACGCGTCCCGGTCTGGACTGCAACCGTCAGGCTTTCGCCTTTGCCGAGAAAATTGGCCGTGGTGTACGAGAAATTGATGAACAACCCTTCGTACTGCGACGCCCCAGCCCCGAAGTTGAGCTGATTCCTGTTCTGCTCCTCCACCTTGATGCCGACGTCGACTTTGGCGTCAGTGCCATCGGCGTGCTTGACGTCGAGCGCGCGCTCGTCGAGCGGCTTGAAGTAGCCAAGCTGGTTGATCCGGCGCAAGCTGTATTTCAACGCTTCGGTGTTGAACACCCCGCCTTCGACCAGCGCGAGCTCGCGCCGAATGACCTGGTCGCGCGTGTGCGTGTTACCGGTAAAGTGAATGCGGTTGACGAAATACTGTTTCCCTTCGCTGATCTTCAGCACGATATCGACGACCGTGGAGCCGTCGTTACGAGGACGCAGATCAGGAAACGCGGTGAACTCGAAATAGCCGCCGGCTCCGTAGAGCTCCCGCGCGCGCTCGAGACCTTTGCGGATCCGCTCCTGGATGTACGTCTCACCAGGCTTGAGTTGAAAGAGCGGCTGCAGCGCTTCGCCTTTGAGCACCGTATTGCCTTCGAACGTGAAGTCGCCGACGGTGTAGCGGGAACCCTCGGCGACCTCGACCCGCAATTGCACCCATCGCGTTTTGCCGTCGCGGGAGTCATCCAGCGGCCTCAGCTGCGGCTGGCCGACCCGTGCGGTGATGTAGCCGTGGTCGTGGTAATGATCGATGACGTTCTGCGCGTCATCGCCAAACTTCTGCGCGTTGTACGCCCCCCGACGAGTCACGAGCGACAGAATGTTTTCTGGCTTGTTGCTTTTCAGGACCTTGGTCAGCTCGGCGTCGCTGAAAACGCGGTTGCCGACGAATTCCACGTCGCGAATTGCGATCTTCGGTCCTTCAGATATCGTGAACGTGACGTGTGCCAGCTTCGACCCGCCCGGCAGCTCGCGTACTGAAGGCTTCACCTCCGCGTCCGGAAAGCCTTTTTCCGCGTAGAGCTCACGCACGATTCCGGCCACGCGGCGCAGCACACTGAAATCGAGGAACGAATCGAGACGCAAGTCGATGCCCTTGTCTTTCAGTCGATCGGCAATGTCGGAGCGGGAGACCTTCGTTGCACCGTCGTAGTCGACGATCTTGATGCGCTGCCGTTCTTCCAGATGAAAGACGATGATCTTGCCGAGCGTGCCATTGCTGAACGGGTAGTCGTGTACTTCGATGGAAAGATCGTCGAGAAAGTTGGTCGCCCACAGCCGGCGGAAGTCGGACACCACCAGGCGTTCCGTTTCGTCCGTGTAGAAGACCCACTGGTCACGCGACGGTTCGCTCGGTTTCAATTGGATGTAATAGAGATATGTTTGCGGCTCGATCGCCGAGGTGCCGCCTTGCTTGTCGAAGCAGAGCAGCATCGCCAGTACGACCGGTTTTGAGCCCGGTAGCGGCTCCTTTGCCGGAGCGGGTACGGTCATCCCACAAATCGTGGCGGCGGTCAGCAAGGTGGCGGCGAACATCAGAACTTGATCCGGACGCCGAGCTCGCCCACAAGTCGCGTTTGCTGCTCATCATCCGCGCCGCGAGTCAGCCGCCACCCATAGCCGCCTTCGACAAAGACGCCGACACGCGAAGAGATCGCCGCCTGCAGCCCGCCCTTCCCGAGCACAGTTCCTGCATCGCGCTCGGCACGGTCAGTCAGTTGCGCGCGATACTCGCCGCCGGCGTAAATGCTCGCCATCGCGTGCGGTGTGAAGTAGTACGCAAGCCCTCCGTGCGCCTGCAACGAGGGCGCACCGGGTCCGGTTGCGGACGTGTCATCGTCTTGGTCATCGCCAAAGCTCGATGAGCCGATGAGACCGCCTCTGATGGCAAACCTGTCGCTCACGAAGTGCGTGATGTCGACATGTAGCGTCACTTGCCAGGGGAACACGTCCTGGCTCGAAGTGAACTTGTCGATCGAGCCAGACAGCCCAATCGACGTGACACCAGTCCCGCCGACGGCGCGCGGCTCGATGTCCTCTGTTTGGCCGTTCAAAAAGGGGTCTGACCCCTTTTCCGACCCCTTTTCCGACTGCACACCTTGCTCGGCGAGCGCCGGGGTCGCGGTGATAGCGAATGCCATCAGGACGAGGCGCAACAGATAGCCGATGTTTCGCACCGTCACGATGAGCGCGCGATGGCACCCCAGCTTTTTGCGAAGATGGCTGACGTGGACGTCGACCACGCGGTCGAGCGGGTGGAACGCGCGACCGAATACGGCGGTCATCAAGGTCTCGCGCGACACGACGCGCCCCGCGTGCTGCAGCAGGCACGCCAGGATTTCGTACTCCGTCGTGGTGAGATCGAGCGCGCGCTGGTTGACCGACAAACGTCTTGCCGCTGGCTCCAATACGATCGAGCAGCTTGAGCAATCGAGCTCGCGTTCCACAGGGGACACGCCTCCGTGCCGGTGAGCGTCGATGAGACGCCACCGGGGCTTTCAGGCGGGCCGGCATTGGTGATTGACGACGGATCGCCGCGCGTTTGTTAAGAATTGTTAAGCGCCGTCTGGACGCACGCGCATCATCGCGCCGGGACGCATGTCTTCGATGCGGAAGTCGGCGGGAATCTTGAAGAGATCGGGCGACGGTTCGGTTCGCTGAATGTTGGTGAGGCGGTAAATGGTTTCACCAAATCTCGGGTCGAAGCGCCGCGTCATCACCACCACTTGCAGCTCCGGCGAATACCATCGCTCGATCACAATCTCAATTGCTTGCACGTTGCCGATGGCACCGGCCGGAATCGTCGTCGTCCGGCGCGTGCCTTCGACTTTCACACCCTCGAGAATTTTCGGCTCCAGTGTTTCCTCGACGGCCGATCCTGCGGGCATCACCGATGCCATCGACTGTGCTGCGATCACACTCGGCATGCCGCCACCGCTGACCGTCCCAGCCATCGGCGGCGGCGGAATGGACACCTCGAAGGTTGGTTCCGTCGGTTCGGCGATCTTGTACTCGAGCATCGGAGCCTTGAACGGCTTCGCGCGGAACGCGACCTTGAGGTCGTAGTTCAGCGTGATGTGAACACCGCTTTCGGGATCGGTGATGGTCACGATGGGCTGTTGGTTTTTTGCGACGAACGTGCCCACCGCGATGCCCTGCTGTTCGCGGCGCGTGCGGCCCTGACTGTCGCGCGCCACGGTTGCCGACGTGCGCTGCTCGATCCGATTGCCGTCGGCGAGCACCTGCGTCATTTCGGTAACGGCGTCGGCTGTATACGGCGCATCCCGAACGACGCGTCCGACGTTGATCGGGTCCAGCGCGACGATGCCGATTTCCGGGGGGACTGGCGCGACCTGCGGCAGCACGTCCTGTGCCTCAGCCGATGTCACAGTCCAACCCAAAAGAATAGATGCCACTACGATGCGTTCGATCATGATCGCTACTCCTGTCCGGCTCGCACGTGAGAAAGATCGCGCGGCAGGCCGTCTTCGCCCACGAGCACATCCACGTCCACAACCCCTTCGGCGTCGGGCTCGAGCAGCACGAGGCCAAGCGTTTCGAGCGCTGCGCGTGGAATGCGAATGCGGACAACCTGCAATGCTTCGGGAAACTCCAGCGTGATGGTGGCAATCGTCGTGTCGCGGCTCCGCGACGAGGAATGCGGACGAACTGCGGCGATGACCGGTCTGTCCTGTCCGACGGCGAGCTTGAACGCGGCGGGTAGCGAGTGACTCGCCAGAGGGCGCGACGGCAACTTTGCCGATGGCGGCGCATCGCCCGGCCGCCATGCCAAAAAGGCGAACACGAGCGTGGCCGCGGCTGCTACTAAACCTAGCTTGACTAGTACTATCTGCCGCTGTGACTTCGCGGCACGCGGTGTGCCTAGCGCGTGCAGTACGCGCGCTTCGAGCACCGCAGGTGCCTTGATCCGGATATCGTCCTGCTCGAACGCGCGCCACGCTGCGTCAAAGTTCATACAGCGCCCCCTTCTCGACGGTTGGGCGACGGAGCTCCGGTCGTGCGACACGCGCGAGGCGCTGCCGAAGCAACTGGCGCGCGCGATGAAGACGCGATCGCACTGTCGAAATCGAAATGCGGGTTACCACTGCGGCGTCGGCATAGCTGAATCCATGCAGGTCGCACAGAAGAATGAGCTCGCGATAGCGAGGTGGAAGTTTCTGAAGCGCGCGTCGGACCTGGGATGCGAGCTCGATACCTGCGAGCGCGTCGGACGGATCATCGACGTAAGTAGTGTGCGCGCTGAAGGGGCTGATGACGTCGAGTGAAAAGAATCGGCGCTCCTTGCGGAGCCGTTCGCGGCTCAGGTTGCGGACGATGCCATAGAGGTAGGTCGTGAACGTCGCGCGATCGGGATCGTATTTCGCCAGATCGCGGAAGACGGCGACAAACACTTCCTGTGAAATGTCCTCGGCCGCCGCCGGACAGCCCATCATGGCCCGAGCAAATCGGTACACGACGTGCTGATAGCGACGGAACACTTCCGTGAAGGCGTCGAGATCGCCGGATGCAGCGAGTTGCACCAGCTCGCCGTCGGAATCGAGCACTTCTACTTCGGACGCCATTCAACGGTGATTGGCCGGAGCATCGAAATCGTTCCGGCGAGTTTGTAAAGGTTGTTAAATCTTCAGGGCCGATCCACGCTGGACTCGACGGGTTCAGCAAGCCGGGTCTCCGCTTTCATCCGCGAGTCGGTCGCGGCGGACAGAAACTGATCCCACGCCACGCGAATGCGATCCAGCTTCTCGATCGCGCTCCGCTCCCCCGTCCGACCATTGGAAACGACGTAGACAAACGCCTGCCGGTACACCCGCGGGCTGTCGGCAGCCGACGGCACGCGTGGGCCAACGACGGCAATCACATCTTCGATGCGCACGTCACGCCGGATTCCACTGAAGGTCACGCCGACTTCGGGCTCGGATGCCGCAGTGCGAGGCTCCCTCAGATTCGTCGGACTCTGCACGTAGAAAAAGGGTGGGACCTGCGTCTGATCGACGAGTCCCATCGCGTACTGATCGAGCAGGCTGTAGTGTTGCACGGCGGCTACCGTGCGAAACGATCCGCTGCCCAGGTCTTCGATGTCGTTGCCTTCGAGCACGGATGCGTCGGAATCGAAAAAGAAGCTCCAGTGCGCGGCATCGCGGCCGAGGAGCGCTCGCGACACGCGTCCCATGTGATCGCGAAAATACAGGAACGCCAGCCATCGGTGCCCGATCTCCTGTCCCATCACGCTGAGCGTCGAATTCTCACCGAGGAACACCTCGCGCGGCTCATCGGGATACTTCGACAGCGCATCCATGTTGCACAAACTTTGCAGCGGCCCGGCGCTGCCGTATTCCGCCGAATAATCGAATACCGGCAAGTTGAGACCTTGAATCTGATTGGCGACCGAAATTTCATACGCAAACGCATTAGTGAGCAACTTTTGGTCGGTGAAAATGACGATGTTGTCGAACGCGTCGCGATGTGTAGCAAGGAAGCGGCGTGCGACAGCGACGGTGTCGAGATCGGACTGCGAGGTGAAGCGTTCGCCGAGCGCTGAGGAGCCTGCCGCAATCGATTCCTGGGCAGTGAAGTCCACCGGCAGAAATTGCGTCGTATTTCCAGGAGAAACGCCTACCACCGCTTCGCGAATCGTCGTCCGATTCGAGAATTGAATATCGATCGGGCCGGTCTGGTGGAGTGTCACTTGAACCGTCGCGGTCTCGCGCGTGCCGTATTCCCGAACGTTGCACCACGTCACAGTCAGTGCGCGGTCATCGGCAAACGACCAGATCTGTCCGCCGGCCGACGGATTCAGATCGGCGAAGAGCGGCGCCACGCGTGGCGCACCTGTCAAGAGCCGCGAAACGGATCGAGCCGAGGTCGCGACATCACCCTCGCCGAACGTCAAGTTGCCGTCGGAGTTCACAAACACGTGGTCGTGCGGCTGACCAAAAAACGAAAACGTAAATGGCAACGCAACGCGGCGAACATCGTCGTCGTCCATCGTGAGACCTGTGCCGAGCGTACGCCTGAATTCGTACGCGATCCGTGACACGTCATAGCCGCCGCTGTCGTTGGGCGTCAGCCGCAGACCAACATTGCGCAAGTCGAACGGATTCGGCGCCATGACGAGATCGCCGCGATCCTGCAGAACGGCGATCTCACCGACATCCTCCGTCAAACGGGTGTCGGCAGTCTTCATCGACAGCCGACCCTGTGCAACGGCTGCTCGGTGGTTCCACACGCTATCGAGGTGGCTCCATCGGTCATCGTGGTCGAGGGGAGAGGTCTTCGCCGGGTTTTCTGGCGCGCGCTGAGAAGTGCCGCGTGCGCTCGGATCCACGGCACTTGACGCTGTTGCGCATGGGTCGGTCGATTGCGCACGCACGGGCGTATGAAGGTCAGTCCGAAAAACAATTGCCGCGACCGCGCTCAGCATGGCCGCTCGGATATAAATCGGTGGTGTCATCGTCAACAGCATTGGCAGGCGCTGACGACGCGGTGCAATCGTGATTGATGCGAATGGCGAAATCGTTGCGGAAAGATTGTAAAGGTTCCTTCGAACATTGACAGGCCGCATCGCCGTCCCACGCGACCGCACTGCTAGGCCGGCGCACGCAACTCTGCACGCGGCGCAACCACGTACGTTCCTCACGTGGGTTCCTTACGCAGGTTCCTTACGTAGGTTCACGAGGGTTCCGAACGTGGGTTCTTCGCGGAGTTCACGTGGCGTTCGAACTTCCGGAAGGAACTTCCGCAAGGACTCCCGTAACGAATCCCGTGAACGTCCGTAAGGAACGTCCGTCAGGAACCCCGTGAACCTACGTAAGGAACCCATTTGAGGAACCTACGTTAGGAACACCCCGTGGGTGCGCGGCCGAACTCCGCCGCAAAGCGTTTCGTATCAAGCAATATGGCGCGGGCGCGCTCAAGGTGGACGATCGTGGGCGTGGTCTTGGTGATTGCCGCGATCGGCGGCTGGTTTATCGTCGCGCGCATCAGTGCTGCCAGTGCGCGAAGCGAGTCGGCTCGGCTTGCCACCGTGCTCGGGCTTCGCGAGGGCAGTCGCGTTGCGGACGTCGGGGCGGGGAAGGGGGAGTACGCGCTGCAGCTGGCGCGGCTCGTCGGGCCGACCGGTCATGTTTTCGCCACCGAGATCGACAACAAGCGTCGCCGTCAAATTCAATCCGCGGCCGCGAGCGCTGGACTTCAACACCTGTCCGTGGTCGAAGCGCGTGAGGTCGATACCGGCCTCGAGCGCGATTGCTGCGACGCGATTCTGATGCGAGGCGTCTATCACCATTTCACGCGGCCTGTTGAAACCAACGCGAGCCTTCGTGGCGCACTGCGGCCCGGTGGTCGCCTGGCCGTCGTGGACTTCCCGCCGGGATGGTTCCTGTCGACATTCTTCCGAGTAAAGGGCGTGCCCGCGAACCGTGGAGGACATGGCGTGCGCGCCGAGGTGGTCATCGAGGAGCTCGAGGCGGCGGGTTTCAGTCTCGAGCGCCGTCTTGATAAATGGGACGGACGAATGTATTGCCTCGTGTTCCAGAAGAAGGCCGGCTCGTAGTAACGAGAATGCCGACGCACTCAGAGCCCATCGATTCAAATCTACGCATTAGTGCGCATTCCGGCTGCTTCGCGGAATTGCGACGGTGTGCAGGCAAATGCGCGCCGGAATGCCGCGGTGAAATGACTGTGGCTCGAGAACCCGAGACTAAGCGCCAATGTCGTGATGTCGCGTGCGTGCGGAAGCTCTGCGAGAGCTCGAGCCAGTCGCAGCTGCGTAAGATACCGGTGGAGAGGCACGCCTTCGGCGCGGCTGAACACATGCGTGAGATACGCGGGTGACGCCCCGACCGCGCGCGCAACGTCGGCGAGTCGTATGGGATCGGCGAAGTTGGCTTCCAGGAATTCTTTCGCCCTCGCGATCAGACGTCGTGTCGATCGGCTTGCGTTCCAGCCGTTGGTGTCAGTCTCGAGCGCCGAACGGAGGATGGCTATCACCAACTCCTCCGCCGCCAAGCTGTCCAACTCTCCGTGCGCCATCGTCTGGAGAAATCGCGCCTGCAGTACCTGCAGGCCGGTGTCCGACCGTCGGCTTCTTCGGCGGAACGATGGATGCAGCGAGATGCCGGCCTCGTTGGCGCTTGCGAGTTCGGCGAGGATGTCCAGATCGGGTGTGATAACCATCTCGGCATACTCGCTGCAGCGGGGTTGGCTCAAACGGAAGCTTTCTCCCCGCGAAACGAACAACACCTGGTTCGGGTCCCCAACCACTTCGTCGTCACCGACGTGCCAAACGAAGAGTCCGCGGTAGGGCAGGCAGACCTGGAAGCTCGACGAAAAGTCCTCCGGCGTCGTCTTTGCGCTGACACCGGAAGAACAGACGTCCTCGACCAGTCCAATTCTCGATTCGAGTAGCCGAGTGCGTGTATTCGCGCTGGCTATTCGAGTGTGGGGAGAGGCCTCGCGTCGTGCCGATGCGTCAGTCCCTACGTAGGTTTCCGCCAGTTGACCCATGTGTTGCCTCGCACGATGAGAACGCATTCAGGTTACTTGGACGGCCGGACAGACGCGTGAAAGTTCTGTTGAATCTCTGTTGGGATCGGGTTGAATCGAATGATGAGTCGCGCGAGCGATGTCGAGATCTAGCGCCGGAATGGCACGAGCTCGCGCAGCCGCGGCTCGCGCAGATATAGTGCTCCCCATACTGCAAACGCCACGTAGATCGGGAACAGTGTGTGGGTCAACAGCGGGCTGCCCGCACGCACCTGGGTGGCAATCGCCCCGCCTAGGTACCCAGTAAGCAGCAGCGCGCCCAGAACCGACGTGCGCGGCACCACATAGAGTGCAAGGCAAACGAGCTCGATCAGGCCGATCCAGAACACTGTGTTGACCTGGTAACCGAGCGCGGTCGATGCCTGAACGGCCGGCGCAAGCATCAGCAGCTTGACAATGGTGTCGAAGGTCATGAACAGCGCGACAGATGCAGTGAGGACATAGCTGGCCACGAGGCTCGTCCTCTCGACCGGTAGCGTGTGAGCGGACGTCATATATGTTGCCTTTCTCGTGATGTGATTCGCGGCGGCTCCTGACCGCAGCTACGACACAACCCGTTTCCTCCGGAAGCGTGAGGCCAGCTCTCCGGTCTCGCGCCTGAATGCGCGGTCCATCGTATCGACCGAGCCAAAGCCGCAGCTCCACGCAATTTCCTGAAGGCTCCTATCGCTCTCCTCCAGCAGTCGAAGAGCCGTTTCCACTCTGAGCCGTTTGATGAACTGCGCCGGCGGTACCCTGAATTCCTTCACGAACGTCCGGGAGAAGTTGCGCGGGCTCATTGCGACCTTCGCGGCCAGGATCTCCACACCGAGGTCGAGGTGAAGGTGCTCCAGAATCCAGATCGGCAGCTCTCGAATGGGCAGCTTCGACGACTCCTGAAACGCCAGTGCCGTGCTGAACTGGCTTTGTCCGCCGGATCGCCGGATGAAGAGCACGAGCGCACGCGCCACGCGAAGCGCGATGTCAGTGCCCAGGTCTTCTTCGACAAGCCACAGCGCCAGGTCCAGGCCCGAGGCGACGCCGGCAGCGGTCACGATGTTGCCGTCGCGGATGAACAACGGCTCGGGATCGACGTTCAGGGCCGGATAATCCTCCTGAAGCTTTTGGCTGAAGTACCAGTGCGTGGTGACCCTCTTTCCGGACAGCAACCCCGCCTCCGCGAGGACGAACGCCCCCGTGCAGACCGACACCGTCCTGCGGGCACGTTGCGAGGTCGACCGCACCCATTCGAGCAAAGCTGGGTTGTCAGCGCCTGTCCACACCTCCATGCCACCGGAGATGATCAACGTGTCCACCTCGCCCTGCACGGCAGACCATGAACAATCGGCATTGATCGTCAGACCAGACGTGAAACTGCGGATCGCGAGCACGTCGGTACACGACGCGAGCGTCACTTCGTAGGGCCGACTGCGCGCACGGCCCGCTTCGCGTAACTTCATGACCGCGGTCGCAAACACCTCGATGGGACCGGCGACCTCGAGAGACTGAGCAGTCGGCGTGGCCAGGACGACCACGCGCCTGGACGGGACACCTGTTTGTGATTCGTCCATGGGCTCCGCCTCGGCGGCGCTTGCTGTCTTAATCTTCCAATCCGTCGCTGGCGCCGCACGCGGACCGGCTAGCGATGATTAGCCTCCGAGCGCGTTAATCACCTCCCGTGCGGTGACTTCGCCGGAGAAATTCTGCTGACCCGTGATGAGGTTACCATCGCGAATTGCGAACGCCCGCCACAGCCCGGCCTGTACGTAGTTCGCGCCGAGGCGCTTCATCTCGTCCTCGATGCGCCATGGCATCACGTGCCGGTCCCGCGGAAGCAGGTTCAAGTCCCACACGGCGTTGTCCGCGTAGTCTTCCTCGACGTTGGCAAAGCCCGTCACGGTCTTGCCTCTGACCAGCGGCTCGCCATTCGACAGCACAGCGTACCTTAGGATCGCAACGCCGTGGCACAGCGCCACCGTCACTTTGCCCTGCTCGTAAAACTCCACGAACGTGCGATGGAGATCGGCGGCCGGCTCGAAGGTAAACATTGGCGACTGGCCACCCGCGACCATGATCGCGTCGAATCGATCGACGTCGATCTCAGCGACCTTGCGTGTCTTCTCAATCAGTGCGACGAGCTGAGGCGTGTGAATGAAGCCCATTGTGATCAGATCGCTCGACGAGTAGCCGCTCGGATCCCGCGGATCGCTCATCGCGTCCGCTTCGCATCGGCCACCGTCCGGACTGAAGAGCTCGATCTCGTATCCCTTCTCGCTCAACACGAAATATGAGTGCGTCAACTCGCTCCACCAGAAGCCGACCGGCCAGCCGGTCGTCGTCGATGTCGCCGGGTTGGCGATGACGATGGCGACGCGCTTTCGATTGCGCGGGTCCACGATATTCGGATCTTGTAGGCTCATATCACCTCTGGGACTACATCCTGAGTGTGGCAAGTGGCGCTCGTTCGCATGATGCCAGCAAAGAAGCATGCAAGCGGCCCGGACGCGCCATCAAGGACAAAAGCGCCGCATTTTTGGCCAGAAGCGGTTCTTCAAAGCCGAGCATTTAGACCGTTATGCGGCCACAGACGTGAATTTTGCACGCGTTGTGGACCCGCATAACGGTCTACGGCGCGCGGAGCGCGCCAAGCCAACAACAAGAACTAGCCAAGGGCCGCGGAGTTAGCCGGATATCAAGGGCAGGGCCCTTGGCTAGTGAGTATCTCCCGATATCGATCTTCTTTTCTGCGATCAGCGAGTCGCAAGCGTGAAACTCAGCGGCTCGCTCCGTTCGGCAGATCCCTTCGACGAGCGGCCAGACGTGTCTGCCACGCGATTGGCCGAATGCGCGGCGTCTTTGTCCTTGAGACAACTGCATCGCGGTGTGCATGCTGACGGAGTAGACCAACCAAGGGCTCGCCCTTGATATCCCGATGCCTGGGGAGCATCGCCCTTGGCTGGTTGGCAGTATTTGCTTGGCGCGCTCCGCGCGCCTAGGACCGCTATGCGGACCAGCAACGAGTACAAAATTCACGTTCGGGGCCGCATAGCGGTCCAGCGCGACGTCAACACGGACACATCACGAAGTGAGCGGCGCCTCCACAAAGTGCGCACATTCACACCACGTGAGTCTCTGCTAGTGGTTGGGGAGCTGCCATGAACATCGGCATCCTGGGTGCCGGCAAGATGACGCAGGCGCTTGGGCGACATTTCATCAAGACGGGACATGAGCTCCTCGTGAGTTATTCGCGCAACCGCGACAAGCTCGAGAAGGCGGCTGAGGATCTTGGCGGCGGAACGCAGGTCGGTTCGCCCGTTGACGCGGCCCGCTTCGGCGACGTCGTCCTCCTCGCCACCGGCTGGGGTGGCGCGGCGCTGGCTCTCAAGGCGGGCGGAGCGCTTGACGGAAAGGTGCTCTGGAGCATCGTGACACCGCTGAAGCCCGACTACTCCGGGCTCGCGCTCGGCACAACGACATCAGGCAGCGAGGAGCTCGCCAAGCTCGTTCCGCGCGCCGCCTTCATCGCGGGGTGGCCTCCGTTTGCCGAGGTCCTGACGTCGGCGTCAACACGTTTTGGCACCGAGCAACAGACGCTGTTCTATTGCGGCGACGATCCGAACGCCAAGCGGATCGTCGCTCCGCTGTTCGAGTCGCTGGACGTGGACGCGGTCGACGCGGGCCCGCTTTATGCCGCGAGGTTTATCGAGCCCGCGATGTGCCTGCTCGTGCATCTCGCGTACGGTCAGAAGATGGGTCGGGTCGGAGTCCGTCTGCTCCGTCGTTGATGAATCAGTTCCGCAATCAAGAGGAGTTCGTTGACATGGCCGCACAGACGAAGAGCCCATCGCCTTCGGTGACAGATCCTGCTGAACCTGGTGCGGGTGGCGCGGGTACCGGCAAGAAGCGGGCGCGCATGGCGATCGCGCGCGGCCAACTCTTGATCAACGGCAGGTGGCGCGACTCGGAAAGCGGCGAGACGATGCCGAACTTCGACCCAACGACTGAAGCCGAAACGACACAGATTGCGAAGGGCACACCCGGGGATGCCGACGCCGCGGTGCAAGCGGCTCTGCACGCGTTCGAGGAAGGACCGTGGGGGCGAATGCACCACGAGGAGCGCGCAAAGCTGATGTTCCGGATCGCCGACCTTCTCGACGCCCGCGCCGAGGAGTTTGGAATGCGCGAGGCGATGGACATGGGGATGCCCATGCATGACTTCGTCACGATCATCATGCCGCACTGCTCCGGACTGTTCCGGTTCTTCGGTGGACTCGCGATGCACATGAACGGGGGCTACCGCCAATCGTACGAACAGGACATCAGGATCCTCACACGACGGGAACCCTTGGGCGTTGTCGCGGCGATTACGCCATTCAACTTCCCGCTCGCGCTGAGTGCTTCCAAGATTGCTCCGGCGCTCGCCGCGGGGAACACGGTGGTACACAAGCCGGCGTCGGATACCCCGCTCTCAGCGCTCGCATTCGCGCAAGTGATCCTCGATGCAGGCATTCCCGAGGGCGTCTACAACCTTGTCACGGGCCCGGGGGGTTCGCTCGGCGACGCTCTCGTCAAGCACCCGCTTGTGGACAAGGTCGCGTTCACAGGGTCCACGGCCGTCGGGCAACAGATCGTGCGAAATGGCGCCGCGACCATGAAGCACACGACGATGGAGCTTGGCGGGAAGTCACCGAACATTATCTTCGCGGACGCGAATCTCGATTACGCCGTCGAAGCTGCGTTCTGGGGCATCTTCTGGAACAAGGGAGAGGTGTGCGTGGCCGGG
Source organism: Acidobacteriota bacterium (assembly GCA_046727855.1). GTDB lineage: Bacteria > Acidobacteriota > Vicinamibacteria > Vicinamibacterales > UBA2999 > DASPWV01. Next base: position 63,750 of record JBKPDL010000025.1, read on the forward strand.
TCGCGCCTGCTGGTCGAAAAGACCATCTACGATGCCTTCCTCCATCGCTTTGTCGCGCGCGCGAAAGCTGCGATCCTCGGCGATCCTCTGGACGAAGTGACGCAGGTCGGTCCGATCGCTAACAAGGCGGAGTTCGACAAGGTGGTCGGGTACATCAAGAGCGGTACGGACGAAGGGGCAAGAATCGTCGCGGGCGGCGGAACGACGAAGATCAACGGCAAAGGGCTTTTCATCGAGCCGACCGTGTTTGCGGACGCGACGAATGACATGCGAATCTCACGCGAAGAAATCTTCGGGCCGGTCGTCCCTGTGATCCCGTTCGACAGTGAAGAAGATGCAATCCGACTTGCGAACGACACGAGCTACGGTCTCGCATCAGGCATCCAGACCGGCGACATGCGTCGCGCGTTGCGGCTGGCTGACAGAATCAAAGCGGGCACGGTGTGGCTCAACACGTGGCACAAGTATCATCCGAACGCGCCGTTCGGCGGATTCAAGATGAGCGGCTTCGGCCGGGAACAGGGGGCCGAAGCGCTGGAGAGCTACACCCAATACAAGACGATATGGGCAAACCTCGCCGGGTAGCCCGCGGTGAGGAGCCGGCAACCGGCAGCGAGTTCTTCATCAAGGACGAATCCGTGCGGGGTCAAATTCTCGCGACCGGGCGGCGAACGCATGCATGGACATCGACCGTCCGCAAAGGAGATTGATGCTCAAGAGGATTGAGTGTCGCTTTGATGCCGCAGCATAGAGAACGTTTCGCGATCCAGCACGCCGATTGTGAGCGGCTCCGGAAGAAACAGTCATCAGTTCCCGCTCGTCTCAATAAGTAGGAGGCCTCGTGGACGCCACGACAGGTGTCTTCCGAGGAACCGTGATCATGTTTAGAACGATTGTCGCTATCTTCTCTCTTGTCGCGTTGCCGGCTGTGGCGGCAGCACAGGTTCGTGTCGACGTTGATCGTCACAAGGATTTCAGCAAGTACCAGACCTTTGATGTCGAAGTGGGCCCCCTCGTTCGCGCCGACGGGACACTCGACGAAGAGAACACACTGGCGGAGGATCGCCTGCGCCGTGCCGCTATCGACGAATTGCAGGCGCGCGGGCTCGAGGCGACAGAAGGCGGCGCGGATCTCGTGATTCGCATCTCAGGCCGCGAAACCGAACGCACGGATATCGTGGGCTCGGGCCTTGACAGCTACCCGTATTACTGGGGTGGGTTTCGATACCGGCGCTGGGGATACTGGGCCCCTTACGGCTATTGGGGACGCCCTTACTTCAACGACGTGTGGACGCGCCGATATCTCGAAGGGTCGCTGATGGTTGACATCATCGAGCGCGGCACGGGCAGCTTGGTGTACCGTGCGCAGGTGAGCGACGAAATCGGGAAGGACCTCGACAAGCACGTAACGAAGATGGTGGACCGCGCGTTCAAGAAGTTCCCGGTCAAAGAGCTGCGCGCGAACTGATCTCCGCCTCGCTGCCAGCACCGGGGATGGTGACCATGACGAGCCAGACCGCGCCTCCCGCGTCCGAGAACATTGGCCGCGGACGCGTGGAGGCGTTGAGCGACGGTGTCTTCGCCATCGTCGTCACGCTCCTCGTGCTGGAGATTAAAGTGCCCCACGTGGCCGAGCACTCCTCGGAGGCCGAACTCGGACGCGCCCTGTGGACGCTGGCGCCCAAATTCATAAGCTGGGTGATCAGTTTCGTCACCGTCTGCGTGATCTGGCTGAACCACCACCGATTGTTCGCAGCCATGAGCCGCATCGACAACGGCCTCTTTTGGCTGAACGCGAACCTCTTGCTGTGGACGTCGTTCATCCCGTTCCCGACGGCGCTGATGGGGGACTACCCGACGAGTAGCCTCGCGGTCTCGTTCTACGGCCTTGTCATGTTCCTGATGGCGCTCGGGTTTGTGCTCATGCGTTGGCACATGCTCCGCCACCTCGACCTCGTTCATGAGCACGTCGACCGCGCGGCATTTCAGAAAGGCACCCGTTCCTCGATCGTCATGGGCCCGATCGCGTACGCCCTCGGCGCTGGCCTCGCGTGGCTAAGCCAGATCGGCGCCTTCGTTTGCTACGGCGCCATCGCGCTCTACTTCGTGTTCCCGCACGGTCATTCTTCCGCAGTCAAAAGCGATAGGTCGAGCTGACCGCGAGATAGGCAACGTCGGGCGCGCACTCCGCAGGTCGACCAACACTCCGATGCGACGCCTGCGCGAACGTCTCCGTCGCATGCAGCGCCGCTGACGCTGCCTCAAGGACAAAGACGCGGCAGATTCGGCCATTCGGGGCCGTGGCGGCGACAGGCCACCAGAAATTGAACGAGAGCTGAACGGAATATTCACAGCGCGTACCCGCGGACCACGGTCAAATGGTTTCGACGAGTTTCGTGATCCCGGACCGCTTTCTCGCGCCGGGGGTGGAGTACAAGATCGAGATGAAGTCCGTCGCAGCAGGAGGCAACAAGACATCTGCGTCCTGCGGGTTCTGCACGCGGTGACGGTCGGCCTGCCGATCGTCGCTTGGAGATCCACATGACTGCTATCGCCTCGTCCGTAAGGACACATTGCCTGGCACCAGGACGAGACCGCTCGCCGGTCGATTGTGCAATCGGTCCCGCAAGATACGCGCGAATGTTTCCCGAACTTCCAGCGCTCGAAGCCGACGAGACGTTTCTTCGCGCGATTGGTCGCGCAGGTGGACCATGCGACTGCGGCGATGTCGTCGACACGCCGGCCTCACTTGGTGAAGAGGCAGCCGGCTGGCCAATCTTCGGCCAGTTCGTCGCTCACGACATCACTGCGGATCGGTCGGCACTCCAGAGCCACGTCAACCCGGAGGCTCTTCGCAACGCGCGTACGCCGCGGTTGGACCTGGAATGTCTCTACGGCGATGGCCCTGTGGGGCATCCGTTTCTTTTTCAACGTGACGATCCCGCCAAGTTTCTGCTCGGTGCAGATAACTCTGACGTGCCGAGGAACGCCGAGGGCATCGCGATCATCAGCGATCCGCGGAACGACTCGCACATGCTGATGTCGCAGATGCACCTGGCCATGCTCAAGGCGCACAACGCGTTCGTGGATGACGCGCGCGCTCGCGGCGTGCCGGAACAGGACGTGTTCACCACCGCGGCACGCGAGATGCGGTGGCATTACCAGTGGATTCTCACGGATGAGTTCTTGCCCGCGCTCGTCGGCGGTGATCTGGTAGCCGAGATTATGACGAATGGGCCGCGGTGGTTTCGTCCGGCCGACAACGTCTTCATCCCGCTCGAATTCGCCGACGCGGCCTACAGATATGGTCATTGTCAGATTCGTCAGAGCTACCAGCTCAATCGCGACACGGATCCCGTTCCCGTCTTCCCTGACCTTCTTGGCTTTCGACCGGTTCCGTGTGAGCGAAGCGTGGACTGGACGCTGCTGTTCGATGTAGCCGGCGCAAGAACGGCCCAGCGCGGCAAGAAGATCGACGGTCGTCTGCCCCGGTCGCTCATTCAGTTGCCGGTGGCGATTACCGGCGAGTGCGAGATCGACGAATACCACTCACTCGCCGTGCGAGATCTTCAGCGCGGACAGGGCGTCGGACTGCCCTCCGGTGAAGCGGTGGCGCAGCATCTCGGCGTGAGACCGCTCTCCACAGAGGAAGTTGGACTTGCCGCGACGGGCTGGTCCGGGCCGACGCCGCTTTGGTATTACATCCTCCGTGAGTCCGCGGTCACCATGTCCGGCAATCGCCTCGGTCCCATTGGCGGGCGCATTGTGGCGGAAGTAATGATGACGCTGCTCGATCGCGATCCTGGTTCCGTCCGTTCCGCGGGTCCGGAATGGACACCGCGCTGTTCGCTGATCGACCTGCTCACATCGCGGGTGCGGCACTCGACCGAGCATCGGTCGTCATTCGGGGAAGTGCACGAAGGGGGCATCGGGGCCGCACGCACATCGGCGGTGTGATAGCCGCGAAAGTGTCAGGAGCAAGTCTTGGTGCGGTCGGACCTGATCCAGTCACGCCAGGACGACGGTGCGAGGCGGCATCTGCCCGTTGGCAGAATTCGAGGGATTTTTGGCATTTCAGCGAGGCGCCATGAGTGCAGAACGCCAGACAGCGGTCCATCGGTTCGAGGCGAACCTCTTTCCCGTCAACGCCTATCTCGTTGAGACGAACGAGGGCATCGTCGTCGTTGATGCCACGCTCGGCGTCTCCGACGGCCGGGCGCTCCGCTCGCGAGTGGAGGCGCTGCGGAAACCACTTGCCGCGGTGATCATCACCCACAGTCATCCCGACCATTACGGAGGTGTCACGTCGCTCCTTGACGGGGCTGATGTGCCTGTATTCGCAGTGGCTGGCGTCGATCAAGTGATTCGCCGGGACGACGCAGCGAAAGAGCAGATTCTTCGGCCGCTGTTTGGGAGCGAATGGGCAACCACTCGAACGTTTCCCAATCGCATCGTCCACAACGAGCGCGTCACCATCGGTGATGCGGTCTTCGCTGTGACCGATCTGGGGCCGGGCGAATCGCCTCACGACAGCCTGTGGCGACTCGAATCGAGTGGCCAACCCAAGATCTTCGTGGGAGACCTGGTGTACAGCCACATGCATCCGTTCCTCGGTGACGGGTTCTACGATCGTTGGTTGGCCAATCTTGCACGGGCGAGACGCGAGTTGCCGACCGATGCAACGCTGTTCATGGGACATGGACAGCCTGTCACGGGCCACGAGATCCTCGACTGGCAGACGAACTACATCCAGCAATTCGTGGAAATTCTCCGATCGGCCGTCGAACGCGAAGGTCTTGAAGGTGATGCGCTGGCGGACGCAGTGACGGCGCGTATGAAAGCGTTTCTGCCCAGCGACGATCTGCTGTTTCTGCTGCGATTGAGCGTCGAGCCAATGCGCAACCGGCTCGCGTTGGCAACGCGAGACAAGGAGGCACGATTGTGACAATCGGCTCGGGGCAGCTGCATGAAATACGGCGTCCCGGGGACCGGCGGCATACCCTGGCATGCGCGCGCCGACATGGATTCTCTGGATGTCCTAGACGCGTGGATGAAGCTCGTACCTGGTCGCGAAGCAGAAGTCTTCCCGCGCTTAGGACGCGCTCTGGACGAAGCCGCAGGCCGCGCCGGCGAGTTGCGGCTGACGATCCCAATGGCTTACGTCGAAGCGGTCGCTGTTTAATCGGGCCGCGACAATTGCAAAAGTCCGTGTCTCTGTCACACGCGGCTCCACAGTCGTCATCCCCTGTGCAGTCAAAAGCGATAGGTCGAGCTGACAGCGAGATATGCCACGTCTTCGCCGCGCGGGGTCTCACGCAGGAATCGTCCAGCGATAAACGCGGTTGACGTAATCGCGAGCGTCAGGTGCTCATCGACGCGGAAGTCGGTCTGCACCGTGAGTTGACGTCCGACGTCGCGCGCGCGACTGGCGCCCGCGGGACGAATCAGGTTCACGCTGATCCCGTAGACACCATCGTCTATGCTCTGCCGCAAAAACCACGCGTGGTCAATCGTCATCGTCACTCGCCTGGATACGCTCACACGCACGGCAGGCGTTATGTCGATCGAGTTCGCCGGTCCAATGAGACCCACGCGACCTGAGTAGGCGGTTCCCGGAAACAACGGGTTGAACGTTTCGAGAGCCGGATCGTCACGGCGTCGGTCACCAGTCGTGAGATCGGCACGAAGGCCAACGCGGGTGGGCCATCGCAGCAAGTTGAAGCTATATCCGGTGTCCGTCGCCACCGCCCACGCGCGAATCGGCGCGTCAGCGAACGAGCCCCACTGGAGGATCAATTCGTAGTTGTAATCTGCGTCTGCCCAGCGACCCCACGTCCGCGAGCCTAGCGTCTGACGAACCTCATGCCCTCTCCCCTGATTGAACTGCGCGCCGTGGCGGTCAAGCATCAAGTAGTAGCCAGATGTGCCTGTTTCCTGACGCGGGCCGCGCGTTCGAATAAAGCCGACACCACCAAACGTTTGCCGAGGCTCCTGGCTATCGTCGAACATGCCGGGCTCGACGGCGACGAGCTTCGCCACCAGCCCGTTCCACGTCCACGATCCCAGTCGAACGATGGGTCGTACCGCATCGAAACTTCGTCGCACATTTCGTCCCTCGCTTGGCGAAATCAGCCGTCCTGATCCAAACGCGACTTCCTGGCGCCCGACTCGCAGCGTGAACGAGCGCGGCGACGGCCCCGTACTCAGCTCAACGAACGCCTCATGAAACTCGAGACGATCTTCGTCAGTCGGGCGCGGGCCGCCCGTGCGACCCGACTCGAGTCCGCTCTGAAGTTCGGTGAAAACGCGTAGATGCGGACCCGCATGGAAGTCAGCATGGGCCAGGTAGCGCTGGAGAACATACCCATTGCCATCCTGCGGTCCTGCACCAAAGGCGGCGTTCCGAAAAGCCTCATAGCGGACTCGGCCCTCGCCACCCAAGGACGCGTACCATCCGTCGGCGTTCGCCTGGATGAACTTGAGTCGATCCCAGACATCGGTGCGGCGCGACGGATCGCGAAGCATGCTCCAATCCTCGTCGTACCTGAGTGGCTGGTACTGCGGCCGTGGCGCGGGCTGTTCGCCCTCGGTCGTCGACTGCGCGGCTGCCGGCGAAAACGCTCCGATGCAAAGCGCGATCAACCCGGTGAGCGCGATGGTGCCGAACCGCGGCATCATTCGCCGAGCCCACGGGCTGCTAGTGTCTGACCAGCGCAAGCGATCGAAGTTTGCGCGCACGGCGCTCTTCGCTGCAGATGTTTTCTCCCGGCGCCGGTCGCTCGCCGAGAAACAAACGGTTCCCGTCGCGCTTCACGAGATCGAATTCCTGGGGGCAGGCCGACACCGGTGTGATCCAGAGGCAACCCGTTTTGGTCACGTCCTGCGGCTCGCCGCGTTTCCAAGCGCGTCCCCCGCATGAGTTGTTGGCTTGGGCCAGCAGCGACTCGTCGTAAATGGTGACCGCCTTGTACGAAAAGCCGAACGTCGCGTCGTGCGCAGCCGCGACAATTGGTGACGGTTGCGTGATCTCGTACTCCCCGGCGAAGAATGCCCTCATTGTGGGACGCGCGCATTGGTCATCGCCGAACTGCACGAACTCGAGGCCCCATTGGCGACCCAGAAAGACGAAGGCACTCTTCGAACTCGTGCGAGTGCCGTCTCGCTCCTGGACGACACATGCTTCGCTTTCCCAGAAACCCATGAGTTCCACCCCATCGCGCACAACCGGCGCGGCGAGGACGTCGGCGATGGTTGTGGTCAGTGCCGTGAGACCAGAGACGATCGCGCCGATCAGCAGCGCCAGCACCGTGAAAATGGACATCGCGGCCTCCTACCACACTGCAATCAGCCGCACCGGTCCGCCCGTTGCGCCCTTGACCTTGGTCGCTCCCACGAACACCGTCGCGCCCGAAGGAGGCACTTCCGACAAGTTGGCGACCAGCTCTACGCCCCACTTCCCCGTCGCGAGCCATGTTTTGTGAGCGGCGTACTTGGTGTCGAGTCCGGGGTCGAGGGAGAGCGTGTCCACTCCGATGCCCGCCACGTCGCGTGAGCGGGCAAGGAATGTCGCGGCCTCCGCCGAGAATCCCGGAAAGTGCATGGCGCCTGAGGCATCTGGGTTGACGAACGCCTTGGCGTTCGCAATTCGCGCGGCCCATCCAGATGTCATGAACACGCCAGCCTGCTTGGGGATGCGGCCATGGCGCTGCTCCCATGCTTCGATATCTGCTACCGTCAGCGACGTGTCCGCATTCGAAGCGGCACGCGTGGACACATCAATGACCACCAGTGGCACCACCAGGTTCGTCACGGGCAGTTGCTCGAGCGAGAGGGCGCCATCGAAAAAATGGTTGGGCGCATCGATCTGCGTGCCGAGGTGTTCGTGGATCTCCCAGCGATACGCGGCAACACCGTTCTTGGAAACCGTCGCGATTAGTGTCTTCTTGAACGGGAATGTAATGCCTGGCACGGGGATGTACGGCGTCTCTTCGCTCAACGTGTGTGTCAGATCAACGACATGCTCGAAGCGACGAGCATCTATGTCGGTTAGTGCGCGCGCAGACGGTGCTTGCATGCACGCGACTGCTGATGAAAGGGCCAACAGCAGAAGCGCGAGTTTTGCCGTCGTTGGGGTGCTGTAACGTATGTGCTGACTCATCATCATGACGTTAACCTCATCTCGCTTGGTATCGTAGGCGCCTGAGAGCGATGCTTTCAACGCACGCAAAGGTGCGTTGGTTACCGAAAGGAGCGCGCAGCAATGCCGCGCCGTCGCGACAACCAGTACTCGTGTCCGGTTGAACTGACGCTCGATGTCGTGGGCGGTAAGTGGAAACCGATGATTCTGTGGCTGCTCGGTCGGAAGAAGCGACGCTTCAACGATCTGCAAGCGGCCATGCCCGGCATCACACATAAGGTCCTCACTCACCAACTCCGCGAGCTGCAGCGGGATGGCATCGTGATACGCATCGTCGCGGGTGAGCCCCGCTTGCGAGTCGATTACGCGCTCACCGACTTCGGCGCGACGCTGAGGCCTGTCCTCGATGGGATGGCGACCTGGGCAAAGCGTCACCATCGGCGGTTTGGCGTGACGATTCTTCCAACGCCATGACGATTGCAGGCTGGGCTCCGACAATCAGGCCCATGTCAGATTACGAGGAGGCCACACAGAAGGCGTGAAAGTTCTGTTGAATCTCCGTTGGGATGCACGTGAACGCGGTTGATGGCGTGCGCGTAATGGCGAGCGGACACCGTTGAGGTGCGCAGACCCTAGCCGCACGCGACGCTGACTCTGTGAGTGACGATCATTGCAGCGGGGGCGCTCACTATCTGGTGCTGAACCCGCAGGACGCGGATGTCTTGTTGCCTCCTGCCGCGACGGACTTCATCTCGATCTCGTACTCCAGCCCCTGCGCGAGAAAGCCATCCGGGATCACGAAACTCGTGGAGTCCGGGTTGCGGGTGATCCTGAGATTGGCTCCCGTGTCGTCTTGCTCGATGATGATCTCGTACCCTCCGTCGGCGCCGGCAACCGTGTGCCACGCTATTGTGACGGGAGCGTTGGGATCGACCGCTTCGTTACATGGGCTGAAGTTGAAGAAGTCGGGCGCGGCCACCACGTCGTGTGTGAGCCTGACCCTGCCGACCAATGGCGCGCCGTTCACGTCCAGGCCCGAGAACAGGTAGCGTCCCTTGGGGTACGCGCGCCGGACCTCCTCCACGGAGGGTTCGTCGCTCTCGCGCTGCCTGACTTCCAAATAAACGGAATGGCCGAATCTGCGGCCTCTTTTGTCAGTCGTCAGGCTTCGATGCGGACCGCAGCTGTCGCGAGTCGCCTCGCCGCCTCGCGCAGCTCGTGATCGTTCAGGCAGGCAAACCCGAGCCGTGCATTTGACACGGCAGTCGCGTTCATCGTGAAGGCAGCGCCGGCATCGAACGCCACGCCAGCCCCTCGCGCCGCCTGCATCCAGCGCGTCATCGTACGTGCATCGCGCGTCCGCACCCAGAGGGCTGTGCCGCCGGACGGCTGCCGGAACGTCAAGAAGTGGTCCAGCTGCGTGCGGAGCGCGGCGGCCAACGTCTCCAGACGGGCGCGATAGATTCGCCGCATCTTGCGGACGTGTCGCTGAATCAGCCCATCCTCGAACAGTTCGGCGACGGCGCATTCGAGCACCGGATCGCCCTGCAAATCGGCGAACGAGCGATACGCGACCAGCCGCTCGATCAAGTCACCGGGTGCCACGATAAACCCAAGCCGCAGCCCCGGAGCAAGGACCTTCGACAACGTCCCGATGTAGATGACGAGGCCGGCAGCATCGGCGCTCGCCAGCGGCAATACCGGGCGACCGCTGTAATGAAACTCGTGATCGTAGTCGTCTTCGATGATCGCGAAGCGTTCCTGTGCCGCTAACTGCAGAAGCGCGAGCCGACGCGGCGCTGTCAGCGTCACCGTAGTCGGATACTGATGATGCGGGGTGACGTACACCGCTCGGATCGGCCGCCGCGCGATCGCCCGTTGGAGCGCCAATACGTCCAACCCGTGTTCATCCACTCGCACCGGGACGATCTCGGCTCCCGCGATCCTGAACGCCTCCCACGCGGGCCGATATCCGGGATGCTCGACCGCGATTGCATCAGCCGGACGAATCAGCGCTCGCGCCACTAGCGCGAGCGCCATCTGACTACCGCGCGTGACGAGGACGGAGCTCGGATCGACGGCGAGACCGCGCGTCGCGGAGAGCATCGCTGCCAGCGCTTCACGAAGCCGTGGGACACCGGCTGGATCACTGTAGGAGACCAATGCCGGTCCGAACCTGTGGAGCACGCGGCGATATGCGCGTCCGATCAGATCAGCAGGCACGAGCCGCACATCCGGTCGTGTGCCTGACATCAGAATCGTTCCCGTGGGAACCACTCGCGGCAGCTCGGGAGGCGGCGAGGGGCCGATCGCAAGCGCAAATTGAGAGGCGGGACGGCGACGAATTCGCGCAGCTCGCGCCGACCGCCTTAGCGGCTGCTCAGGCAGGTGGGCGACAAATACGCCAGACGCGCGCCTGCTGATCAGCCAACCCTCGGCCACCAGCTCGTCGATGGCGGCGACCACTGTCTGGCGATGGACCCGCAGCGTGCGCGCGAGCGTTCGCGAGCCCGGAAGCCGGTCGCCGGGATGCAGCCGCCCTCGCTGGATCTCGACGGTGAGCGCCCGCGCGATCTGCCGCACGAACGACATGCCGTGCGAGCGATCGACCTCGAATGCGAACTCCCAGCGCGCCATGCGCGTTCCCTCAGTGGCTTGAAACTGGTCCAGCAAGAATATCCGATTCCGCTCACTTGGATAGGCCATCTGGCCCATCGGACTTTTCGGAACTGGCCCATGACTCCTTACATCGTTCTCACCTACGGTGGAAGCCATGCGATGGATGCTCCTTTTGCTCGCGTGTCTGACGGGAATGACGATGAGTCCAATCGGTCCACCAGAAGCGGCCTGCTGTCCGGTGCTCGAACTGCGGCAGTACACCCTCAAACCGGATCAGCGCGAAGTCCTGATCGACCTCTTCGAGCGCCATTTCATCGAGTCGCAGGAAGCAGTGGGCATGACGCTCGTCGGGCAGTTTCGCGATCGGCGTCGCGCGGATCGCTTCGTGTGGTTGCGCGGCTTCTCGAACATGGAAAGCCGCCATAAGGCACTCGAGGCGTTCTATGGCGGTCCGGTCTGGGCGGCTCACAAAACCGAGGCGAACAACACGATGGAGGATTCCAGTGACGTGTTGCTCCTCAGGCCTGCTCGGCCAGAGCTCGCGTTTCGCATTGCTGCGCCCTCGGGAACATCGTCGCACGACCGTGGGCCTTCAACCGTGCTAGCGGGAATCTATCAAACGCTCCGACCGGCCGACGCCGAGCTCATCACGCGATTCGAGCAGCAGATCGCGCCGATTCTGCAAGCGAATCGTGTGAAGGTCGAAGGAGTGTTCGTGACCGAATCCGCGCGCAACACCTTCACGAGACTGCCTGTGCGCGAGGGTGAGCACGTGCTGGTGTGGTTTGGAGTGGTGCAAGACCCTGGAAGTTCGCCGGAATGGATCGACCGGCTTGCCAGTATGACGGCTCTGGACAATCGGCCCGTATCGTTGCTGCGGTTGGAGCCTACGCCACGTTCGAGCCTGGGCGATGGTTCCAAAGCCGCACGCGCGACGAAGCATGACTTCGATTTCCTGTTTGGGTCGTGGAATATCCAGAACCGGTATCTCAAGGGTCGGTTGCGTCAGTCGAGCGAGTGGACGGAGTTCGCCGCCCAGTCGCAGGTCGAGCCGCTGCTGGACGGTTTTGGCCATCTCGATCGTTATAGCGCCGTCCGCGACGGCTCGCCGTTCGAGGGCATCACGCTGCGGCTGTTCGATCCCACGACAGGTGAGTGGTCGATCCACTGGGCCGATACCGGGCGCGCGCGAACCCTACTGCCGCCGATGGTGGGGAGATTCATCGGTGGGGTGGGCGAGTTTTTTGGCGACGAAACAGTGGACGGCAAAAAGGTGCGCTGCCGGTTCCTCTGGACGCGACCCACGGCCAACTCCGCTCAGTGGGAGCAGGCTTTCTCGGAGGATGGCGGGAAGACGTGGGAAACGAACTGGATCATGACGTTCACGCGACCATGATGGTGCGCCGGTCTATCGATCGCAGCGCGCGCAGCACTTGCTTCGCGCCGAACCTTCTTGGCAAAAACCCAAAGTTTGTTTAAGAACTTTTGCGCGGACTCTCTCGATCGAGCAGCTCGCGAAGCAGTTGCAAGCCCTTCGCGATTGCGCGGCGCTGTTCCGGCGTGGCCGCTGCTAACGCTGTAGCCAGGCGAGCGGCGGGTCCCGCCTCGAGCTCTCTTACATACCGCGTCACCTTGTCGGTGACCACAATGCGCGTGCGGCGCTTGTCGGTGGCGTCAGGGTTGCGCTGGAGCAGGCCCCGCGCCGCAAGCCTGTCGACGATTCCGGACGCGGTGCTATGGCTCATGCCCAGCGTCCGACTGAGCTCGGTCAACATCATCGGTCCCCGACTGACGAGGGAGGCCATCAACGTGACCTGAGGTCCGGTGAGGCCGCTTTCCTCGGCTTCTGCGAACGGGTTGCGGAAGAGATCGCGCCAGAGAGCCCTGATGTGCGCAAGCGTGCCCTCCGTCTCGCGCATCAACGCCGGATCGCGACGTGCGAGCGACGCGCGTTTCTGTCGTCGTTTAGGTGCGGTTGACACTCTCGAGCACGAAGCGTAACATGCGTCGTGTACGACGCGTCGTACACGACATAATGCTCGCGGGCGACGCAATGTCTCTTCGTTCAGGGAAGGAGAGCCGAAATGAAGCGCCTGATCATGATGCTGATAATCGTTCCAGGCCTGACCTGGAGCGCAGCGGCGGACAGTCAATCAAGTCAAGCCAGTGGGTCTCACGCTGACCACTCGCAGCAGCCCAACACGCCGATGGCCTCGAGAGATTCTCATGCGCACGGCCCAGTGGTGCCCGCGATCAGCTATGCCGAGCTGCAGCACACCGCCGAACAGCTGGCTGTTGCCCGCAAGGCGACCGCGAAATATCAGGACGTTCGCGCGGCTGAGGCGGACGGATACCATGCCATTGGTCCCAACGAGCCCGGCATGGGCATTCACTACGTGCGGCAGGGCGCCTCGAGGCCGTTTTCCATCGAGGAGCCGCCCATTCTCCTCTATGAAAGAGATCCGGCGACCGCGAGCCTGCGACTCGTTGGGGTGAGCTATCTCGTGGTGGCGCCGAGCGGGGCGGATGGACAGCCGGCGACGTCGCCGTTTCCGAAGGCGTTGGTAAGCTGGCACAAACACAACAACATCTGTGTGCTGCCGGACAATAGTGCGTCTGTCGAGCTGACGAACGCGCAGTGCACGGAGCGTGGCGGTCGCTTCACGGCGGAAACCAGCTGGATGGTGCACGCGTGGATTTGGAAGGACAGCCCCACGGGCATCTTCAGTCCGACAAACGCCTCTGTGAAGTAGCGTCGGAGCACCCAAGCGGAGAGCACGTCAGGAATACGATGCCATTCGGGTTCGTCTGACGCGCTGTTTGCACGAGATGTGAGACTGGCGGTCCATCAATCGGAGGATCCGGCCCCGGCCATCACAGTTTCGAGCAGCTTGACAAGCCGCGCGCCACACGAGCGATCGGGATCGAGTCCGGGGTCGTAAATCGTGAGCTCCAGTCCGAGCGCCTGCGGGTGATGGACCAGCGGCGCGAGAAGATCGACGATCTCATTCGCGGTGGGACCACCCGGCTCAGGCGAGTCGACAGCCGGCATGTCAATTGGGTTGAGCGCATCCGCATCCAGATGAATCCAGAATCCTCGCAGCGTCGGCGACGCAAGCCGCGCGAGAACGTCGGCTGCTGCGCCGGCAAAACCGCGTGAGACAAAAACCGAATCAGGAAGATCCAGGATCTGTGATGCCGCGAGAGCCGCGTGCCCGTACCAGGGCTCCGCCGCATCACGGCGGCCAATCAGCGTCACATCCGCGTCGTTGACGAGTGCGGTGTCGCCGGCGAGCCGAGCCAGGGGCGTATCTCCACGTCCTACGGCGAGACCCAGGCACATACTCGCCACCGAACCCGTTCGCGATTCTTCCGGCGTTGCAAAGTCGGCGTGGGCATCGACGTACGCCAGACCCACTGCGCCTCCCGTCGCCCGTCGCGCACCGAGAAGGCCCGCGAGGACGATGCTGCAGTCGCCTCCGAGAAGCAGCACGAAGCGACCGCCTTCTGCGGCCGATGCGACGCGCTCGCCGAGCGATGCGCAGTAGGCGGCAAGCTCGCGTTCGTTCCGTGCACGACCTGGTGGACGAACATAGTCCCGATAGGCAGGTGGGGTGACATCACCGAGATCGACCGCGCCCAAACGCTCGCTCAACCCGAGCTCGCGGAGGACGGCGGGGGCGCGGTCCAAATGTCGCATTTCACCGCTGTTGTAGGGACGGATCCCGATGCTGGATGGTGCTCCAACGATCGCAATCGGGCGGTTCATATATCAGTCCCTTTCCAAACCCGAGGAGAACACCACCTCGAGATGCTCGACGCGTTCGCCTCGCTCGATCAGGAATCGATCGTCTTCCGGGTAGAACACGGCACGGTCCGGATCGGGACCGGCGAACGATGCGAGCGCCTCATTCGATTCCCACAGCGTGAGCAGCAGAAACTCGGCGCGGCCGTTGACGCGGCGGCGGAATGCGAAGGCCGCACGGTTGCCGGGTGTGGCGCGATAGGCGGCGAGGCCGGTGCCCTGCAGGTAGGCCAGGTAGGCGTCCGCATTCTCCGCCGTCGTGACGCCTTTCCAGATCCGGGCAATCACAGTGTGCTCCTTGTTCCGCTGCGCCTGCGGCCGTCAGCCGGGAGGCGGTGCACCGGTATAACGGCTTTTACAGGTGCATCGTAGCGCGCGCCACCCTGCACCTGTCAAGGCTTGAATACCGGTGCTATGCTGACCTGGATGCCGAGGTCGCCGCGATCGCTGTCATTCGCGCCGGAGTTGCCGCTGAAGTTCGTCGGCGGCGATCCCAGCCTCGATCTCGTGAACACCGTCGACTGGACCGCAGCAGGCCTCGCGAACGACCGGCTCGTGGACTTTGCGCGGCTGGTGGAATGGGCGGTCGGCTCGGGCGTCATCGGTCGAGCTGGGCGGGCACGACTGCTGGCGATGGCGCGAGATCGTCCGCGTACCGCCCGATCCGCCTACGAGCACGCGCGATGGGCGCGCTGGGTGCTGCGAGGGTTTTTTGCGTCGATCGCGACCAGAAATGCATCGGCGGCCGCGTTAAAGAACGTCAACCGTCTTCTTCGCGACGCCGGGCAACATCTGCGGCTCGCCTATGTGGGACGGGGCCCTGTCGGGGTCGAGTGGCGACCCGATCGTGCCGATGATCTGCACGTCGTCCTTTGGGCGGTTGCTCGATCGGCTGCGAAACTGCTCGAGTCAGATGTGCTGCGGCTTCGCATGTGTGCCGGTCCGGATTGCGGCTGGATGTACGTCGACCGGAGCAGAAATGGGCTTCGCCGCTGGTGTGAGATGCAGACGTGCGGCACGTTGGCGAAGTCGCGGCGGCGGGCGGCGCGGGTTGCCGCGTCGCGAAAAGGAACGTGAACTATTTTCGCCCCTCACTTTGCTGGGCATTCGCCTCGCAGCTCAGCTCGATTGTTACGACCTGTCGATTTCGCCGTACCGCGTTCGACCAATTGATAGGGGCTGGCTTTTCAAACCGGCCAAGAATCGAACATTTGAGGAGACACGCTCGGCGACGGAAGATTTTGGACGTCAGCGCGCGATCTCAAGGTGAACTAGCCAAGGGGTCCGGCGTGCCGCCCGCCGGATGTGGCGCACCTGCTCGCGCGCTGCCCTTGATATCCTGCTAACTCCGCGGCCCTTGGCTAGTTCTTGTTGTTGGCTTGGCGCGCTCCGCGCGCCGTAGACCGTTATGCGAGTCTACAACGCGTACAGAATTCACGTTTGTGGCCGCATAACGGTCTAAGTGCGTCCCGCTCGGACGCTAGCCTCGCGCGCCACACCGTGTAGGGCGCCACGGCGTTGGTGGCATGTACGGATCTGTGGCATTGTGGAATCTGATCGATGGCGCCCATCGTTCCCGATCCCCGGAAGATCAAGAGCTTTCGCACCGAGGCGGCGTTCGCGGCATGGATGAAAGCGAACCATGCCCGCGAGACCGAGATCTGGGTGAAGATTCACAAGAAAGGTTCGGGCCTGCCGACGGTGACGGCTGCGCAGGCGCTCGACGTGGCCTTGTGCTGGGGCTGGATCGACGGCATCCGCAAGTCTTTCGACGAACGGTCCTTTCTGCAGCGCTATACGCCGCGGCGGGCGGGCAGCGTCTGGAGCCAGATCAATCGCGATCATGTGGCGCGGCTGACCGCAGCGGGTCGGATGACGCCGCACGGCCAGCGGCAGGTGGATCTCGCCAAAGCCGATGGCCGCTGGGACGCGGCCTACGCTCCGATTCGCAACGCGAACGAAGCGACCATTCCCGACGATCTCCGCCGCGCCATCGAGGCCAACCCGCGGGCACGCACAACCTTTCGCACGCTCGGTCGTCTGAACCTGTTCGCGCTGGCGTTTCGCACCAACAACATGAAAACGCCGGCCGGGCGCACGAAGAAGATCGCAGCGCTCGTCGCGATGCTCGCGCGCGGCGAGACCATCGTTCCGGAACGCCCACGCGCCGTTCGGACCGCAAACGATGACGCGTCACGTTAGCTCTCGCGCGACCGGCGCCCGTCGACGTCTTGTCCGGGAAATTCGGTGTCGTTCAGGAAGGCCCGCTCTCGGTCTGCAGGATGATTGCCCTTCGACTGCGATCGGCGCACAATCGGTGATCGTGGCGCCCGATTCTGCCGACATCGCGGAGCAGCTCGCGGAGATCGGTCGGCGGTTCGACGCCCGGGATTGGGTGCTTGGGACGAGCGGCAATTTCAGCGTCGTGCTCGGGCGCGACCCGCTCTGGTTGCTGATGACGCGCAGTGGCATCGCGAAGGGCACGTTGACGGCTGATGGAACTGTGGAGGTCGATGCCGAGGGATCGGCACTTCGGCCGGGCGCCGGAAGACCATCGAGGGAAGCGTTGCTGCACATCGAGATCGCCGCGGCTCGCGCTGCCGGTGCGGTGTTGCACACGCATTCGATCTGGAGCACAGTGCTGTCGGACCGTCATGCGCCCGCCGGCGGACTCGCCATCACCGGTTACGAGATGCTGAAAGGTCTCGCCGGCGTCTCCACGCATGAACACCACGAATGGATTCCGATCCTCGAGAACGATCAGGACATGTCGCGTCTTGCCGGCCGTGTTCGGCAGATGCTCATCGAACAGACGGCGTGCCACGCGTTTCTGCTGCGCCGCCACGGGTTGTACACTTGGGGTGATACCTTGCCCGACGCGGTACGACACGTCGAGATTCTCGAGTTCCTGCTCGAGGCGGTCGGCCGAACGGACAGATGAGGAGGCACCATCATGGCCATCGTGAGAATTCCGTCCGACAACGTCGTGCTTCACGACCCGGACGCGATCGGCGCATTTCTCGGACGCTACGCGATCGAGTACCAACGGTGGATGCCCAACCAGCCGGTTGCCGCGGATGCCTCGGCGGAAGACGTGCTGCGCGCGTACGCGCCCGAAGTAGACGCGCTGAAGCAGCGCGGCGGCTACGCGACCGCGGATGTGATCGACGTCAGACCCGAGACGCCGAATCTCGACGCCATGCTCGCCAAGTTCAGTCGCGAGCATTGGCATGACGAAGACGAAGTCCGCTTCATCGTCGAGGGTCGCGGTCTCTTCCACGTCCATCCCGCGAGTGGGCCGGTTTTCGCGATCGAAGTCGAGGCCGGCGATCTGATTCGCGTCCCGCGCGGCACGCGCCACTGGTTCGACTTGTGCGCCGATCGCCGCATTCGCGCCATTCGCCTCTTTCAGGATCCGTCGGGCTGGACGCCGCACTATACCGACAGCGACATCCACAAGGGCTTTCAGCCCGTGTGCTTCGGTCCGGCCTACGTGTCCGCGAGCCCAGCGACACACGTGTGAACGGCGCGCCGGCGACGGACGCCCGAGGCGCCGTTCTACTCGACATCGAAGGTACGACCACACCCATCGCGTTCGTGACTGACGTGCTCTTCCCCTACGTGCGGCAGCACCTGCGATCGCATCTCGAGGATCATGCCGGCAGCGCCGAGCACGAAGCGCTCCTCACGCGTCTGCATGATGATCACGCATCGGCGCTCCGTGATGGCGAGGCTGTCCCGCCCTGGATCGAGGAGCCGCCGAGCGCACGGCTGTCGGCGATCGCTGCCTATATCGAGTGGCTGATGGATCGCGATCGCAAATCGACCACGCTCAAGGATCTCCAGGGGCGGATCTGGCAGGACGGCTACCGGCGTGGCGTCCTCGTCGGGAGGGTGTTTCCCGATGTGCGTCCAGCGCTGCAGCGTTGGCGCGCACAGCGTCTCGCCATCGCCATTTTTTCGTCAGGCAGCGTGCTGGCGCAGCAACTTCTCTTCCGCCACTCGTGCGACGGGGATCTCACCGGTTTCGTGCAATGGTATTTCGACACGCGGATTGGAGCGAAGGCCGATCCGGAGAGCTATCGCCGAATCGCGGCGGCCATGGGGCTTCCCGCCCAGACCTGTATCTTTCTCTCCGACGTCACGCGTGAGCTCGACGCGGCAAGCACGGCCGGCATGCAGGCGCAGCTCGTGGTCCGACCAGGCAATCCTCGCGTCTCGACAGCGCATGGCTTCGAGACGATTCGCAGCCTGGACGAGGTCATCCTGCGTCACGAGTGAGAACGAAATGGTTCGGGAAGCCGTTGATGCGTCGGCGTGACGCGATTGACATGCTCGGCGGCAGCGGCGTCGAGACGCTCGGGCCGACGACTTGGGCCGATCTTGGATGCGGCGATGGCACCTTCACGCTTGCGCTTGCGGCCCTGCTCGCGCCAGACAGCACCATTCACGCGATGGACCGCGACAGCTGGGCGCTGCGCAAGATTCCTTCCGCGCATGATGGCGTGCGCATCACGACGCACATCGGAGATTTCACGAATCGGGCGTGGCCATTCGCGAATCTCGATGGCATTCTCATGGCCAACTCGCTGCACTATGTCGAGAATCAGGCCGCGTTCATTCGCACATGCGGGCCGCAGATGACCTTTCATCGCCGTTTCCTCATCGTCGAATACGACACGGACGAAGCGAACCGATGGGTGCCGTATCCCGTGAGCCGAACCATGTTGACGGCTCTCTTCGCACGCGCCGGTTACGTATCCATCACGTTCTTGCGTTCACGGCCATCACGGTACCGGCGTGTGTCGCTCTATTCGGCGCTGATCAGCGCAGACACGCATGGCGCCAGTCGGTCGGGCTCAGCCAGTTGACGAAACACGCGTGGAAATGTTCGCCGTGTTTGCACACGTTAGGTCGGTGAGGTTCCAGATGATGTTCACCAAACGCCTTCGCGAAGGCATCCGGCGCGGCAGAATCAGATGCAGTATTCGCGTCTGGACGCGCCCGCATGTCAAGGTGGGCGGCCGTTACAAGATGGAGGACGGCCACATCGTCGTGGATTCGATTGCGCCAATCACCTTCCGCGACGTCACCTACGATCTGGCGCGTGAATCGGGTTTCGAGAGCGTGGACGATTTGCTGGCGATCGCAAGACACGGTCGCGGCGACAAGGTGTACTTGATCCGCTTCCATTACTTGCCGCCGGGCGCGTGGGACACGCCGAGGTGGAGACATCGCCAGAGGACAGAGTCGTCGTAATCAATGGCAACGTGGGCGTTCACTGGAGCAGCGCGCGCTCCGGGTCATTGGACTGACCTGCCCGCAGTGACTTCTCCCATATCGCCGCACACTCCGCTGCTTACGGCTCGAGATTTTTCTGATAGATTGCCGGGAAATGCCTGATCTCCTTGGAGGATCCATGCTCCTGATGTTCACGACAAGAAACGTCCTGTCGGCCACTGCGTTCACATTCGCCATCGGCATGGCGATGGCATTGGCAGCAGGTCAAGGTGATGCACAGATCAAACGCGGGCAGGAGGTTTACAACGCGCAAAAGTGCATGGTGTGCCACGCCATTGCGGGCAAAGGCAACAAACAGAATCCGCTCGACGGCGTCGGCAAGAAATTGACCGCAGACGAGATCCGAGAGTGGATTACTCACCCGACGGAAATGTCCGCAAAGACCAAGTCAACGAAGAAGCCGCCGATGCCAGCCAAATACGGCACTCTGCCTGCCGCTGATATCGACGCGCTGGTGGCCTACATGGCGAGTCTGAAGTAGGGGTGAGGAAGGGTCGAAAAAGGGGTCAGACCCCTTTTTCGAGGCAGCGGGGAAGGGAAAAGGGGTCAGACCCCTTTTTCACCCGTTTTTCGCAGCAGTGCGATACTGCCGAGGAATGGCAATCGAGCTGAACCTCAACGGGCGCGATCGCGACCTGGTTGTTGCTGGTGGCGATGGCAACGCGCAGGTTGAGGCACTTTCGATATACGCCGCAATCACCGGTCAAATCGCCGTAGGTCGTTATCTCCTGGAGATCGGCGACCCGTGCGGCGCCTTGATACGCGAGGTGTCACGCACCGGGCGGGCGCCCATTCGTCCCAGGCCGACGCCGATCCTCGTCCGCCCGAGATTGATTCGCGGGCTGATCGATCGTCGGATGGAGTTGGCCGCGGCGCTGTCGGCGCTGGACACAGGCCTTCCCATCGAGACGAATGGCGACCCCGGTATCGGCAAAACGGCGGTTCTCCGACACCTCGCGCATCATCCGCGAGCTGCGTCGTTTGCGGACGGCATCGTCTACGTATCGGCACGGCACCAACCCTCCGCCGATCTCCTGCAGCTCATCTTCGAAGCCTTCTACGAGATCGACGCGATTTTCAAGCCTACTGACGCGGAGATCCGGCGCGGTCTGCAGGACAAGCAGGCGTTGATCCTTCTCGACGATGTTCACCTGGCGCAGCACGAGCTGGAGCAGGTTCTCGATATTGCGCCGCGATCCACGTTCGTCGTGGCGGCGCGTGAACGATGCCTCTGGGGCGAGGCGCGAAATCTGGCTCTCAAAGGCTTGCCAGTGGAGGATGCCGTCTCGCTCTTTGAGCGAGAGATCGAGCGCTCGCTCGACGTGGCGGAGCGATTGGCGGCAGCCAGTCTCTGTGCGGCTGTTGGTGGGCACCCGTTTCGGGTCAAGCAGGCCGCTGCCATCATTCGCGAGCAGGCGGCCCCGCTCCGCGAGTCGGCGCGCACCATCGCACCGGACACCCTCATCACGGAGTTGATCGCCTCGATCGACGAGAAGCAGCGCCGCGCTTTGCTGGCCTTGACGGCGCTGCCTGGAGTGCCGCTACAGGTGCAGCACGTCTCAGGCATTGCGGAAGTAACGGACCTGGAGCCCTCGTTGGTGACGCTCGTCCGTCGAGGCCTCGTTGTCAGCAGCCAATCGCGGTATCAACTCGCGGACGGTGTCAGCGACCGGCTCCGCAGAAGCGACGATTTGAAGCCTTGGCTGAATCGTGCCATCACGTACTTCACCGCGTGGGTCGAACGGAACCGGCGCAGCCCGAACAAGTTGATTCAGGAATCCGAAGCGCTCTTGTGCGTGCAGCAACACGCCGCTGACACAAGGCGTTGGGGAGAGGTTCTTCGGCTGGGTCGGCTCGTTGAGGGAGCACTGGTCCTCGGCGCGCGATGGGGCGCCTGGGCGATCACCCTTGAACGATCGATCGCCGCGGCAAAGGCAATCGGCGACCCATCAAGCGAAGCCTGGGCGCTTCATCAACTCGGCACACGAGCCTTATGTCTCGGCGAGCCCGACATCGCGCGGGCGTGGTTGAGCCAGGCCGTAGCGCTGCGTGAGGCGCTGCACGACACTTCCGCTGCCGCGGCCAGCCGGCGACATCTCGGTTTCGTCCTCGCGCCCGTATTCGATCACTCCCGCACGCGCTCCAGAATGCCCATTCGTATGGCGAAGACGCGAAGCATCGGTGCCCTGTCGCTCACCGCGTTGCTTTGTGCGACCATTGGATGGCTCGCCGTTGCCACCATGCAGGGGGCGCTCCCGTGGGGATCCTGGAACGGTGCCAGCGTCGCTCCGTTCCAAAGCGATCCTGGAGGAGCATCGCGAGCATCACAGCCCGAACCGGCGCGTGCTGTCCAATTGGACCCCGAGGTAATCCCGGCGACAGGCGAGCCGATACTTACTTCCCGAGCGCCGCGCGAACCGATCACGGAGACGGCGAACATCCTCATCTTTACCGCGCGACCCGGCTCGATCATCACCGCCGCATCCACAGAGCTCTGCTACGCTGTCGACGGCGCGCTCCAAGTCCGCATTGAACCGGGGATAGGCGAGGTCGACGCCACGAGCACGTTGGCTTGTGTTCGCGTTGCGCCAGTACGGACGACGACTTACGAACTCACCGCGTTCGGCCGCGATGGCGTTCAGGTTCGCCAACAACTGGTGATCGTCGTGAGGTGAGAGCGATTGCCCAAGTCCGCGCCGGCGATTCAAGGGTTGCCGCTTATTGCCGGAGACGATCCAGCAGTGCCTTGAGCAAGGGCACGCTCGCTGCTGAGGGCGATGCCGATTGGCGCGAGCGCAAGTAGGCGTGGATGTCGGCGAGATCTTGTGCCGGCACGTTCGGATACGACGGCATTCCCGGTGTCGATGGCTTACGAAGGTAGGCGATGAACGCGTCCTGCGATCGCGCCATCGGCACGATTCGCGGCACGCCGAGAGCGGTGGTCTCGCCGTTATGGCCATGGCACGCGTAGCAGCGGTAGGTCTGCTCGTAGACGCTTTTGCCTCGCGCCGCATCGCCAGTGATCACCGCGGAGCCGGGCGTCTGACCCGAGGCAACAGCGGCCGTAAGCGCAAGCGCTGCAGCGGCGATCCGCGCGGCTCGCCGGTGGAATGGCCCGCTCGCGATCATCGCGGTTGTGACACGACGTCGACCAACGCCGGTTCTCCCTTGCGCACCCGCTCGAGCGCGCGGCGATAGGCACCAGCCAGGTCATTTGGGCTTTCGATCGGCCCTTCGCTGTACACGTCGTACGACTTCGCCAGCTGTGCATGGTTGATGTGCGGGTTGTCGAGCGTCGTCCCGATGTGCACGCGGTCCGTGCCGCGCCCGCGCGCGCCGCACAGGCGTTGAACGATCATCATCTCCGCGTGATACGCGCGATTGTTGTGCACGATCAGCAACAGCGGGATGCGATGGTGTGCCGCCGTCCACAGTACCCCGGGCGCGTAGTTGAGATCGCCGTCGCCGACGATGCCAATCGATAGCCGGCCTTGTTTCATATGCGCTAATGCGCCGCCGACCGACGCCGGCGTGTCGTAGCCGATGCCGAAGCCGCCGCAGTCGCCGTTGTAGCGATAGTGCCGATCGAAGTTCAAGAGCCATCGCTGCCAGTCGCCCGTGAACTGATGACCGGACACGATTGCCCAGTCGTCGTCCTTGATCTGATCGCCAAGTTCCGCGATCAGCCGCGGGACGCTGACCGGACTGTCGTTCCAGCCGAATCGCGCGTCCTCGATCGCATGTACGCGCGTGTCGCGGTGCGCGGCGGCAATCGTGCGGCCGCGTTCCTCGAACACTCGCTTTCGATTTGAGGTCGTCAGCCGCCGGATCTCGTCGACGAGCGACGGCAGCGTCGCTTCAGCGTCGGCGCCGATCATCAGATCGATCTCGGCGTAACGGCCGAAATCGTGGATGTTGCTGCCTTGGAACAAGTGCTCGGCCGAAATGCTGATGGTCTTGCCGCCCGCGGCGCGCAACTGCCGCGCCATCGCCGACATGTCGGTCACCTCGAGCCCGAGCGTGGCATCGGGCCGGTAGTCCGCGCCGCCTGCGCCGTGCAGCGGGTGCCATGAGGGAAAGTCTTTCCACGATCCAAATCCGCCGACGTCAACGGGCGCTTGCAACGCCTCGGCAAGCTCGATCATCAGATCCCAGCCATGAGGCGTGCGCGCCACTTTCTGGATCTGGATGAGCGGCCGCTCGGCGCCAACCAGCAGTCGCGCCGCTTCGCGCACCGCGTTGGCGTCACCCTGTGGCGGCGCCGTTTTCGTCACCGCGGGGATGCGCAGGCGCGATCGATCGGCCACTTGCATTTCCTGCAGGCCCGCATCGACTACGAGCAGAGCCGGACCCATCGGCGGGGTCAGCGCGATGCGATACGCGCGCATCGCTGACTCGGCGAACCGTTCCAGCGTGGTCGCCTCATCGTCGAATTTCACGAAATCGCGAACCAGCGCGCCCATGTCCTGCGCGCTATGCGGCCGGTTGATGATCGTCACCGGGTCGCGGTGGTGACCGACAACGGCGAGGAGCGGCACGCGATCGGCCCAGGCTTGAAAGATCGCCATTGACGCATGCAGTAAACCGACGGTGCCGTGCACCATGACCAGCATCGGCTTGCCCGCGGCTTTCGCGTAACCGTGCGCGATGGCGGCGGCAGATTCCTCATGCAGGCAGGTGAGAAGCTCCGGCCGGCGATTTTCGGCGTGGTTGACTATCGATTCGTGCAGGCCCTGAAAGCCCGATCCGGGATTGATCGCCGCGTACTCCAGGTCCAATGCACCGAGCACGTCCACCATGAAGTCGGACGCGGGCTGGGTGATGACGGCTGATGAAACGCGCGCTGCGCCCGTTTCCGCTGCGGCCTGCGCCTGCGTCGGGAGCACGGCGCTCGGGCGCTCGCTCGCGGCTTGGTGCGATGCGATTGTCGCGGCCGGTGTGACCGCGAGGCCCGCGGCGCCGGCGGCGGCGTCTCTGAAGAAGTCGCGGCGGTTCATGACGATCCTCAATACGGCACGTCGATGAGACGATCGCCCGAGCGCATGTCCTCCTCGGTGAGGTGCAGGAGCGCCTGGGCGATCGGCCCGGGCTTGCCATCGCCTATCGTGTGCTGATCCCACTGAACGATCGGCGCCACTTTCACTGAGCTGCCGATCAGCAGCATCTCGCGCGCCCGCAGCGCCTCGGCCACTGGAATGTCGCGTACCTTCACACCATTCAGCAATCCCTGATCCTGCAACCGCGGCGCCAATTCGAGGAGCCGCAGGCTCGTGCATCCCGACAGGATGTTGTCGAACCTCGGATGCTCGAACACACCGTCGTCGCTCACAAACGCGACGTTCATGTTCGAGCTTTCGCCGACGTAGCCGGCGGCGTCGAGGAACACGCCGTTGTCGAAGCCGGCTTCTTTCGCTTCCATCTGCATCAACACGTTTGGCAGATAGTTCGTGGTCTTCGTAATCGCGTACAGCGGCGGCTTGATGGGACAGGTTGTGGTCATGACCCGTACGCCTTCCGTGTAAAAACGGTTTGGATACACGAGACCGGGGAAGATCATGACGAAGAAGCCTGGTTCGGCGCCTGCGGCCGGACTGAGCTCGAGACTGCCGGGTCCAGACGACAACCAGTAGCGAATCGAGCCATCGCGCCGGCCGCTCACGGCTGTTGTCTTCACGATGATGTCGCGCATGTGATCGCGCGAGCCAGGAAGGCGCAGCCTGGATCGCTCGGCCGATCGCACGAAGCGATCGAGGTGCGCCTCGAGATCGTAGATCTTGCCGCCGACGAGCCCGGCGGTGTCGAAGATGCCATGACCCCGATGTACCATGTGGTCATCGAACGGAATGACCATCAGCGCAGGGTCGGTGACAACGCCTCCAAGTTGGCTGGAATAAAACGCCCAGTAGTTGACTTTCTGTTGCGCGCGCAGCGCACCGAGCTGCGCGAGCACGTCGGCAGCGGAGAGGACCTTGGGACTTGTGGTCGATACCGGCATGGGCCGTCACTCTACTCGATTCCGGTGCGTTAAAGAATGTCGAGATAAAATCACGCAGTTGTGATGATGAAATGCCGTCTTCGCGAGTGGCTTCTTCAGGTTGCACGAAAAAATTGAAAAAGCCTGTTTATGCGGGTTGCCGAAGCGGCAGCCGATGTTCTGAGCATAGGTAAACTCAGGGAGCGCACGGTGTGATGCCCGCCACCGCGGTATTTTGTCGCCGCATCCTCGCCATTCGCCCGGACCCTTCACTGACGGCCGCGCTCGACAGTGCAATCGATTCGAGCCGGTGCGATGTGGAGTCGTGCACGGGCAACGTCGAGGCGCTCCGCACGGTTCGCGGGCGCTCCATCGACGTCGTCATCACCGACGTGTCGACCACGTTCGAAGAGGATCTGGCGCTCGCCAAGGAATTGATGAGCGTGCGGCCGGCGGTTCGCGTGATCGTCCTGGCGCCGTCTGCACCGCCAGCCCACCTGATTGACGCCATCCGGGCGGACGTGTTCGCGTGCTTTGCGTCGCCCATCGACTACGACGAGGTCGCGTCGATGGCCGCGAGCGCACTCGCCGCGGACAGGTGGAAAGACGACATTCAGGTGCTCTCCGGCCTGGACCACTGGTTGACGCTCCGCGTCTCCTGTCACCTCCTGACGGCGGATCGTCTGGTGCGCTTCATGACCGAGTTGCAGCCCTCGACCAGCGCCGTCGATCGCGATCTGCTCATTTCTGCGTTTCGCGAGCTGCTGCTCAACGCCATGGAGCACGGCGCCGGGTTCGATGCCGAGAAGGTGATCGAGGTCACGGCGGCAAAGACCGCGCGCGCCATCGTTTACCACTTCAAAGATCCCGGCAACGGATTCGACCGCACCGACCTCCAGCACGCAGCCGCGTCGCCTGGAGTCGATGACGTCGTCGCGACATCGTTGGCGCGAAAGGAGATGGGATTGCGGCCGGGCGGATTCGGCATGCTGATCGCCCGTCACGTGGCCGACGAGCTCGTCTACAACGAACGCGGCAATGAAGTGCTGCTCATCAAGCATCTCGAATAAACTTGGCAACAACGACCTTATTGGTGTGACGCTGCGCAAAGGCGACGCGACGCTGGATTTCGAGACCCGCCAGATCGTACGCGGCGGCGAACCGACGCACCGCTCGAAGCCGGATGCGCGCTGGTGCGCGATCCGGATGCGCTGCGCGCCGCGTTCGCTTACCACCCTCCCTACTATCATTTCAACGAGCAGGCGACCAACTACGTCGATTACGGCGCACAGAACTCGCGTGGCTTTCGCGCGCTCAAGGTGTGGCTCGCCATCCGGCACGTTGGAGCCGCCGGATATCGCGAAATGATCGCCGAGGACATTCGCCTGTCCCGGGCCATGGCGGATGCGATTGACGGGCACGCGGAGCTGGAGCTCGCCACACAAGCGTTGAGCATCACCACATTCCGCTAGCGACGCCCGCCTACTTCATCGAGATGCTTCAGGAGATCAGCAGGATCTTCGTAGACGCGGTACGCGCCGGCGCGCTCCAGTTCCTCCATTCCATACCCGCCGGAGAGAAGACCGATGCCGAGAGCTCTCGCGCGCCTTGCAGCCAGCATGTCCCACACGCTATCGCCAACGACCGACGCTGTCTGGATGTCCACGCCAAGACGGCGCGCGGCGGTCAGGAAGAGATCCGGCTCGGGTTTCGCGTATTTCACTTGATCGCGGGTGACGACTACCGCGCGGCTCAAGTCCACGCCAAGCGTTTCTATCACCGGGCCGGCTGTCTCCAACCACCCACTGGTGGCGATTGCCCAGGGGATCTGCGCGCTCGTCAAGGTCGCCAACAGGGCGTCGGCGCCTGGCAGCGGCCGTACGTTCGAGTAATTCCGTTTGTACGCCGCCGCGTGCAATTGCTGGAGGCGCTCGATCCGCGCCGGATCCAGTTCGAGGCCAGTTTCGCGGAGCAGCATGTTGGTAAACAGTCCGCCGCTCATCCCGATCTTTCGGTGGATGCGCCAGACCGAAAGATCGATCCCTTCCGATTCGAGGGCTTCGCGCCAGGCGAGCACGTGCTGGTACACGCTGTCGACGAGCGTGCCGTCAAGATCGAAGAGAAAGGCGGCCTCCTGCCGTTGTGCCGCCTCGTTGATTGGTTCGGAAATGGTAGCCGGCATAACGGCTCACTCTCTACATGAGCTCCACGAGAGCCAACCAGCGCAGGTCTCATCCTTCTTCACCCGCTCGAGGACTTCAAAGAGAACAACAAGAAGATCGAGTCGGTGCTTTGCGTCGGCTACCAGTTCAGCGTTCGCGTGTCGTTTTAGTCCGTAGCTGACGAACGCTCGAGTGAATTATGCCCCACAGCGTCGTTCGTGATTTGACAGCAACAATCGGAGTGTCGGTGTGCGGCGGCGCTGTCAGACTCGGCTGCAACACAATCTTCGAGCTGGAGCACGCCGATGAATTTTCAGATCTCCGCCTTGCCACAAGACGCGTTCGCGCCGCTCTTTACACTGAACGACGAGCAACTACGGGAGCGTGGGGCGAAACGATGTGTCGCCGACCGCATTCCGGGTTTCCCGTGTCGCGTTAGCCTGCAGGACGCTGCACCGGGTGAGCCGGTTGTGCTCGTTCCATTTACACACCAGGCAGGGGACTCGCCCTACCGTGCCTCGGGACCGATCTTCATCCGCGAGGCCGCGCGTCGGGCGTCACCCGGTGTCAACGAGGTGCCGGAGCTGCTCCGGCTGCGACTCTTGTCGTTGAGAGCGTACGACACCGACGCGCTGATGGTCGAAGCCGATGTTGTCGACGGGCGCGAGTTGGAGTCGGGTGTCGGCCGGCTGTTCGCCGATCCACGCGTCGCCTACCTCCACGTGCATTTCGCAGGAGCAGGCTGCTATATGTGCCGCATCGACCGGGTTTGAGCAGCGCTCCCGCGTCGGGCTCGCGCAAGCCTGAATTCAAAATTCAAAATGCAAAATTCAAAAACAAGAGCTTCTGGAAGGTTTGTTTTTTGCATTTGAATTTTTCATTTGAAATTCAGCTACAAGTACTTGACGAACACCACTTCGTTCCGCTGTTCGTTGTACAGGAG
>JBKPDL010000026.1:0-68022 GCA_046727855.1 Acidobacteriota bacterium
GAAGCACAGTTGATGGTCCTGATGGCTAACCGCTACATCCTGCCCGCCGCCCTCGAGTACCAGAAACGCGTGGGCGAAAGTGTCGCCGCAGCGAAAGCCGGTGGATCGACGAGCAAGGAAGGCAAAAAGCTGCTCGATCGCGTCACCAAGCTGATCGACCAGTTCAAGCTGCAAACCGACACACTGGCCGACGCGCTCGAACACTCGAGCAACTCAACGGAAAAGCACGCCAAATACATGCGCGATACCGTCGTGCCGGCGATGGCGACGCTGCGCGACTTCGGCGATCAGATCGAGCTGCTCGTTCCGCACGAACTTTGGCCGCTGCCGACGTATCGCGAGATGTTGTTCATCAAGTAGCAGGGGCGGCGAGTGCGGCACCTCCAGGTGCGACCGGTGCGGTAGGTGCCGAAGGTGCGGATTGGTACCCGCGGACCTAAAGGTCCGCGCTACATATTTGATTAGATTGATACCCGCGGACCTAAGGTCCGCGTTCCATGCTTGGTTACGGTACCCGCTGCACCTGAAGGGACAGCAGCGCCAGCTCGAATGCTCGCGCCTCCGCCGCGCGTAGAAACTTCGGCCGCGGCACGCCTGTCACGCTGAAAAGCAACTCGTTCGTTCCCGTCACCCATACGCGCTCGGGCACGTCCCAGTCGTAATCCGCCGTGCCAGTGCGTAATGGCTGCGACGCCAGTTCGTAGATGTTGTTCACCCGCAGCACGAGAGACGGTGCGGTGTCGTCGCGGACGGCGTCACCGCGCCGCGCGCGTAGCCGCACGTGCATGGCCGAGCGCGTCGCCGAGGGAATCAGAATCGCCGCGTGCTCGTCCATTGAGCGAACGTAGATCCCTTGTTCTGCATCGGTTTCGACGCCGCTCCACCCCGTGCCGAAGTATTCGGATAGTGATGGCTCGATGGTAACCGACTGGTGGGTCGGCGCAAACGCGTCCGGCACGCCGAGATCGGCAGCGCACACGTCCGCCTTGATCGCATCGGCATATCCGCTGAGTCGCGCGAGAACGCGCGGCGCCCGGCGGCCAAGGCGAACGCTCAAGTTCCGCTCGCCATTGGGAAAGGCGTCAAGCCTCAGCTGCTGCACTTCGGGCGGCGCATCCCAGGGCGTGCCGTTTTCCAGCCAGTAGTCTGGCGGCGGGCCCGACGCCCCGCGTCCGACCTCCAGAAACTCTCGGTTGACGCGCGCCGCTTCGCCGTCCGGCGATTCGACCACAACATCGAGCGGCACATCGTCGCCAATGACCAGCAGCATCCGGCCGAGTGTCGCCGCCGGAAGCTGGATCGCAAGTCGACCGGTGTACTCGACGCCAGGCAAAGGACTCCACGCCGCGCTGCCGACCTTCGCGCAGTGGAAGTTGCGGGTGAAGAGCGGGTGCGAGGACGGGGGGCGCGCCGGGGGTTCGACGACGCGAAGGACACGCACGCCGGCGCCGATGACGAGCACCAGCGCGCCCAGAGCGAAGGCGACGAGAATTGCGCGCCGCCGGTCTGTCGGCATGCCGTTCGTATTTTACGGCTGCTCCGCTTTGATCGGATCGCTTCGCACGAGCCGCACGATCATGCCGAGCAGGACGATCAGGACGACGCCGATGACTGTCCAGAAGACGGCCGGCCTTAGCACTTGTGCAGCAGCGTTCTCCGCCTGCCGCTCGGTCGAAGCCTCGGCGTCCTCAGCAGTGGCACCGAGCACTTCCGGCGCGAGCAGCGTCAAATCGTATTCGGCCGACGAGAGATCGTCACGGCCGTACGCGAGTGTCAGCGCCGACTGCTCCGGTCGAAAGAAGCGCAGGCGGTAGGACGGCAGCAGCAAGGTGATTTTCCGGACGGGAAGCGCGGCGTTGTCTCCTTCATCGATCGTCAGAAACACGTCGCGCGTGGACAGTCCGGAGAGGGAGAATTGCAGCGGCATCGCCGGCAAGTCTGGATTGGCGTTCAGCCAAATCCCGCTGTCGAGCGTCACCAGCTGCGCACCGCGACGCGCGTCCGGCGTCTCGCGCACGAGCGACACGGCACGGCGAAACACGCGCGCGGACGTATCGATCGTCAGCCGCCCCACTGGCAGATGCTCGTAGGGCAACTGCAGTGCGCACCACGACTGCCCTGGCGTGGCCTTGACACCTGCCGGCGGCTGCGACCTGGCGGCGAAGTCAACGGTTCGTCGCGGCGCTCCACCAAGTACGGAACCTGCCGTCCCGTGCTATCGAGAACCCTCACGTCGGCGAAGCCGCGGTCGGGTCCTGCGCTGTGCGCAAGCACCGCCGCATCGAGTGGCAACGCAACGAGTCCAGCGGGACCGGCAGGGATGGTGCGCGAGTGACGAAACTGGCGCACATCGAGCTTGGCGCC
The DNA here is from genome assembly GCA_046727855.1 of Acidobacteriota bacterium. Taxonomy (GTDB): domain Bacteria; phylum Acidobacteriota; class Vicinamibacteria; order Vicinamibacterales; family UBA2999; genus DASPWV01. The sequence goes on from JBKPDL010000026.1 coordinate 2,365, forward strand.
CGCCGCGGGCATCGGCGGAGCGGGTGCGGGCGCGGCGTCGGTGGTCGCCATGGCCGACGGTTCGCCCCAAACTGCCGGTGTTGCTGCCTCGACGCGCACCGATTCGCGCGCCGCTTCTAGAGCGACTCCCGGCGGATCGAGAGCAGTACCGCGGTCGCCGTAACGACGGCAAGAAGCGCAAAAGCGGCGCCCGCGGGAATGAGTTGCCAGAGCGCGTATGCCGAGAAGAATGTGGAGAACAGAATTGCAATGGCTCGGTTTGCCGCTGCAGAAGACTAGAGGTTTCATCCAGCCGGGCGCGAAGACGCCTGATCGAAACCCAGAAAGCGATCGGAAGGACAAAAGGAAGCGCAATAAGGCTCAGGCCGATGAGGATCCCAAGTGCTTCCATCGTCCGCGGCTCATTGTATCCCGGCCGTCCGCGGAGTCACCTGCTGCCGAATGCCCGCTCTCGCATGTTTCTTCACCGAACACTTCTGCCTCGAAACGCAGAATCGTGGCGCCGTTCTGCCATGCGTTGCCCGGCAAGCCGGCCTTCAGGCAAGTGTGCGACAGAAACGTGACGAGGTCCCAACCGTGTTCGGGCGCCACCTGCGGGAGCAGCAAACCTTTGCGCGCGCCGTGTTCGACGATCAAACCGTGACGGCCGATCTCTATCGACGCATGATCGGTCACCCGCTCCGGCGGAGCGAGCAACGACAGATCGATTGTGGTCGCAACGAGCTCGTGTTCGGTGAGCGGGGCGAATCGATGATCCTCGTGCGCGACCGCGCCGGCAAGGCGTGCAATCGATTCGACGATGCGGCCGAGACAGTCAAGTGATCCGAGGCACCCGCGCAGATCGCCGCGATGATGGATCGTAACGAACACACCAAACGCGTTCACGATCAGATCCCGAGGCAATGCCGGGGCCGGCTCGCGTTTGATTTGCGCGTACAGTGCGCTTCTGGCGAGGGCGAGCAGCCGCTGTCGCGTCGGGAGTGCAAGCGGCATTAGACCGTTATCCGGCTCCTTGCGTGAATTATGTACTCGTTTCGCCGCATGCGAGGAAGCAGTCGGTTGACGGTCTCGGGCGCGCGGAGCGCACCGAAACCGGCATCCAGACCTAGTGCCCGAGGACGCTGCCCTTCACGGTGTCGCAGTAAACCGCGTATCAGTGTCGGCGCCATCGGCTAGTTCTTCCATATCGCGGCGGCGAGATATCCGACGACTGCGCTCTTGTCGCCGGAGACGTCGCCCGAATCGGCGTAGCAAACGACCTGACTGGTGGTCGCGCCCAAGGCCTTCGCGGCGCGCAGCACGGTGACGATCGGTCCTCCGCCACACGCGTGATCGGGACGCCGTTCGAGTGTCGTCATCAGCCCATCTGTGTCGAAGCGATCAATCTTTTCAATGACGGTAGTGTCGAGATCGTGAGCAGTCACGGCATCATGGTAATGCGACAGATCGCTGCTGGCCACGAGCAACGCGTGCCGCTCCTGCAACACAACCGACAGGGCATCGGCCAGCGCAAACGCGGTTTGGCGGCGCTGATGTCCCATCACGAGCGGAAGGATCGGCACGTCAGCGGCAAGCGACGCGAGAAACGGCATCTGCATCTCGAGCGAATGCTCACGGGCGTGAGCCTCCGGCCGCACAGAAACGCACGCGCATCGCTCGATCAAATCGTTGGCGAGGATGGCGTCGACCTGCAGCTCGCCAAACGGCGTTTCAAACGCACCCGCCGGCCACACGGAAACGCCTTCGAACGGAACAAAGTGTGAGGGACCGACGAGCACCACGATGTCGAACTTCCGGCTGCGGAGCAGTCGATATGCGTGCGCGGCAACCGGGCCTGAATACATCAGTCCGGCATGCGGCGCGATAAGACCAACCAGCTCCGCGTCTCGACGTGGTTCGGAGGATGCAGCATCATCGGCTCGTCGAAGATGGCCGTCGATTGCCGCCTGAAGCTTCGCCGGCGCCGACGGATACCAGGTGCCGGCCACGGCTGCCCTGCGCAGCATGGCGCCAGTGTACTACTGTGGGAAGCGGCCGAGCGCGACGAGTAAGTCGAGGTGCGACTGGCGCACGCGGTCGCCGGCGATTTCGGCCAAGATATCGGCGTCACGCGCCCGCCGTTGCGCATCGACGAGCTCGAGGTTGGTCGTGCCGCCGGCGCGAAAGGCAAGGGTCGTGATGTTGAGAACGTCCGCCGCGTGCTGCGCAGCCAAGCGTGCGTGCTCGAGCGCCCGCTCGGTGCTTTCGACGGACGTCCGTGCCGTGCGCACTTCGGAGCGAGCGCGCAACTCGAGATCGGTGAGCTGAACGCGGGCGGTCTCACGCAATGCCGCACGGTCCCGTGCCGTCGCGCGGCGGGAACCGGCGTCGACAATCGGTATGGAGAATGCGACGTAGCCGCGCCATGTGCGCGAGGGCTGAAACAATCCGGACGGCGCAAGGAGCGCCGGTTCGAACGCCGCGGTCGCGTTCGGCACCCAGTCTTTCCAGCTGTCGCGGTAAACACGATCTGCCGCACGAAATTGTGCCGAAAACAAACGGATATCCGTTCGGTCGGCCAGCGCGGCATCCTCCGTGATGTCGGCGGGGACTGCAAAGACCGGCTCGGCCGCCGCATCGATCGGACCGTTCGCCGCGAGCAATACCCCCAGCGCTTCCTGGGCGCGCTGCGCCGCGAGCCGCGCGGCTTCGAGCAACACTTCGTCGGATGCAAGTTCCTGCGCGGCACGTAGTTCGTTGAGCTTGCTGCCGGCGCCGGCTTCGAGACGCGCGCGTGCGTCATCGACATGCGCCTGTGCGTTCTCGCGCGCGCGAAGGTTGACCTCAACCTGCCGCTGCGCCGCGATTATCGCGAGATAGGCCTGCGCGGTCGAGACCGCGATCTGGCGGCGAACTTCCGAGGCATTGAGCCGCGCCACTCCAACCTGATCCTCCGCTTGAGTGCGCGCTGCCCAGCGCGACGCGGCCAGCACCGGATACGATGCCGTGGTCACCATGACCGACTGGACTTGCGGCTGCGTCACGAGACCGTTGAATCCCCGTTCTCTGTCGAGAATGTTTGTCGTCAACTCGCCACTGACAGTCGGACGATAAACGGTTTGCGCGTCGAGCAGGAACGCCTGCGCGCGCAAGATCGCCTGCGCCGCTTCCGCAATCCCCGGGTTTTTCTCGAGCGCCGTCGTGATCGCTTCCTCGAACGTTACTTTGGGCGCATCGACAACGGGCTGAGCCCCGGCGGTCGTCGCAACAACGCTGACAGCGGCAAACGTAAGCGCCACACTACGCATGCGCCCCGCCTTCGGCCGGAACGTCGGTGGCGTGCATCTCGTGACGAGTTCGCCCTGGCACCAGCGTTCTGATCAACACGTACAACACCGGAATGAACACAATCGACAGGAAGGTCGAGGCAACCATTCCTCCGGCTACGGCGGTGCCAACAGAACGTCGCGCCCCAGCACCGGCTCCCGTCGCAAACGCCAGTGGCAGCACGCCGAGAATGAACGCAAACGATGTCATGAGAATCGGGCGCAAGCGAATGCGCGCCGCTTCGACCGCCGCATCGATGATCGAGAGGCCTCGGTCGCGCAGCTGCTCGGCGAACTCCACGATCAAGATCGAGTTCTTCGCCGCCAGTCCGATCAGCATCACCAGACCGACCTGGCAGAACACGTCGTTCGAGAAGCCGCGCAGCAGTTGCGCACTGAGCGCACCGAACACGGCAAGCGGCACGCCGAGCAGGATGATGAGCGGCAGCACCCAGCTTTCGTACTGCGCGGCCAGCACAAGATAGACGACGAAGATGCTCAGCGCGAAGAGGAATCCTGCCTGCGCGCCCGCTTCCTTTTCCTCGAGCGATTGCCCGGACCACGCAAAGTCGAATCCCGCCGGCAGTGTTTCACGCGCCAGCGTCTCCATGTATTCCAATGCCTGGCCGGAGCTGACACCCGGCACCGCGGCACCGGTGATAGTGGCGGCGCGAAACGTGTTGAAGTGGCTGAGGACCTGCGGCGCCGTCGTTTCCCTCATGCGAACGACGGTATCGAGCGGCACCATCTGCCCGGTCTGCGAGCGGGCATAGAGCTGCCTGAGGTCCGAAGGGTCGGCGCGATACGCCTGATCCGCCTGCACGTAGACACGATACGAGCGGTTGTTCAAGTCGAAGTCGTTCACGTACTGCGACCCGAGAAACACCTGGAGCGCGTCCGTCACTTCGCGCATCGGCAGGCCAAGCGTGCGCGCGCGATCGCGATCGATATCAACCACGAGCTGCGGATCGTCGGCGCGAAAGCTGCTGAAAAGCCCTGCGACGCGGCCGCTCTGATTGCCTTTTGCGACGAGCGCATTGACCGTGTCGGCAAGCCGATTGACGTCACCGCCCGACTTGTCTTGCACTTCGAGCGAGAAGCCGCCGAACAGCGACAACCCCTGAATGGCAGGCGGCGCAAACGGCACCACCATGCCGCCTGTAATGCCGAACAACGGACCGCGAATCCGGTTGAGCACCGCCTGCAAATGCTGATCAGGATCCTTTCGCTCATTCCAATCGCGCAGCGCCGCGAAGATCATTCCGCTGTTGGAAGCCGATCCGGTGAAGCTGAAACCGGCAACGGAGAAGACCCCGCGGATTTCCGCTTGCGCGCTGAGCACCTTTTCCGCTTCCCTCGCGATGTTGGTCGTGTATTCCAGCGACGCACCTGACGGCGCCTGCACGAGCGCCATGATGTAGCCTTCGTCTTCGTCAGGAACGAAGGACGACGGCACGGCGCGGAGGACCGCCCACGTCGCCCCCAAGCCGAGCACGAAGACGGCGAGCATCGCGAGCCGCCACTGCAGCGCTCGTCCAACGACGCGGCTGTAAAGCCGTGTGCCGCCGTCGATCACGCGATTGACGCGCGTGAAGAACCATCCAGACCCAGCCTCGTGCTTGCCGAGAAGCAGCGCAGACAACGTGGGCGTGAACGTCACCGCGTTGAATACCGACAAAACAACCGCAAAGGCGATGGTCAACGAAAACTGTTGATAGAGGCGGCCTGTCGTGCCCGGGAAGAAGGCAATCGGGACGAATACCGCCACCAGCACGATGCCAATCACCACGACGGCGCTGAAGACTTCCTTCATCGCGTCGTGCGCGGCTTGTCGCGCCGGTTTCCCATACTGGCGCATGTGCCGCTCGATATTCTCGATGACGACAATCGCGTCGTCGACGACGATGCCCGTGGCAAGAACGAGGCCGAAGAGCGTCAGCGTATTGATCGAAAAGCCAAACAGCTTGACGAACGCCAGCGTGCCGATCAGCGACACCGGAATCGTGACAGCCGGAATGAGCGTGGAGCGCCAATTCTGCAGAAACACGAACATCACGAGCACCACGAGGCCAATCGCTTCCGCCAGCGTTTTCAACACTTCGATGATCGATTCACGAACCACGCTGACGTTGTCGAACGCCAGGCTCCACTCCATGCCCGGCGGGAAGTTGCGCCCGAGCCGCTCCATTTCGGCCATGACGCCCTGAAACGTCTGGAGCGCGTTGGCTTGCGGCAGGAGCTGAATGCCGAACCCGGTAGTGTTCGCGCCGAGATAACGGAGATTGGCGGAGTAGGTTTCGGCGCCAAGCTCCACGCGTCCGACGTCACGCACGCGCACCAGCGCGCCATCGCGGCCGGCTTTGATCACCACGTCCTCGAACTCGCGCGGTTCCGTCAATCGGCCCATCGCGCGGACACTGATTTGGTACATCTGGTCCACCGGTGCCGGAGCATCGCCAAGTGCGCCTGCGGCGACCTGCAGGTTCTGCTCGCGCAGCGCGTCGACGACGTCTCCGGCGCTAACCGCGCGGGCCGCGAGCCGCGCCGGATCGAGCCACAGGCGCATCGCGAACTTGCGTTCTCCGAAGATGAACACGCCGCCGACACCCTTGACCCGCTGCAATGAATCCTTGACATACAGATCGACGTAATTGCTGAGAAATTGCTCGGAGTAGCGGTTGTCCGGCGAGTAGACGCCGATCGCTCCGAGAAAGCCGGCCGTGTTCTTGACCACCGTGATGCCGGTCGTCCGCACGTCCGTCGGCATGCGCCCGAGCGCCTGATTGACGCGATTCTGCACCTCGACCGCCGCCATGTCGGGATCGCGGCCGACGTCGAAGAACACGGTTATGGAGCAACTGCCGCTGTTCGTGCTTTGCGACTGCATGTAGGTCATGCCCTCGACGCCGTTGATCGCCTGTTCAAGCGGAGTCGTCACCGCGGTCTCCACCGCCTGCGCGTTGGCGCCGGTGTAGAACGCGTTGACCGACACCGAGGGCGGCGCGAGTTGCGGGTAGCGCTCAATCGGAAGCGAGGGAATGGCAATCGCCCCAGCGAGGATGATCAACAGCGAACAGACCGTCGCCAGAATCGGCCGCCGAATAAAGGTGTCGCTAAACATCAGCGTGCCTCCGTCGCGTGAACGGGCGCACCGTCGCCGATCTTCTGCACGCCCGACACGACAAGCTTGTCGCCTTCTTTGAGTCCGCCGAGCAGCATGTAGTCGTTGCCAATGATCTGCCCCAACTGCACGGCTCGCTGCCGTGCCACTGTCTGGCCACCCTCACCGGCTTCGACGACGTACACAAAATGCTGCGCGTTGATCCGTGTGACGGCGACGAGCGGAACGGTGAGGCTTGGCTCGGCCGTCCAAACCAGGTGCACACGAACGAACTGGTCGCTGCGAAGCGGAAGGCCGGTCTTGACTGGCGCCTTCACCAGCACCGATTGCATCGTCGGATCGACGCTCGATGAGACGAAGTTCACCTGCGTGGTGTCAATCACACCACCGCCGTCGTCCACGATGCGCACCAGCAGCCCGGGCTTGAGCCCTGGCCCCTGCTGCACCGGTACGTTGATATACAGCTCGAGTCCGGCATTCTCGTCGATCGTGGTGAGCACTGTCGCCGGCGTTGCGCGATCGCCGACGCGCACCGGCACGTCGCCGACAATGCCCGCTGTCGGGGCGGTGACGTTGTGATAGCCAAGCTGCACGCGCTGCTCGCGGATTTGCGCCTCTACGGCGCGCAACTGCGCCTCCGTCGTTTGCACTGCGGTCGCGGCTTGCTCGTACTCCTGCTCGCTCACCGCGCCGGCGTCATAGAGCTTCTTCATGCGCTCAGCCTGTTGTCGGGCAAACTGCACATCGGCGCCGCGGGCGGCGCGCACCGATTCGAGGCCCGCGACCGTCGCTTCCTGTCCGGCCGAATCGATGCGCATCAGCACCGCACCGGCTTTCACGCGCTGGCCGGAGCGGACGCTGATGCGCGTAATGAACCCGTCGACTTGCGGCTGAATGGTCGTCGAGCGCCGCGATTTGACCGTCGCGATGAATTCACTGGTGCGCTCAACCGGTTTCGGCGTGAGCGTCCGCACCTCGACACCCATCGGCGGCATGCCACCGCCGGGCGGCCCCCCGCCGGGACCACCGGCCGCCGCGTCGCCACGGCTGCAGGCCGTCCCAAGCGTGAATGCGTAGAGGATTAGTGTCACCGCGCCAAAGGAATGAAGCTTCATGGGGATACCAGGGAGTCCGAAACTCCTACTATACCGACCCTTCAACGTTGAGCCCCGTGATCTGTGCGCGAACAAAGCGGTTGTTGCAAAGGCGTTACGTTAACGCGCGATATATGCCAGCCTATGTCATAATTCGCCGCCGTGCGTGCGGATCGTCTGCTTTCGGTGCTGCTGCTTCTGCAAGCCAACGGCAAACAAACCGGACGCGAGCTCGCGACCCGGCTCGAGGTGTCGGAACGCACGGTGCACCGCGACATGGAAGCATTGAGCGCCGCCGGCGTGCCTGTGTTCGCGGTGCGCGGCACGCGCGGCGGCTGGCAACTCGAAGATACCTGGCGCACGCAGGTGCCGGGCCTCGACGAGGCTGAGTTGCGCGCGCTCCTGATGGCGCAGCCGCGCGTGATCGGCGACGCCCGGTTGGCTGCGGCCGCCGAACGCGCCATCAACAAGCTGATGGCCGCGCTTCCAGTTTCGATGCGCGCGCGCGCCACGGAGATACGGCAGCGGCTGTACGTAGACACGACTGGTTGGTGGGGCGGGACGGAAAACCTCGAGGCGCTGCCTGTCGTCCAGGAAGCTGTGACCCACGACCGAAAGCTCACGATGAAGTACCGCGCGGCCGCTCGACACACCGACGCTCGCTCGGGACAGGCCGCACGCGAGCTCGTTGATCGCACGGTCGATCCACTGGGGATGGTTGCGAAGGGCGCCAACTGGTACCTCGTCGCGAACACCCCTGCCGGATTTCGCACATACCGCGTGTCGCGGATCGAACAGGCCGTGATACTCGATGAGCCTTCGACACGCCCACCGGATTTCGATCTCGCCGCGTACTGGATATCGTCCACGGCGGAATTTCTGGAGACGCGCCAGCGTTATCACGCCACGCTCCGTCTCGCGCCGGACGCGGCGGAGAGGATGAAATCGTGGCGACTGTGTTCGCCGGTCAACGCCGAAGACGCTCCCGATGCGAACGGCTGGGTCGCTATCCATGCGCAGTTCGAGGACGAAGAGCAGGCGCTTTTCATCGTCCTGGGATTCGGCTCCCGCGCTCGGGTCATCGAACCTGAAACGCTTCGCGCCCGCGTCCAGGCCGAGTTCGCCGCGATGTCTGACGTCATAACGGCCACCCGAAGTTCTCGCGCAGCCGATCCCGAAAGCGCCGGCTCAAGCGGAGTTCCAGTCCGGACGCGAGAACGACACGCGCATCGCCTTTCCCGAGCTTGATCACCTCGCTGACCTTTGCGAGGTTCACCGCGTGTGAGCGATGGATCTGCGCAAACTTGCGCGCCGGCAGCCTGAGCATCACCGCCTGAATCGTCTGCCGCACCATGTAATCCTTGCGGCCGGCATGCAGGATCACATACTGGTCGGATGCCTCGATCCAGTCGATGTCATCGACCGGCACGAACACGACCCGGTCGCCCATCGGCACTGGGAACCTCACGGCCGGCGCGGCTGCCGCTGCGGGCGCGCGGCGGCCAAGAAGATCAGAGAGTCGCCGCGCCCATTCGGCTGTTCGCCGCTCGGTAATTCGACGCGCCGCACGATCAAACGCGGCGAAGAATCGCGCCCGATCGAAAGGCTTGAGGATGTAATCGATCGCGTCGGCCTCGAACGCCCGCAGTGCGTGCTCGTCGTGCGCGGTGATGAACATCGTCAGCGGCATCTGCTCAGCGCCAATCTCCGCGATCACCTCAAAGCCATCCAGGCCCGGCATTGCGATGTCGAGGAGGACCAGGTCGGGCGAAGCACGCCGGATCGCGTCAACAGCTTCGCGGCCATTTCGGCATTCTTCGACAATCTCCACGTCATCGCGCTCGGAGAGCAGCACCCGCAGCGCCGCGCGCGCCGGCCCCTCGTCGTCGACGATCGCGACGCGCAGACGCTCAGCCACTGACCGCTCCTTGCGACGATTCCCCTCCGATCCGCGCGGGCATGTCGATTGTGGCCAGCACGCCACGCTGATCCATGTTCCGCAACGTGAGCGCGGATCCTTCTCCCTGTGTGACGAGTCGCTCGTGGACATTGCGGAGGCCGAACCCGAATGCGTCTGGAGACCAGGCCTCGTCGAGCAGCGGGCCGTCGTTGTAGACGGAGACGCGAAGGCGGCCGTCGGCAAGTGCCGCTCGAACATCCACAATCGCCGGCTCGACGCGGCGCGAGACGCCGTGTTTCAACGCGTTTTCAACGATGGGCTGCAGGATCAGCGGCGGAACGAGAGCTGAAAGCGCAGCCGGATCGATGCGCCAGGTTACGGTGAGGCGATCGCCGAAGCGTGTTTCTTCGATACGAAGGTAGCGTTTGAGATGTTCCAATTCGTCGTGCAATGGGATGAGTTCGGCGGTCTGGCGATCGAGCGTCAATCGAAGCAGCTCGCCCAGCTCAGCGAGAATCCGCATGGCGTGTTCGGTATTTCGTTGCAGGATCAGCGAGCCGATAGTGTGCAGCGTGTTGAACAGAAAGTGCGGCTGCAGTCGGGCCGTGAGCACTTGCAGCCGTGCGCTCACCAACTGCGATGAGAGCCGTAGTGCCTCGCGCTCGCGGGTGCGGAGTTCCTGGTTGGATCGCACCGCCGAAGCCACCGAGACGACAGCTGCGTACACCAACAGCTCGATATGAAAGTACGCGCTGAAGAGAAACATGACGTTCGCCCACAGCGGGCGTGCGCGATCCACGGCAGTGAACCAGGTCACCGTGGCTGGTAGATGCAACAACAGTTCATAGACCGCGACATAAATGGCGACGACGGTGGCCGCTACAAGCATCGCCAGCGCGGCATGGCGCAGGAGGTTGGGCAACTTGTCGCCCTCGCGAACCGGCCAGCGCGCCGCCTGCGACCACGCAAGTGGTCCCAGAATCGCCCACGGGTACCAATGCGCCATCTGCAGCGCGAGAGTCGCAGCAAACGGTGTCGGCATCGACTCGGCGCGAAAAATCACGTACAGCTGACTCGAGAAGAGCAGCGCCACGCCGGTCAGACCAGTCAGGAGCCACAATCCGGCACGCACTCGACTCATATGCCTAATCTCTGCAGCCTTACGCCCTACGAACGTAGTGGTCAGTCTGCGCCTGACGAAACACGATGGCGCGAGCGGCGACGCCGCCACGCCAGCGGTTCCTGCGCTGTCGCGGGCGGGACGTGGGAAGTTCCGCGGTTCTCACCTTCCGGAGTTCAGGTTGGGCGTTTCGGGGTTCCAGGCGTTGGGAATTCAGGAGTTCCAGAGTCGAACGCTCTGAACATCGAACCCAGCAACGTCGGAACTTCGAAACCTGCGAACCTAGGAACGCTGAGAGACGAGGCGCCAGAACTGCGGTTCGTTGAGCAGCGTAATCCGGTGCCCCTTCTCACGGAGCCGTTTCACCTCCATGAGCTTGCGGCCGGCGTCGCGGCCGGCGGCCTGCAGCGCGTTCGGCCGCCCGCGAACGACCACTGTGGTCAGCGTCGAGGGCGCGCCGTGCACGATCGCGCCGGCGCGACGCGCTGCCTTGACGGCCTCTGCACGGTGTCGCATCAGAATGCCGGTAAACGCCAAATGCACGCCGCGAAGGGTCCTCAGCACGCCGGCTTTGAGCGGCGTCGGACGCGTACGCAGGGCTGCGATCAACTCGTTGGCCGTCTCGTACCGTTTACGGCGCTCGCCAAGGCAACGGTAGATGATTTCCTTCAACTGATCGCTGCACGAGAGAAGGCGCACGTCCCGCGTGCGAAGGCGCGCGGTTGCATTGCCCTTCACGAGCATGCCGATTAGCTGGCCCACTTGATACACGTCGTCCCGCGCCTGCCATTTGGGAACGACCCCCGCCAGAATATCGCTCGGCGCCGTCAACGCGTTCATCGTTCGTACCGTCACCCCACGACCGTCGCTTTGATGACGCGTGATGCCAAAATCACCGAGCTTCAACTGATAGTCGGCGCACACGAACACATTCATCGGTGTCAGATCGCGGTGCAACATTTGTCCGCGATGAAGCTTACCCAGCACCTCCAGGACCGCGGCGATCTCACGTCGCGCGCTTGCCTCCGACCACGGTTTGGCGGCGCGCTCCAGGAACGAGCTGAGATCGCCGTGCGGCGCGTACTCGAGCGCCAGGCAATAGAGCGCTCGCCCATCCGGTTGCATCAGCGGAAAGGCCTCAAACATCTGAATGGCGCGCGGATGTCCGTCCAAGAGTTGACCGAAGTAGGCCTCACGCATCCAGCCGTCGATCCGATCGCTGACCTTGATGCCGACCACGGCGGGAATCTTGTTTGACGTGCCGAGCCGTCGCGCCAGGTAGACTTGACCGAAGCCTCCCTCGCCGAGCAGACGATCGACGCGATAATCCAGCTGCGACTCGGGACTCGTGATCGTGTGGCCCGCCTCGAAGAAATCTCCGCGCCGGCGTGCGGCGCGCACCACTGTGGCCGTTCTTGTTACTGCGCGCGACGCACGGGTCATTCGGATCAGCATAGCGCGTTTACAATGTCGCAGGTGCATGCGCGACCTTCTCACCGGCTACAGCCGCGCGTTGTATTCCAATTGGCTGTGGCATCGTCCGCTGCAGCTGCTCGTCGATGCGGGAGAAGGCGTGCACCTCGCGCTCGGCACCGAAGTGTTCGCGCCGTCGATCGTCGCGATTACGCATGGCCATTCCGATCACGTGCTCGGTCTGGCTGGCTTCGCCGGTGCGCGTCGATTCGGCAAAGGGGCAACGACCAAACCATGGACTGTGCTCTACCCTGCAGGATCGCCGGGCGTGATAGCCGCGCGCGATTTGATCGCAGCGCTGTGGCGTGGCGTCGAATTTCCGATCACCTGGACGGAAATCGAATCGGGCGACATGCATCGAATGAGCCAGCATCGCGCCATCGAAGCGTTCGCTGTGCAACACGTCGTTACCGAGCCGGCCGTCGGCTACCGCGTGATCGAGACGAGACGCCGGCTCAAAGCAGAGTACAGCGCAATGTCCGAACAAGAGATCGAGCCACTGGCAAGAACGCATGGACGTGACGCTCTGATGGAGGAATACAAACACGTGCTTTTCGTACACAGCGGTGATGCGATGCCGATCGACGTGAGCCTGACGCGCGGCGCCGATCTCCTGGTTCACGATGCCACCTTCCTATCGAGTAGCGAACGGCGCGATCCGACTCATGCGACCACAGAGGAAGTGTTGCACGTTGCACGCGAGGCCGGCGTCCGCACGCTTGTCATCAATCACTTGTCGGTCCGATACGATCGAGCCGAGGCGCTGGGGCGACTTGCGCAACAGGTGCGGGACAGTGGATTCAGCGGTGACTGCTGGCTGCTGGATGAAGCGGAATTCCTGGCTCTCAGCCCGCGGCGCGGCTAAAGGCGCGCCCTCTTGCCCCCCCGGCGGGGAAAGCCCGCCATAACCCTTTCCGCTGTGCCGGGGCAAAAGCCCCGCCACGACCCTTCCGCTGCGGCGAGGCTAAAGCGCCGCCACGACGCTGATAGAATTTCCAACTTCATGTCCTCATCTCTTTCCCGCGAGGAGGTCCTGCGGATCGCCTCGCTGGCGCGGCTCGAACTCACGGCCGACGAAATCGAGCTCTTCACACGGCAGCTCGCGGCGATTCTGGAATACGTCGCCCAGATCCGCGACCTCGACACCTCCGGTGTGCCGCCAACGTCGCACATCCTCAATCAACCAATCGATCGCGATGACCAAGCCGCGGATTCGTTGCCGCGCGATGCCGCGCTCGCCAACGCGCCGGAGGCGGCCCGCCACGCCGGCCTCTTCAAAGTGCCGCGAGTGTTCGGATGACGCCGACGGATCTCACCGCCACGGCGCTCGCCGCACGCATCGCTGCACGAGAGATCACGGCTACAGAGGCATGCCAGGCGGCGCTCGACCGCATCGCGCGACATGATGGCGGGCTGCACGCCTTTCACACTGTTGTCGCCGACCGCGCGCTCGCGCGTGCGAAGACGCTCGACGCGGCCCAGGCGGCGGGAACCCCGATCGGTCCTTTGCATGGCGTGCCCGTTGCGCTCAAGGACAACATGTGTACGCGCGACGTGCTGACCACCGCTTCGTCCCGCATCCTGGAAGGTTTTGTGCCGCCCTACGACGCAACCGTCGTGCGCAGGTTGGAATCGGCGGGGGCGGTGATCGTCGGCAAGACCAACCTCGACGAATTCGCAATGGGATCGTCGACCGAGAACTCGGCGTTCGGACCGTCTCGAAATCCGTGGGCCACCGATCGCACGCCCGGGGGATCGAGCGGCGGATCGGCCGTTGCCGTTGCGGCCCGCATGGTGCCGGCTGCGCTCGGCTCCGACACCGGAGGCTCGATTCGTCAGCCGGCCGCGCTCAGTGGAGTTGTCGGCCTGAAGCCGACGTACGGACGGGTGTCGCGCTACGGACTGCTGGCCTTTGCTTCCTCACTGGATCAGATCGGCCCGCTGACCAGGACTGCGGAAGATGCCGCGCTGCTGCTAGAGGTGATAGCCGGCGCCGATGCAAATGATTCCACCGCTGCGGCGCGCCCGGTCCACGCCTATCGTGCGGCCTTGACTGGCGAGGTCAAAGGATTGCGCGCCGGCGTGCCGCGAACGGTGCTCGCCGAAGGCGTTGACGTCGAGGTCCTGCGCGCGTTCGACTCCGCCATTGACGCGCTGCGATCGAACGGCGTAGAGATCATCGACGTCGATCTCCCGCATGCGCGGTATGCGATTCCGATCTACTACCTCATCGCAACTGCGGAAGCCTCGTCGAATCTCGCGCGCTACGACGGTGCGCGCTATGGCCTGCGCGCGCCGCTCGGCAAGGATGCCACTCTGGGGGCGATGTACGACCGCACGCGCGACCAAGGGTTTGGCGCCGAGGTCAAGCGCCGGATCATGCTCGGCACCTACGTGCTCAGCCACGGCTATTACGACGCGTACTATCTCAAGGCACAGCAGGTGCGCACCCTCGTGCTGCGCGATTACGAACTCGCATTCGAGCGAGTAGATATCGTGGCGATGCCAACGGCGCCGACACCGGCGTTCAGGTTGGGAGAGAAAACCAGCGATCCGATTCAGATGTATCTCGCCGACGTGTTTACGGTGAGTGCGAACCTTGCTGGATTGCCGTCGATCAGCATCCCCTGCGGCTTCTCACAGTGCCGTCTTCCGATTGGACTGCAGTTGACCGGCCGGCCGTTCGACGAAGCCACGCTGCTCCGCGCCGCGGATGCGTTTCAGCGGGAGACGGACTGGCACGAGCGGCGGCCGGATCGTCTGGTGTAAGCGGCCGGTCTAAAGACCGCCACGTCATGTGATTACTGGGCTGCGATCCCCGGTTTGCCGCCGCGCAGCACGTACTTCCGGATTTTGCCCGTTGCGGTTTTCGGCAGCTCGGCGACGACGGTAAAGCTGTGCGGCACCTTGAAGTGCGCCATGTGTTCGCGACAGAACGTGCGCAGCTCACCGTCAGCCAGCGTCGCCCCTGACTTGGCGACAATCCAGGCATGCGGCGCCTCGCCCCATTTCGCGTCGGGCAGGCCAACGACGGCGGCTTCCTGCACCGCTGGATGTCGAAGCAGCATCGCCTCCACTTCGACCGACGAAATGTTTTCGCCGCCGCTGATGATGACGTCTTTCAAGCGGTCGCGGATCTCAACGTACCCGTCCGGATGCACAACGGCGGCATCGCCGGTATGAAACCAGCCACCGCGAATGACAGCGGCGGTCGCATCGGGGTCATTGAAGTAGCCTTCCATTACGACGTTGCCGCACACGACGATTTCGCCGAGCGTGGCGCCATCGCGAGGGACCTCGTTGCCGGCTTCGTCGACCACGCGCAGCTCGCCCGACGTGATCAGCTCGACGCCCTGCCTCGCTTTCACCACGGCTCGCTGCTGCAAGGACAACGCCTCGTGTTCCGGGCGAGGCTCACACACGGTGATGAACGGCGCGGTTTCGGTCAACCCGTAGACATGCGTCACGTTCCAGCCGAGACCTTCTTCCAAGCGCTGGATCGTGACGGCCGCCGGCGGCGCACCGGCAGTGAGCACCCGAACCCCGCGTGGTGCGCCTGCCTTCACCTCGTCGGGTGCGTTTGCCAGCCCAATCAACACGGTGGGCGCGGCACAGAGCATCGTGATCCGCTCTTCGCGAATCAAACGGAATACCGCGGCGGGTTCGACCTTGCGCAAGCACACATGGGCCGCGCCGGCTGCGGTCACGATCCACGTGAACGTCCATCCATTGGCATGGAACATCGGCAGCGTCCACAGGTATCGATCGGCTGGGGTCATGGCCACATGCACGAGCGTGCCCACCACGTTCATCCACGCATTGCGATGCGTGATCATCACACCCTTCGGACGCGACGTCGTGCCGCTGGTGTAATTGATCGTCAGGAGCTCGCCTTCGCCGATGGCCGGCCGAGCGACGTTGCCGCTTGCGTTGCGGACGAGCTCCTCGTAATCCAGCCACCCGTCCCGCGCGCATGAGAGCGCCACAAAGTGCCGCACCCCGGTCAGATCGCGACGGATCGCGTCGACCGCATCGAGATGGTCGCGATCCCCGCACACGACGACGGCGCCGCTGTGCTGAATCAGATATTTGAAATCGTCGCCGACGAGACGGAAGTTGATCGGGACAAGCACCGCGCCGATCTGCGGCACCGCGTAGAACGATTCGAGCTGCGCGTGCGTGTTAGGTGCGATGTAGGCAACGCGGTCGCCCTGATGAACGCCTAGCGCCTGGAGCGCGGACGACACGCGATCGCAGCGCGCGAAGAACTCCCCGTACATCCAGCGCGCTGCACCATCGATCACGCCCTCGCGATCGCCGTAGAGCCGCCGCGTTCGGCGCATGAACTCGAGTGGAGTGAGAGGGACGTTCATCAGGCTTCAGATTTTAGATCTCAGATTGATCGGCGAAACGCTTCTCGCAATTTCGCGGATGCGGCAGCGAATGATCCTTGCGCCTGATTTCGGCCGGCGCGAGGATGAGCAGACCGACTGGACAGAGCGAGTTCATCAGCGGATTGTAGCGCCGGACATCGGCAAGCTGCCCAACGGGCGGACTTTGCGCGTTCGGGGGATTTACGCCACCGCCGGCGGACGCCGGACGATGGCCCACAGGACCAAGGCGAACAGGATGAGTGGTGCGAGCGGCAGCACGATCGCAGCGAGGGCCGCAAGGAGACCAACGACCAGGATTACCGGTAAAGCGATGGTGACAAGCGCGAGACCTACAGCACCGAACGTGAGCCCAACCGGGATCCACAGGAGCTTGAGGATCAGCCGGATCGGGAAAAACACCGCCCAGAGAACGAGACGCAGCACGAAGAACACGAACCCGAGCACAACCGCGATCGAAATGCCCACCACAGCCAGCATCGCCAGCATGAAGAGCGTGATCACAGTAACCCTCCCAAAAAAGAAGATACGGGGAACGGGAGGGAGGGGTTCACTCTCCGGTTGCCAGTTGCCGGGTCAAAGTTACCGAGTCAGCTAACTCGAAACTGAGAACGCAGCCGTAAGCTGGGAAACTGCTAACTGGAAACTATTCAGATCTAGCGAGTATCGAAAACCGCCTTGAAATCCGGCAGGTCCCACTCGACCAAGCCATTGCGGACTTCGGCCATGGCGATGCGCTCGGCTTTGGTTGGCCGGCCGGCCGTCTCGGCGTCCTGCGCGTCGCCGAGCCGTGGCCTCGCACCTCGGCGCAGCTGCTTGGCGCGGAGCGCCGACACGTCCACGTATAAGAAACGGCTTTCAATGGGCGGCGCCGGCTCTCGCGGGATCCGGCTTTCCTCCGCCGCAGGGGCCTCTACCTGCTGGACTTCCTCATCAGACATAGCCTTTCAGTCTATTACAACGATGCAGGGCTAGTCACGTTTTACGAAAATCCCTATGAACCAGGAGATGACGCTGGTAGCCAGCGCGCCCAGGATGGCCGCCGTCGTGGAGGCAATCTGAAAGCCGGGCACGAGCGCGGCGGCCAGGCCGAACGCGAGGCCGTTGACAACCAGATAAAACAGACCGAGCGTGAGCACCGTGATAGGGAGCGTCAGGATCAGCAGAATGGGCCTGACGATCGCGTTGACGAGCCCGAGAACCACAGCCGCTATGGCGAGCGCGCCCCACGACGAGAACGTCACGCCCGGCACAATCATGGCCGTGAGCCACAGCGCGAGAGCGACGACCACGGTGTGTACCAGAAAACCAAGCATCGGTTGATCGTAGCCGGAAAAAGAAAAGGACCAGAGCCCAATTGAGCCCTGGTCCTATTTGCACGGTCAGCGATTAGCCCTTCAGGCTCTCACCCGCTTCGACCTGACATCTGACACCTGATCCTGAGACCTGACACCTGTTCAGGCCACTTCGACGTTGATCGTGCGCGGCTTGGCTTCCTCGCGGAACGGCAGCTTCACAGTGAGCACGCCGTTCTTGTACTCCGCACCGACCTTCGTCGGGTCGACCGTGACGGGCAGCGAGAACGTGCGCACGAAGCTGCCATAGGCACGCTCCACGCGGTGGAAGTTCTCCTGCTTGATGTCCTCAGAGAGCTTCCGCTCGCCGCGAATCGTCAGCGAGTTGTTCTCGACCGTCAGCTCGATGTCTTCGCGCTTCATGTCGGGGAGCTCCACTTTCATCACGAGCTCGCCGTCAGCTTCGTAAATGTCAACGGGTGGAACCCAGGTGCCACGATTCATCAAATGATCTTCCTGTCGGTTGCTCCACGCATCGTTGAACATCCGGTTCATGCGGTCCTGAAGCACTGCCAGATCACGAAATGGATCGAAACGAACAATCGCCATTGCTTGCCTCCCTGACGGCGCGGCTCAAGCCGCGCCACGACGTTTGGTCACCGCTCGCCAGTCAACGGTCGACTGGAAGAGCGCGCTTCCTGTCGACCGGCGACCGGCGACTGTTTGTTATCTCGTCCCCGCGAATTCCTCGTCGACGACTTCGCCTTCCTTGACCGACGATTCGTCGCCGCTCGTTGCAGCACCGGCCGACGGCTGGCTCTGAGTGGCCTTGTAGAGTGCTTCGGCCATCGCGTGCGACGCCTGTTGCAGCTCTGTGGCCGCCGACCGAATCTTGTCGACGTCTTCGCTCTTCACGGCGTCCTTGGCCGCGGCGAGCGCCGACTCTACACCGCTCGTCTCGGTTGCGCCGAGCTTTGCCTTGTTCTCGTTGAGCGTCTTCTCGGTCGAATAGATGAGCGCGTCCGCCTGATTGCGCGCCTCGATCTGCTCGCGCCGCGCCTGGTCTTCGGTGACGTGCGCTTCGGCGTCCTTGACCATGCGCTCGACTTCGTCCTTCGCGAGGCCGCTCGAGCCGCTGATCGTGATCGCCTGCTCCTTGCCCGTCGCCTTGTCCTTTGCCGCCACGTTCACGATGCCGTTGGCATCGATGTCGAATGAGACTTCGATCTGCGGCAGGCCGCGCGGCGCCGGTGGCAACCCCACGAGCTGGAACCGTGCGAGTGTGCGGTTATCGCGCGCAAGCGGCCGCTCACCCTGGAGCACGTGCACCTCAACGCTCGTCTGGTTGTCGGTCGCCGTCGAGAAGATCTCGCTCTTTTTCGTCGGAATCGTGGTGTTGCGCGGGATGAGCGTGGTCATGACGCCGCCGAGCGTCTCGATCCCGAGCGACAACGGCGTGACGTCCAGGAGCAGAACATCCTTCACTTCACCCGCAAGCACGCCGCCCTGAACCGCAGCGCCGACCGCCACGACTTCGTCGGGATTGACGCCCTTGTGCGGCTCTTTGCCGAAGTACTTCTTGACGGCCTCCTGCACGCGCGGCATGCGCGTCGAGCCGCCGACCAGCACGACTTCGTCGATGTCCGCTTCTTTCACGCCCGCATCCGCAAGCGCCTGCATCACAGGACCCATCGTGCGCTGCACGAGGTCCTCGACGAGCGCTTCGAGCCTGGCGCGCGACAGCTTCATCGCGAGGTGCTTTGGACCTGACGCGTCCGCGGTGACGAACGGAAGATTGATTTCCGTTTCCATCACGGACGACAGCTCGATCTTGGCTTTCTCTGCCGCTTCGCGCAGCCGCTGCAACGCCATGCGGTCTTTACCGAGATCGATGCCTTCCGCGTTCTTGAACTCCGAGATGAGCCACTCGACCACGCGCTGGTCGAAATCGTCGCCGCCGAGGTGCGTGTCGCCGTTGGTGGCTTTGACCTCGACAACGCCTTCGCCGACTTCGAGAATGGAAATGTCGAATGTGCCGCCGCCCAGGTCGTACACGGCGATGGTTTCGTTTTTCTTCTTGTCGAGCCCATAAGCAAGCGCTGCCGCCGTCGGCTCGTTGACAATGCGCAGCACATTCAGTCCTGCGATCTTGCCGGCGTCCTTGGTGGCCTGCCGCTGTGCGTCGTTGAAGTAGGCAGGCACGGTGATAACCGCGTCGGTCACTTTTTCGCCAAGATAGTCGTCGGCGGCCTGCTTCAATTTCTGGAGAATCATCGCGGAGATTTCAGGGGGAGAGAATCTCTTTCCTCGCAGTTCAATCCACGCGTCGCCGTTGGCCTGCGCGACCACTTTGTACGGCACGCGTGACACTTCGGTGCTGACTTCCGCAAACTTACGGCCCATGAACCGCTTGACCGAGAACACCGTGTTCTCGGGATTGGTCACGGCCTGGCGCTTTGCAACCTGGCCCACCAGGCGTTCGGCGTCCTTCGCGAATCCCACCACCGACGGCGTGATGCGCGATCCCTCCTGGTTGACAATCACCACGGGCTGCCCGTTTTCCATCACGGCAACGACCGAGTTCGTTGTTCCCAGGTCGATACCGATCACCTTGCTCTTTGCCATTTGAAATGAGTGCCTCCGATACGTTTTCAAGTTTACGGTCTATATGAGTGCCTGTCAAGCATAATTTCTTAGTCAATTGCACTCATATAATTCCCACATCTCCCGGCCGAAGCTTTGTTTGGGCGGCAGAGCTTAGAAAAAGTCGGGCGACCCCTCGAACTGATGGGCTTGCACCGCGGCAGCTAGGTCCCGCGGCGACAGTGGCCCGGCGCTCGTGAGGAATAGGGTGGCCAGATCGGCTGGAATCGACTCGAAATAACGGTTCACCCTCGCGATCTGCGCCGGACCTTCAGGCCACACTTCATCGACGGCGCCGA
This sequence comes from Acidobacteriota bacterium, assembly GCA_046727855.1. Classification (GTDB taxonomy): domain Bacteria; phylum Acidobacteriota; class Vicinamibacteria; order Vicinamibacterales; family UBA2999; genus DASPWV01. The sequence goes on from JBKPDL010000026.1 coordinate 23,006, forward strand.
TCGGCAACGACATGCGTGCAGCCAATGACGCAGGCACGAACTTGTCGCGCGCGGCAACAACGTAGACCGGAGTGCCACTGATGGAGGCGGCGGCGGCCAGGCCAAAGGTGCCGACCTTGTTGACCCACGCCTCGCCAAAGACCGCGTCGGCTCCGACGACGACGGCAGAGGCTTGGGATAGAAACGACGTGAGTGCCGCGTCGACGACGAGCGTGACCTGTGCACCGGCGCGATCCATGACATCGGCCAGACGGCGACCTTCGTAGCGTGGCCGTCCCTCCCCGCAGACCACGCGCAGCCGGCGCTTGGCGGCGATCGCGGCGAGCGCGGAGTACACGCTGCCGCTGTACGAGAGCGTGATCAGCAGCGGATCGGGATCGTCGAGGAGCAAGTCACGCAGTGCCGCCGATGCAGCCCGCATGAGCGCGCGCGGCGATCGCTCGAGTTCGGCGCGCACCAGCGCAAAGGTGCCGGGACGATCGTGCTCGGCGACGGCTGCCGCCGACGCGCGCCAGAGCGGCGCCATGATCGGCTGGCCACCGCACACAATCCGCGCGATCTCGATGGTCGCGCCGCGTCCGGCGGCAATCGCGTCGGCCAGCAACGGCAATGCACGCGCGAGAAGTTCGGAAGCCCCGCTTTCGGCATCGCTCGCTATCGCACGCGCGACCGGCAAGAGGTTCCTGAGTTCCGGGGTTCCGGAGTTTCGCAGTTCCAAAGCTCGCCTCTGCCAGATTCAAGGTACTTCGGAACCTCGAAACGGCGGAACAGCGAACCTCGCCGTCGGATCCCTTGCAACCTTGGCAACCTCGCAAAAGGACCGCTTTCTCCGTTCTTCGTTCCTATTTCGTGCCTGCCCGATGCAATCAGCATGCGCAATTCCGTCAGCGCATGTAACGGTCGGCGCGATAATCGAAATCATGTGGACCCGACGCGCCTTCCTCGCCGCGGCCGCGTCAGCAGTGACGATCGGCCGTGTCGGAATACCAGCGGCGCAATCGGTCCGCCGCCCGATGATCGACGCGGCGCGATTGCGCGCCCGCCTCGAGCAGCTGAGCACATTCGGCCGTCCCGTTGGCGGCACGTTTGCGTCCGGCGTCAGCCGCGTCGCCTATTCGGACGCTGACGTCGCAGGCCGCGCTTGGCTGATGTCCGAGATGAAAGCCGCCGGCCTCACACCCCGGATCGATCCTGCCGGCAACGTGTTCGCCCGATACGGCGGCGCCGACGATCGCCCTGCGATTCTTTTCGGCTCGCACATCGATTCGGTGCCGTCTGGCGGCAATTTCGACGGCGATCTCGGAACGCTCGCGGCGCTTGAAACGATTCAGGCCTGCCAGGCAGCCGGGGTGACGACGCGATACCCACTCGAGATGGTGTTGTGGGCGCACGAAGAAAGCACGGCATTCGGCCACGGCACCGCCGCCAGCCGCATCGTCGCCGGCGATCTCAAGGCCGGCACGCTGACGCAGGAGTGGAACGGTCTGACACGTGCCGACGCGATTCGGCGCATCGGCGGAGATCCGGCGCGCATCGAAGAGGCGGTCCGCAAGCCGCACGCCTGGCATGCCTATGTGGAATTGCACATCGAGCAAGGTGGAACGCTCGAAAAGGTGTCCACGGCCATCGGCGTGGTCGAAGGCATTGTGGCGATCCACCGCTATGACGTGGTCATCACCGGCTTTGCCAACCACGCCGGCACGACGCCGATGAACGAGCGGCGCGACGCGCTCGTGGCGGCCGCTGATATCGTGCGGATGGTGCGCGAGGTCGTCACGTCGCGACCTGGCCGGCACGTCGGCACAGTGGGCCGGCTGGAGGTCGCGCCAAATTCACCGAACGTGATTCCCGGAAAAGTGACGCTGAGCGTCGAGCTGCGCGATCTTTCGGAGGCCACACTCGACGCGCTGGCCGCGGAGATTCGCGCGCGGGCCGATCGAATCGCGCGCGAAACGCAGACGGAAATCGCCATGGCGCTCGCCTCGCGCAACCCACCGGCGCTTGCCCATGGCGGCGTGCAGCAGTGCATCGAACGGTCCGCCGAGCGCGGGGCGCTCACCACTCGGCGCTTGCCGAGCGGCGCCGGGCACGATGCTCAGATGATTGCCGCGCTCTGTCCCATGGGCATGATCTTCGTGCCGAGCATTGGCGGCATCAGCCACTCGCCGCTCGAGCGCACCACGTGGGAAGACTGCGCAAACGGCGCAGCTGTGCTGCTCGGCACGATCCTCGAACTCGATGCGAGGAGTACAATCTAGCTCGGTATGCGACCGATCTCGCGCTTGCTCATCTCCACGGACGTCGGCGATCTGGGGCAGGAAGTTCGCCGCCTGTTCGACGATTTATCGCGGCGCCGGCCGGATCGGCGCCACATGGTGTCTGGCGAATGCATGCCGCTGCTGGACGTGTTCGAGACCGACCGCACGATCGAAATCGTGGTCGACGTGCCCGGCGTGGATCCCGACAGCGTGCGAATCCTGATCAAGTCGGGCGTCGTGCTCGTGGTGGGAGAAAAGGAACGCTCTGAGCCGGCGTTGAAAGCGCCGGCCAGTTTTCATCTGGTCGAACGCGACTTCGGCCGGTTTGCCCGCGCCATTCGGATTCATGCCGCCATCGACGCCGCGAATGCGCGCGCGCGCCTGCGCGACGGCGAGCTGCGCGTGATCGTGGCCAAGATGGCGGAGCGGCGCGGCCGCGAAATTCTGATCCCTATCGAGAAGGATGTGTCCGGACCACCAGCCGCATGAGGCTGCTGTTCATCGGCGATATCGTGGCCCGCCCTGGTCGCGACCTTCTCCGACGCGGGCTCAAACCGCTGATTCGCGCGCGCAACATTGACGTTGTCCTGGCTAATGTCGAGAATGCGGCCGGCGGCGCCGGTGTGACGCGCGAGATCACCGACGAAGTGCTTGGCTTCGGAATTCACGCGCTGACGTCGGGGAATCACATCTGGGACAAGCGCGAGGTGATGGAGTTTATCGGCCGTGAACCGAGACTGTTGCGACCCGCGAACTTCCCTGCCGGAGCACCAGGGGCCGGCGCGTTCGTGTTCGACGCGCCGAGCGGGGTCACGGTTGGCGTCATCAACGTCATGGGCCGCGTCTTTCTGGCGAGCATCGACGACCCGTTTTCGTGCGCGACGCGCGAAATCGCACGCGTGCGCAGCCTCGGGGCGCGTATCATCGTCGTGGACATTCACGCTGAGGCAACGTCCGAGAAGATCGCCTTTGGCTGGCATCTCGACGGGCAGGTCACTGCGGTCATCGGAACGCATACGCACGTCCAGACCGCCGACGAACGCGTACTGCCCGGTGGCACAGCGTACATCACCGACGTCGGGATGACCGGAGCGCACGACAGCGTGATTGGGATGGAGCGCATGCCGGTCATCACCCGATTTCTCACTGGACTCCCCGCGCGGATGGAGACCGCAACAGAAAATCCGCGCCTCAATGCCGTGGTGATCGACGCCGATGACGACACCGGCCGCGCGACGGCCATTGAGCGACTCAACATGAGCCCTGACGAATTGCTGTGAGCACACTGTTCGATCTTCCGTTCGAAGAGCCTGATCCCGCTGACGTGCACGTGGAGGAGGCCGCCCCGGCGCCAGTGGCGCCCGTTCGGCGGGTCCTCACCGTCGGCGAGCTCACGAACACACTTCGCGAGCTGCTCGAAACGAGATTCGCGGAAGTGTGGGTCGAGGGCGAACTGTCCAACGCCAAGGTGTGGACGACAGGACACCTGTATTTCACGCTCAAGGACACGACCGCGCAGATCAAGGGCGTGATGTTTCGCTCGGCGCTGCGCTATCTGAAATTCAAGCCGGAGGATGGGCTCCACGTCGTCGTGCGCGGACGGATCAGCGTGTACGACCCGAAGGGCGAGTATCAGATCGTCGCCGAGCACCTCGAGCCGAAGGGATTTGGCGCGCTGCAGGTGGCGTTTGAGCAGCTCAAAAAGAAGCTGACCGCGGAGGGTTTGTTCGACGCCGCGCGTAAGCGTCCGCTGCCCGCGCTGCCGCGCCGCATCGGCATTGTGACGTCGATCGACGGCGCCGCGCTGCGCGACATCATTCGCGTCCTGCGCCGCCGCTATCCCAATGCCAACGCCGTGATTGCGCCGTGCCGGGTGCAGGGAGAAAACGCCGCTGGCGAGATCGTTCGCGCGCTGCGGCAGATTAATCGAGTCGACGCCGTGGACGTGGTGATTGTGGCGCGCGGCGGCGGCTCGCTCGAAGACCTGTGGGCGTTCAACGAAGAGAAGGTTGCGCGGGCGATCGCGGCGTCGCGCGCGCCCGTCATCTCTGGCGTCGGGCACGAAACCGACGTGACCATCGCGGACTTCGTGGCGGATGTCCGCGCCGCCACGCCGTCGGCCGCGGCGGAGATCGTCGTGCGCCGCAAAGACGATTTCTGCGGCCACATCGATCGGCTCGGCGAGCGCCTCGACGCCGCCATCCACGGCCGAGTGCGCCGGCTGGAGTCGCGGCTGAACATTCTGATGGCGCGACCCGGCTATGCGGGATTCCGCGGCCGCGTTGCGATGCGCGCCCGCCATATTGCGGAGCTCGCGGCCGCGCTCCGGCAATCGCTCACGTCGACCGTTGGGCGCCGGCAACGGCGTCATCAATTGCTTGAGCGCGCGCTCGACCAGTTCGACCCGCGCCATCGACTCGCCGCGGTACGGACCAGACTGGTTTCGCGCGAAGGGGCACTCGCGGGTGCCATCGCACGACGGTTGCATGTCGTCGACTCGCGGTTTCAGGGTGCGGTGGCGCGCCTCGAGGGACTCAGCCCGCTCGCCGTGCTGGGGCGCGGATATGCCGTTGCCTGGGACGCCGCGCGGACACGGATTTTGCGCGATGCGTCCAGCGTTGATGTCGGGGATCAGATTCGCGTCACGCTCGAGCGCGGCGAGCTCGGGTGTCGAGTGGAGAAGACGTAGGTCGAGCGGTTCGCAGGGTCGCAGGGTCGGAGGTTAGCAGGTGGGTCGCAGGTGGGCACGTCAGCAGGAACTTGCCTGCAAGCGTGCGCGCGATCTTGCGAACCTGTGAACCACCTGCCAACCTGCAGACCTGCTAACCTGCAAACCTATATGGACGCCACGATCAAAGACTTCGAGGCTGCAATCGCAGAGCTCGAAGGCATCGTCAAAAAACTGGAGGAGGGCGACCTTCCTCTCGAGAAGTCGCTCGAGCTCTACGAACGCGGTGTGCAGTTGTCGCGCTTTTGCCACGCGCGCCTCGAAGATGCCGAGAAACGGATCGAGGTGCTGAACGAACGAGGCGAACTCAAAGCCGCTTCCCCATCGCTCGGGCTCCCCGGAGACGACGATCGTTGAACACGGCGACGCTCGAGCAGTATCTGTCAGTCCGGCGCCAGGAAATCGAACAGGCCCTCGACCACTACCTTCCGAAGCCTCCTGATTGTCCGTCACTTGTGTACGAGGCGATGCGCTACAGCCTGATGGCCGGCGGCAAGCGGTTGCGGCCGGTGCTCGCGCTTGCGAGCGCCGAAGCGATCGCCGCCAATCATCGCGCATCGATCGACACTGCGCGCACGCTGGCTCTTCCGGCTGCCTGCGCGATCGAGATGATTCATACCTATTCGCTTATTCACGACGATCTGCCGGCGATGGATGACGATGTGCTGCGGCGCGGACGGCCCACGCTGCATGTGGTGTACGGCGAAGGGTTCGCCATCCTTGCCGGCGACGGCTTGCATGCCGAAGCGTTTGCGCTGCTGGCGCGCGAACCGAAGAGTGACGCTGCCGTGATCACGGCACGCAAGTTGCGGGTCACGGAACTGATTGCCACGGCGGCAGGAACATTCGGGATGGTCGGCGGACAAGCGATCGACCTCGAAGCCGTGGCCCGGGTCCCCGGTCGGGGGCCGGCGCCGCCTCTCGACGAGCGTGCGCTCGAGACGATGCACGCGCGCAAGACCGGCGCGATCATCCGTGCGGCGGCGGTTGCCGGCGCCACCATGGCGGGCGCAGACGACGCCGAGCTCAGCGCCATCGATCGCTACGCCTCGGAGGTCGGCCTCGCCTTTCAGATCGTGGATGACATACTCGACGTCGAGGGCGCGTCGGAGGCGCTCGGCAAGACCGCAGGCAAGGATGCAGCCGCCGGCAAACCTACCTACCCGTCGCTCTTTGGTCTGGAACGCTCACGCCAATTGGCGAACGTCTGTCTAACGCGTGCGCACGCGGCGCTTCGCTCGGCAGCGCTCGGCGCTTCACGACTCGCCGAGATCGCTGATTGGGTGGTACAACGGCACTCGTGAGCGCGCGCAAGTCGCGGCTGGACGTGCTGCTCGTGGCACGCGGGCTCGCCGAATCCCGCGAAAAAGCGCAAGCACTGATTCTTGCCGGCGACGTCGAGGTGACCGGCCACCCGGGCGCGAAAGCCGGCACGCGCGTGCCCGAAGACGCCGGTATCCGGGTTGCGACGCCCGAACATCCCTGGGTGAGCCGTGGCGGTATCAAGCTCGCGCACGCATTGGACACCTTCGCGATTGAGGTCTCTGGCCGGCTCGGCCTCGACATTGGCGCCTCGACCGGCGGCTTCACCGACGTGCTGCTGCAACGCGGCGCACGCCACGTGGTGGCCGTGGACGTCGGTCACGGGCAGTTGCACTGGAAACTGCGTCGCGACCCGCGGGTGACGTTGCACGAGGGCATCAATGCCCGCGCGCTGAGACGCGCCGACCTGCCCGAGATTGGGCATGGCGCGGATATCGTCACCATTGACGTCTCCTTCATCTCGCTGAAGCACATTCTGCCGGTCGTGCCGCCGCTGCTTGTGGCGAACGCCGACGTGATTGCGCTTGTCAAGCCGCAGTTCGAAGCCGGGCGCGCCGATGTTGGACCGGGCGGCATCGTCAGCGATCCCGCGATCCACGCCCGTGTCATCGAAGAAATGACCGCGGCGGCGGGTGAAGTAGCATTGACTCGCCGCGGGCTGATTGACTCACCCATCACCGGTGCTGAGGGAAACAAAGAGTTTTTGATGCTGTTTGGCGTGCGCTCCCAATGATGACTGTTGGTGTCGTTACCAAACCGAATCTGACGGCGGCGCGCGACACGCTCGTGGAGCTCGAGTCGTGGTTGCGCGACCATCAAGTCAAGACCATCTGGGCGAGCGACGCCGAGCAATTACTGCCGCCCGGCGATCGCGTGACCCTGTCGCGCGAGCAGATTCCACCACGAGTGGATCTGGTCGTCGTGCTGGGCGGCGACGGTACGCTGCTCGCGATGGCCGACATCATCGCGCAGTCAGGCCACAATCTGCCGATCCTTGGCGTCAACTTCGGATCGTTGGGCTTTCTGACTGAAATCACGCGACCCGAGCTCTACGACGCGCTCAACGCGGCGCTCTCGGGGCGAGCCGTGCACGACGAGCGGATGATGCTGCGTGGTACGGCCGCCGGTGCCTCGCGCGTCGCACTCAACGACATCGTCTTCACCCGCACCGCGCTCTCGCGCATGATCGACCTGGCCGTCACCGTAGGCGAACAGTTCGTGACCTCGGTCAAGGCCGACGGTCTCATCGTCGCGAGTCCGACAGGGTCGACGGCGTATAACCTTGCGGCGGGCGGCCCGATTGTTCATCCCGCGATGGACGCGATCGTGCTGACGCCAATCGCGCCGCACACCCTGACGAACCGGCCGATCGTGATTCCGGCGGAGCGCGAGATTCGGGTCCGCGCCGGCGCCGCCAACGCCGGCGCGGAAATCTACGCCACTTTCGATGGCCAGCACGGCTTCGCGCTGGCCGAAGGCGACGAAGTCTCGGTCACGCGCGCGGCGAAGCCGATTCGTCTGGTGCGGTCGACGACGAGAAACTACTTCGAAGTGCTGAGGGAGAAACTCAAGTGGGGTGAACGATAAATCTGGGGTTGAATGTCCCGATTAGGGACGCGGTGAGCTATTCGTCGACGCGCCCTGCTGCCGCCGGTCGCGAAAGAAGCGCACTTGCCACTCCTCGACGTTCCGGTTGTGTTCTTCCAGCGTGCGCGCGAACACGTGCGATCCATCGTTCTTGCTCACAAAGTACAAGTAGTCAACCTGCGCCGGATTGACCGCGGCTTCGAGCGAAGCCCTGCCCGGCGATGCAATCGGGCCGGGCGGCAGGCCGGGATAGCGATAGGTGTTGTAGGGCGAATCGAGCTGTAAATCCTCTTTACGAATGTTGCCGTTGTAATTCCCGGTGCGCTGCATTGCGTAGACGACCGTCGGATCCGCCTGCATCGGCATATTGATTGCGCGCCGATTCAGGTAAACCGCCGCCACGATGGGCCGCTCGGACGGAACGGCCGTTTCCTTCTCGACGAGCGACGCGAGCGTGACCGCTTCGCGCACGGTCAACCCGCGGTCGCGCGCGGCCCGGCGGAGATCGTCGTTGAACGCGCGCTCGAACGCCGCCACCATCTGTGCAACCAGGACGCTCGCCGGCGTTTCCCGCCGCAACGAATAGGTGTCGGGAAACACATAGCCCTCCAGGTCCGGTGCGTCGGGATCGAGATCGCGAATGCTGGTGGCGTCCCGGGCAGCGTTTTCGAAGTCACTCGCGGGACCCAGCTCGGTCGCTTCGTACACGCGCGCCATCTCGCGGATCGTCAACCCCTCGCGAAACGTGACCCGCCGGCGGTACACATCGCCCCGGGCGATCTTGTCGACGACTTCGAGCGCCGACATCGGCTGATCGAATCGGTATTCACCCGCCTTCAGCTCGCGCGCGCGGCCGCTCAGCCAGAGCGCCGCCCGAAACGTCAGCGCGTCGCGAACCACGCCTGCGTCCACGAGCCGCTGCCCGATCGTTGCTGGCGTCGCGCCGCTCTGAACATCGACGAACTGTTCCGTCGACGTGTAGCCCTTGAACTTTTCATTTACTCGAGTGAAGCCGAAGTAGCCGGCAGCAGCCGCGGCAGCGGCCAGGACAACGAGCAGCAACAACAGGCCAACGAGAAAACGCTTCACGAACGGCTATCCAGATAATCTTGCAGCACGACCGCCGCCGCAGCTGCATCGATTTTTGCCTTGCGCCGACGCCAATCGCGCTCTCGCACTGCAAGACGGGATTCGGCTTCCGTACTCGAGAGCCGCTCATCCTGCAAGACGACAGGGATGGCGATACGTTGTTCGAGCGCGTACGCGAACGCCTCCACGATGGCGGTCTGATCGGTCGGTCTGCCGTCCAGCCGTCGCGGCCAACCCACAACCACGGCCGCGAGTCCATCGTCTTCGGCGCGTAGCTGCTCGATCTGTTCCACGATCATCGTCAACGTCTTGGCCTGCGATGGAGGCCGCATCAGCAAGCGCCACGGCGACGCCAACGTGCCGCTCGGATCGCTCAAGGCAAGACCGATGCGACGCGCACCGTAGTCGATGCCGAGCACGCGCACTCGGAGCAGTATAATCGGCGCGGTGACACGACCCGCCTTCGCAGCCGAAGGCCTTTGCGGCGGAAGGCTGCGTCGGCGAGGTCTCGCCGCAGCTCGCCGGCCCGGCGCGAGCGGAGGCGGACTCGCCGCGTGCGTGCTCGCCGCGGCGTTTGCCGCGGGGCTCGCATGCTCGACCCGGACACAACCATCGTTCGCGCAGAAGCTCGTCATCCTCGGGTTCGATGGGATGGACCCGACCCTCACCGCGCGCTGGATGAAGGAGGGCAAGCTGCCGGCGCTTGCCAGGCTCGCCGCGCAGGGCGGCTTCTACCGCCTCGAAACAACGCATTCACCTGAAAGCCCGACCGCATGGGCTTCGTTCGCCACAGGCGTGAACGCCGGCAAGCACAACATCTACGACTTTCTCGTTCGCAACACCGCGACGTATCTGCCCGACCTCGCCATGGTCAAGCGTGAGTCGGCGCGATTTCTCTTCAACTACATTCCCGTGCGCGCGCCGAAATTGACCTCGACACGCGGCGGCACGTCGTTCTGGGTCACGGCTGGGCGCGCGGGCGTGCGATCGAGCATCCTCACTGTGCCGGTGACGTTCCCGCCTGAAGACGTGCCGAACGGCGAGCTGCTGTCGGGCCTTCCGCTCCCGGACATACGCGGGACGATGGGCACGTTCTATTACTTCGCGACCGATTTGAGCCGCTACGAAGAAGGCAACACGGAATTCGGCGGCATTCTGAAGCGTCTGGTGTTTCAGGACAACACCGCGCAAGCGGAGATCGTCGGGCCGCCAAACCCGATTGCGCGGCAGCAGGGGCGCGACGAGGAGCTGCTTCTGCCGTTCACGATCCGCTGGAATCACGAAGCACGCAGCGCCAACATCGAGATCCAGGGCCAGACGATTCACCTCAACGAGCGCGATTGGAGCCGCTGGATCAACGTCGATTTCAACGTCAACTTGCTCGTGCGAATTCACGGCATGACGCAGTTCTATTTGATCAAAGCCGGCCAGGAAGTCCAGCTCTATGTGGCTCCCGTCAACTGGCATCCGGCGAATCCGCCGGTGGCAATATCATCGCCGGCATCGTTTGCCAACGAGTTGTACGAGCGCCTCGGGCCGTACCGCACGCTTGGCTGGCCTGAGGCGACCTGGCCGCTCAACGAGGATCGAATCGACGAAGCGACGTTCATGGACGATCTGGATCGCGCGTTCAACGACCGAGCCGCGGCGATCCTGAATCGCATCGATGCCAAAAACTGGGATCTGCTGGTTGGCGTGATCGAAACCACCGACCGCGTCCAGCACATGATGTGGCGGCTGCTCGATCAGCAGCATCCGATGTACGAGCCGGGGCTGGCGCGCATTCATGGCGCCGCGATCGAAAAAATCTACCAGCGCGCTGATGCGTTTGTGGCAGAGGTACTCCGGCATCTCGAGCCGGGCACCACCGTGATGATTGTGTCGGATCACGGCTTCCACTCATTCCGTTGGGCGGTGAACCTCAACACCTGGCTCGTAGAGCGCGGTTACATGGTCCTCCAGGGCCAGATGCCGGGCCAGAAAAAGCTCGACGATCTGTTTGGCGGCGGCACGTTTTGGGAAAACGTCGATTGGTCCAGGACGAGGGCGTACGCGATGGGGCTCGGCCAGATCTACGTCAATCTCAGAGGCCGCGAAGGCAAGGGCATTGTGAGTGAGGGTGAAGAGTACGAGCGGTTCCTCGATTCGCTCATCATCGATCTGATGAACTTCCTCGACCCGCGTTCGCAGGACCGCGTGGTCGCGAGCGTGTATAAGAAGAGCGAGATCTACAGCGGCCCCTTTCTCAAGGAGGCGCCGGACCTGCAAGTCGGATTGGAAGAGGGATACCGCACGTCATGGCAGACGGCGCTCGGCGGCGCGCCGGCCAACGTGATCGAACCGAATATGCGCAAGTGGTCGGGTGATCACGGTTCGTTCGATTACAAAGCGACACCCGGCGTGCTGATCACGAACCGGCGCCCGACGTCGAACGAGACGCGGATCATCGACATCGCGCCGACGGTACTGAAGTATTTCGGTGTGACGATTCCCGCGGACGTGGATGGGAAGCCGCTCTTTTAACGCCGGGGCCGCTGCTGACCCGGGGCGAAACGGTGGGACGAGGGGAGGTGATCGGCCGCGCTGGCCGTACGCCGCGGGTCAGCCCGCCGGGTATTTCGAGCTCCGCATCGACGGCCGCCCCGTCGATCCCGTACAATGGCTCAGGAGTCTTCGATGAAATCTCGCGGCCGTCTGATCGTGCTCTTTGTGTCGGTTCCTGTCGTTGCCTTTGCCGTCATCGGCGGCTTCATGGGCAAGGCGATGGCCCGCGAGGAGAGCTATCAGTACCTGCGCATCTTTGAAGACGTCATCACCCTCATCATGAACAACTACGTCGAGGAAGTTGACGCCAGCAAGGTGATGCACGGCGCGATGCACGGACTGGCGGACGGCCTCGATCCCGACAGTGCCTACCTCGACGCCACTCAGGCAAAGAGCTACGAGAAGAACGAGCCGGTCGCCCCGGGCCGCACGGGACTCGAGATCACACGCCAGTACTACTTGCGCGTGATCGCGGCTCGCGACGGGTCGCCGGCGGCCAAGGCCGGGCTGATGCCCGGTGACTATGTTCGCGCCATCGACGGCCAGTCCACGCGCGACACCTCGGTCTACGAAGGCACGCGCCTGCTCGCAGGCAAGCCCGGAACCAAAGTGACGCTGACGGTTCTGCGCGGCAACGCCGCCGAACCGCACACGATTGAGCTGGTGCGCGAGGAACTGACTGCCGTCGCCGTCAACGGCCGCATCGCGCAACCTGGTGTTGGGTACGTCCGTATTCCGGAGTTCAGCAAAACCGCCGTCGATCAGCTGCGCAGTGAGATCGCCTCGCTCAACAAGGCAGGTGCCACCTCGCTCGTGATCGATTTACGCGGCAGCGCGTTTGGCGACGTCGAAACGGGCCTCGCCGCGGCACGCCTGTTTGTGCCGAGCGGCACCTTGGCGTTTCGTCAGGAGCGCGGGAAAACGAAGGAGCCGGTCGCCGCGGCGGCTGGCGATGGCGCGGTGACCCTGCCCGTCGCGCTCCTCACCGACAACGGCACCTCTGGCGCGGCGGAGCTTTTTGCCGCGGCGCTGGGCGGCAACAAGCGCGCGTCGCTCGTCGGCGAGCGAACGCTCGGCCGCGCTGCGCGCCAGCGCTTCGTGCGCCTGCCGGATGGCAGCGGATTGATCCTTACACACCTGCTGTACCTCTCGCCCGCCGAAGCCGTCATCAACGAGAAAGGCCTCGTGCCCGACGTCCCCGTCGAGCAACCCGATCTCGATTTCGGCGATCCGGCGCCAACGACGGACGTCACGCTCGACAAAGCGATCGAACACGTGCGCCGCCCCGCGGCGAAGTGAGCGCGCTGGCGTTCGCGGTCAAGCCCCCAAGAGAGAACAGGGAGATCGGGGAGATCGGGGAGAACTAGCCAAGGGCCCTGCCCTTGATATCCGGCTAACTCCGCGGCCCTTGGCTAGTTCTTGTTGTTGGCTTGGCGCGCTCCGCGCGCCGTCGTCCGTTATGCGGGTCCACAACGCGTACAAAATTCACGTCTGTGGCCGCATAACGGTCTAAAACAAATCCCTGCTGATCTCCCTGATCTCCCTGATCTCCCTGTTGCTTTTCTCTCCCTGATCTCCTATAACCCGCTCGAGGTCATCGGATGAATAAGCAGGAACTGATCGCAAAGGTCGCCAAAGACATCGGCGACACCAAGACTAACGCCGCGCGTGCGATCGATTCGGTCATCGACGGCATCACCAAGGCCTTGAAGAAGGGCGACTCGGTCACCTTTGTCGGCTTCGGCACCTTCAAGACATCGAATCGCAAGGCGCGCACTGCCCGCAATCCCCAGACGGGCGCAGAGATCAAGATCCCCAAGCGCAAGGCCGTTCGCTTTGTGGCTGGCAAAGCCCTGAAGACCGCGGTCAATTAGAGCCGGGCGACGGGTGCGCGAGGGGCGAAAGAGCGGTGGGTGCGGCGCCGACACCCACGCACCGCGTTTTACGCACGAGCGCACCCGTGCACCGCGCCGATCTACCTGACGTACCCTCCGCACCCGAGCACCTGGTCCTTTGCTATACTTTTCGTTTGCCTGTTCGATAGAGGCATACCTCTAGGCGCGTAGCTCAGTTGGTTAGAGCGCCTCCCTGACACGGAGGAGGTCAGTGGTTCGAGTCCACCCGCGCCTACCATTCGAACTACGAGGTCTTGTTCCTGGTCCTGCCTTCAGTTCTTAGTTCTCAGGGCTTAGTTCTCGCATGATCACAGTCACGCTGCCGGACGGATCGACGCGACAGGTGCCGCCGGGTACGTCCGTACGGCAGATCGCGCAGGACATCTCACCTCGTCTCGCCGACGCCGCGCTCGCGGCAAAGGTAGATGACCGTCTGGTTGATCTCACCTACCCGCTCGACACCGACGCGAAGGTGCAGATAGTCACGTCGAAAAGTCCTGAGGCGCTCGATCTCTATCGGCACTCGACCGCCCACTTGATGGCGGCGGCGGTGACGGCGCTCTTTCCCCACGCGCAATGCGGCATCGGTCCGGCCATCGACGAAGGCTTCTACTACGACTTCATCGTCGACCGCCCGTTCGTGCCGGAGGATCTCGATCGCATCGAAGCGAAGATGCGCGAGCTGTCCAGCCAGGATCTGCCCTACGAGCGACAGATGTGGCCGCGCCAGGAAGCCATCGACTTCTTCACCAAGCGCGGTGAGCCGCTCAAGGTGCAATTAATCGAGGAGAAAACGGCCGGCCAGTCGCAGGTATCGTGCTACACGATCAAGGATCGCGACACGTTCGTCGATTTCTGCGTCGGTCCGCACGTCCCCTCCACGAACAAGCTCAAGGCGTTCAAGCTGCTGTCGACGTCGAACGCTTACTGGAAGGGCGATGCCCAAAACGCGCCGATGCAGCGCATCTACGGAACCGCGTTCTTCACGCAGAAAGAGCTCGACGATCATCTCAAGCGCATCGCAGAGGCGAAGAAACGCGATCACCGCAAGCTTGGCAAAGAGCTGCAGCTGTTCATGTTTCACCCGTGGGCCCCTGGTGCCACGTTCTGGCTTGCCAAGGGCACGACGCTCTACAACACGCTGGGCGATTACATGCGCGGCATACTCTTGCCTGCCGGTTACGTGGAAGTGAAGGCGCCGATTGTCTTCAACAAGGCGTTGTGGGAGATGTCCGGCCACTGGGACTACTACCAGGAAAACATGTTCATCGTCGAGTCGCGCGACAAAGAGGTGATGAGCCTCAAGCCGATGAACTGCCCCGGGCACTACCTGATGTTTGCCAACGAAATGCGCAGCTATAAGGACCTGCCGATCCGGTTCCACGAACAAACACCGCTCCACCGCAACGAAGCGTCGGGAGTTCTCTCGGGCCTGACCCGCGTGCGGCAGTTCTCGCAGGACGATGGGCATTGCTTTGTGACGGAGGAGCAGATCGGATCGGAAGTGGAAGCGCTCCTTCGGCTGATCCAGCGTGTCTACAAAGACTTCGGCCTCGACTACACGGCGAAGCTTTCCACGCGTCCCGAGAAGTTTCTCGGCGAGATCGCAACGTGGGATCACGCCGAAAAATCGCTCAAGGAAGCGCTCGAGCGGTCGGGACAGGCTCACACGATCAACGAGGGCGACGGCGCGTTTTACGGGCCAAAGATCGATTTCGACATCACCGACGCGCTCGGCCGCAAATGGCAGTGCGCCACGATCCAGTTGGACTACATGATGCCGCAACGCTTCGATCTGAAGTACGTCGGGGCCGACAACGCTGAGCATCGACCGGTGGTCATTCATCGCGCCATCTTCGGCAGCATCGAGCGGTTCATCGCTATTCTGATCGAGCATTTTGCCGGCGCGTTCCCGCTGTGGCTGGCGCCGGTGCAGGTCGTAGTGCTGCCGATTGCGGATCGCCACGTCGAGTACGCGCGGTCGGTCGAATCGCGACTCAAGACGGAGGGCCTTCGCGCGGCCATCGACGAGCGCCAGGAGAAAATCAATTACAAAATCCGCGAGGCGCAGTTGCAGAAAGTGCCTTACATGCTGGTGATCGGGGACCGGGAGGCGGCGGAAAGCACCGTCGCGGTGCGCAGTCGCGCGAAAGGCGATCTCGGCGCGCGCCAATTCGATCAGTTTCTGACCGACGTGCTTGCCGAGGTGGCCCAAAAGACGTTATTCTAGGGGTTTCCAAAAAGGAAGTTTTCCAGAACTCATTTGCCAGTTCAAAGTTCGGGTGATGGTGAACTGGCTGGAAACTGGGACCTGGAAACTGGAAACTAACTGAGTTCGGGAGAACCAATATCGCCTTCGATCGTTCTCGTCCCGGCCGGCGCGACGACCGGCTTCGCATCAACGAACGCATCCGCGTTCGTGAAATCCGCGTGATTGACGACACCGGGCAGCAGTTGGGAATCATGCCCCCGCCGCAAGCCCTCGCAATTGCCCGGCAGAAAGGGCTCGACCTCGTGGAGATTTCGCCCACGGCGGTGCCGCCGGTCTGCCGCATCATGGATTACGGGAAATACCAGTACCAGGAGCAGAAGCGCGCCCGCGAAGCGAAAAAGCACCAGCACGTCGTCGAGGTCAAGGAGATCAAGTTCCGGCCGAAGGTTGACGAGCACGATTACCAGTTCAAGAAGAACCACATTCAGCGGTTCATCGAGGAAGGTGACAAGGTCAAGGCAACGATCTTCTTCCGCGGGCGCGAGATGGCGCACCCGGAGATCGGACACAAGATTCTGATGCGGCTGATTGCGGATCTTGCGGACGTGGCGACGCCGGAAACGAATCCCCGGCTCGAAGGCAATCAAATGCACACGATCCTAACCGCGAAGCGCGGAGCGAAGCCGTCGAAGCCGGCGCCGGCAAGGCCGGTCCCGGCCGCCGCAGGAGAGCCGGAGAGAAGCTGATAATGGCGAGCATGAAACTCAAGACCCATCGTGGAGCCGCCAAGCGGTTCAAGAAGACGGCGAGCGGCAAGTTCAAGCGCAGCTCGGCGTTCAAGCGGCACATTCTCACGAGCAAGACGACGAAGCGGAAGCGCGGACTGCGGAAGTCGGTGACGGTGTCCGAGTCGGAGCAGCACAAGCTCGAGCGCATGCTGCCGTACAAGTGAACGAAGAACCAAGAACGAAGAACGACCAACCGACAGCCAGTGCTCAGGGCTTTTCCGCTGTCGAACACACGCGGTCGATGCAACACCAAGTCCCGCCAGGGCCCCTGATCACCGAAAGAGAGCAGCATGCCTCGCGTCAAGCGTGGGACCGTCCGTCGCGCCAAGCGTCAAAAGCTCGCCCGCCTCACCAAAGGCTATTTCCAGGGTAAGAGCAAGCTTTACAAGTTCATGAAAGAGTCGGCCGAAAAGGCCGGCGTATACGCGTATGCGGGGCGCAAGCAAAAGAAGCGCGACTACCGCAGCCTGTGGATCGTGCGCATCAATGCCGCCGCGCGCGAGCACGGCATCTCCTACAGCGTGCTGATGCGCGGTCTCAAGGCCGCCGGTATCACGCTCGATCGCAAGGCGCTCGCGGAGCTCGCCGCACGCGAGCCGCAGGCGTTTGCCGCCGTTGTCGTACAGGCAAAGGCCGCGACGTCAGCGGTCTGACCTTCAACACGATCCCCTGTACAGGCCGGTCTTGCGACCGGACCGTTCTGGCGATGTCAATCCGGCTGGCCCGAACGCCGGCCGTCACGGGGGATGGTTTCGTCAAGCCATGGCCAACCCGATCGATCCTTCGCTTGCGCCTGACCGCGCGCTAACCGTCTTTCACGACGAGCTGGCGGCCGTGCGTACAGACGCGGACCTGCAAACGCTGCGCACGCGATGGATCGGACGCAAAGGGAGCTGGACGGCCGCCTACATGGACGCGATCGGCAAGGCGGCGCCCGACGAAAAACGGACCCTTGGCCGCCTTGCCAACGAGCTCAAAAAAGCCGTCGAGTCCGGGATCGCGGAACGCGAATCCTCGCTCGCCGCGGCGCGCCGGCCGACGGGCGCCGTAGATGTCACCCTGCCCGGACGCGCTCCGGTGCTCGGCCATCGTCACCCTCTCTCGCTCATTCGTGAACAGGTCGAGGAGATCTTCACGCGACTCGGTTATCAGGTGCTCGAAGGTCCCGAAATCGAGGACGACTATCACAACTTCGAAGCGCTCAACATGCCTCCGGAGCATCCAGCGCGCGACATGCAGGACACGTTGTATCTGTCGGAGCCGTTGATGCCCGCGTCTTGCGACCCGCCAACGCGTGGCAAAGCCCCACGCGCTCCGCAGCCACTCACGCTTCTGCGCACGCATACGTCGTCAATGCAGATCCGGCATATGGAGGGCGCCGATCCGCCCGTGCGACTCATCGCCATCGGTCCCGTTTACCGCCGGGATAATCTCGATCTCACGCACACGCCGATGTTCCACCAGGTCGAGGGCCTCGTCGTTGGTCCGACCATCACGCTGGCCGATCTCAAAGGGACATTGACCTCGATGGCCGCCGCCCTGTTCGGTCCGGGAACCGGCGTGCGCTTTCGACCGAGTTTCTTCCCGTACACCGAGCCGAGCGCCGAAGTCGATATCCGTTGCATCCGCTGCGAAGGTGCCGGCTGCTCGATCTGCAAGCGCACTGGATGGCTGGAGATTCTGGGCAGCGGCATGCTGCATCCCGCGCTCTTCGAATACGTCGGTTACGACCCGGATCGCGTCACCGGCTTCGCGTTCGGCATGGGGATCGAACGCGTTGCGCTCCTCAAGTGGGACGTCGACGATATCCGTCTGTTCTACGAAAACGATCTCCGCTTCCTCGAGCAGTTCCGGATTGGAAGCTAGGGTGAACACTCACAGGGACAGAAGGGAGAGCGGCGCGTCGTGAAGGTCCTTCTCTCCTGGATTCGCGACTTTGTCGACGTTCCCGGCACGGCCGAAGAGATCGGCACGCGCATGTCGATGCGCGGGCTTGCG
Source organism: Acidobacteriota bacterium (assembly GCA_046727855.1). GTDB lineage: Bacteria > Acidobacteriota > Vicinamibacteria > Vicinamibacterales > UBA2999 > DASPWV01. Next base: position 41,428 of record JBKPDL010000026.1, read on the forward strand.
CTCGAAGGGCTCGAGCTGCGCGCAGGCGGAGTGTTGCCGCCCTGGAGCACTCACCAGGGTCCTGATGCGGTGCTTGATTTCGACGTCACCGCGAATCGGCCGGATTGCCTGTCGATTCGAGGGATTGCGAGAGAGATCGCCACTGCCTACCGCCTGCCGCTGCGCAGCCCAGCTGAAGATCGGCCTGAACGGCGGGCCGACAGCCGCGGTGAACCGCCCGCCATCAAGGTCTCGATCGAAGAACCCGAGTTGTGCGCTCGGTACGCGGCGGCGATTGCCGAGGTCCGTCTCGAACCCTCGCCGCAGTGGATGCAGTTTCGCCTGAACGCGTGCGGGTTCCGCCCCATCAGCAACATCGTGGACATCACGAACTACGTGCTCCTCGATCTCGGGCACCCGATGCACGCGTTCGATCTCGCCCGCCTCCGCGGGCCGGCAATCGTGGTGCGGCGCGCGCGCGCGGGCGAACGCCTGACGACGCTCGACGGCAAAGATCGCGCGCTGACGCCGGACATGCTGGTCATTGCGGACGCGGAACGTGCGTGCGCAATAGCTGGCGTGATGGGCGGCGCTGAGTCGGAAGTATCGGACGCCACCACCGAGATCGTGCTGGAAAGCGCCTGGTTCAAGCCGCAATCGGTGCGATCGACGGCGAAGCGCCTCGGTCTGCGAACCGAGGCCTCCTATCGATTCGAGCGCGGCGCGGACCTCACCGCACCCGTCAACGCGATGCAGCGCGCGCTCGAATTGCTCGAGATCACTGGCGCCGGCAAACAGCGCGGCGCGATCGTCGATGCCTATCCGCGACCGTACGAGCCGCGCGAGATCATCCTCGACGCGCCACTGATCAAAAAGCTGCTCGGCATGGACGTCCCCGGTACTGAAGCGGTGCGCATCCTGCGTTCGCTTGGAGTCGAAGTGCAAACCCTCGGCAGCTGGCAGGCCGCACAGCCCGACGCGGCGCTTCCGGTGGGCGAGATTGGCCACAGTTGGCGCGTCACCGTCCCGGCGTGGCGTCTCGACGTGCAGCGCCCGGTGGATCTGGTCGAAGAAGTGGGACGACATCACGGCTTCGAGCATCTGCCGACGACCTTCCCGCCCGTCGAGCAGCCGCCGCCGCCGTCCGACGCTCGTATTCCCCGCGACAATGCCGTGCGTCGAGCGTTGGTGGCGATGGGTTTCAGCGAAGCCATCACCTTCGGCTTCATCGAAGCAGCAGCAGCCGCTCCGTATGCAGACAACGGCGGCCCGATGGCGCTTGCGAATCCTCTGTCAGAGAAGTTCGCGGTGTTGAGGCCAAGCCTCTTGCCTGGGCTGGTTGATGCAGTCAGCCATAACCGCAGGCACGGCCGAAAGGACGTTCGGCTGTTCGAGATTGGAACGCGGTTCTCGCGGCGCGGCGAAACACGTGGGGCCGCTGCCGTGTGGAGCGGGCTTGCGGTGCCGGAACATTGGAGCGGTGGCCAGCGGGTCGTCGACTTCTTCGACGTGAAGGGCGTCGCAGAGCAGTTGTGCCGCGTGCTCGGCGGCTCGGCGACGTTTGCCGTCGCCTCACGTCCGTATCTCGTGCAGGGTCGAACGGCGGACATTTGCCTCAACGGCGATGTGGTTGGCGTCGTCGGTCAATTGGACCCGGCGATAGTCGAGCAGCGCGACTTGCCGCGCGGCGATGCCGTCTACATTACTGAGATCGACTTGGATGCACTGTCGGCGCGTGTTCCGCGCACGGCGACGTTCGCGCAGCCCCTGCCGCGTCATCCGTTCGTCGTCCGCGATATCGCGATTCTGCTCGACGACAGCTTGTCTGCCGAGACCGTTCGTGGCACGATCCGACGCGTTGCCCCTGCGACGCTCGTGGCCGTCCGCGAGTTCGATCGGTATCAAGGCAGAGGCATACCCGACGGCAAAGTAAGCCTCGCGGTGCACCTCATGTTCCAGGCTGCGGACCGCACGCTGGCCGACGCTGAGGTACAAACTGCGATGGATGCAATTGTCGCGGCATTGAAGAACGATTTGGGCGCAATACAGCGATAGTGTTGGCGCTATCGCGCCAGCAAGTCAGGCATCTTACGCACCTTGGCACTTAGGATCTTTAGGCAATCCAGGCACCCGCGATATGGCGACTACTACTACGAAAGCTACCCAGACCGCACCAACCTCTCTCGAACCAATTGACCGGCTCGAAGAGAAGATCAAGCTCCTCATCAACGCTATCACCCGCCTGCGTGGCGAGCAGACGCGCGTCATCGAAGAGAACGGGCGCCTGCAGCGCGAAGTCGAGGGCTTGCGCGCGCAGCTGGCCGACGCCCAAGGGGCGGCCGGCGAAGTCTCCACGCTTCGAGACGAGCGCGATCAGATTCGCACGCGCGTCTCCGACATGTTGAAACAGCTCGACACCCTGAACCTGTAGGATGACGGACGCGCGCGTCATCCACGTCGAGGTCGCCGGGCAGCGATACCCAATCCGCACGAGCCTCCCGGCAGATTACGTTCACGACCTCGCGGCCTATGTGGACCGGAAGATGCGCGCCGCGACCGAAGCGTCCCCCTCGAGCGACTCGGTGGGACTCGCCGTGTTGACGGCGCTCAACATTGCTGACGAGTTCTTCAGGGCCCGCGACGAACTCTCAGGCGAGACGCAAAGCCTCACGTCGAGGGCGCAGGCGCTCGAGCGGATCGTCGACCAGGCGCTGCAACTCGCCGGGCATGAGGAGTGATTCGCCGGATTTTCGCTTTTATGGCCGCCTTGACCCATCCGGCGCTAGAGCTTAAGATCCATGGGTTCCTGCTTTGCTCGTGATGGCTTTTCAGGAGGCTTGTCTGAGCCAACGTTAACCCCAAGAGAGTTGCGACAGCCGCGTGGTGTGCATGCCTCCGTGGAGAGGAAGCCTGAAGCGCGGCTCTTACAGCGGCTCCACCTGCTGATGCAGGTTCAGCAGACCTCCCCACACGGCAAAGCGGGAACATTTTCAAGACCAGCTGCTCAGGTCCGTAGGGTTGCGACAGATGCGGAAGATGCCGTCGGGTGCGCAGGCGCACCTGTGCACGGCATCTCGGCACCCGCCCGCACCCGCGCACCGTACCGAAACCTGTCGCACCCAACTCACCGACGCATCCGACTCCGCGCGGGAGATTTTGCGCCGAGCTACGTTGAGACCCTCGCCGCAGCGGCGAGACGGAGGCCGCAAAGGCGGGCCTTCCGCACCTGATGAAGGTTTCTGACCTCGGTGAGCGTCGGTTACTCGAGCGAATTCGCGCGCGGCTGCCGAAGCCACCCGGCCATGTAGTGGTGGGCATCGGCGACGATGCGGCCGTCGTGGAGGTCGCCAGAAATACCCGCGTTGTGGTGACGACGGACGCGCTTGTTGAAGGTGTGCATTTCGATCGTGCGTTTTCGACGCCCGCTGACATCGGCCACAAGGCACTCGCGGTCAACCTCAGCGATTTAGCCGCGATGGGCGCCACTCCGGTTTGGGCGCTGCTGTCACTGGCGTTGCCGGACGGCACGGCCGTTGAAGACGTTGAGGCGCTCGTGGATGGGCTTGTGGGCCTGGCCAATGCAAATTCCCTTGCGTTGGTGGGTGGCAACCTGACGAGCAGCCACAACCAGCTCGTCGTTGACGTGACTGCGGGTGGAACGGTTCATCCGCGCCATGTATTGCTGAGAGACGGTGGCCGCGCTGGTGACCTCCTCTTCACCAGCGGAACCATAGGCGCAGCTGCCGCTGGGCTGGAGATGATGAAGGCCGGACTTCCTCCCAGCCCGGCTAACGAGCAGTGCTTCAGCAAGTATCGTCGGCCCGACGCGCGTGTACGACTGGGGCGCGCGCTCTCGGCCACACGGGCCGCGCGTGCGGCGATGGATTCGAGCGATGGGCTGGCTGACGCCGTACGCCAGCTTGCCGAAGCAAGCGGGTGTGGAGCAGAGATTGACGCGTCGCAGCTGCCGATTGACGATGGCGCGCGACGCTGGTGGGTATCGCAGGGCGTTGATCCTGTCGACAGATCTCTTGTCGGCGGTGACGATTACGAACTGCTGATTGCCGTGCCGCCGAAGTGGCGTGGGCGATTGCGGCACGTAACCCGTCGAGTGTCGGATCCCCCGCTTCGATGCGTCGGCGTGTTGACGAGAACTGCAAACGAGTACGTCGTCGTTCGAGACGGCCGGAGAGAACGACTGACCGGCGGGTTCGAGCACTGGTAAACAGCTATGTTGATCTCAAAGTCGTTGGTGCGAAAAGTCGTCGCGACACTCGGCGCGGCGGTCGGATTCGTGTTCGTGTACGAAACCACGATTCGTGATTCGCGCTATGCGGCGCGGCAGGCGTGGGTTGCCGAAGCCGCGCCTCGCCCGAGCGTGGGTTCACCGCTTTCGTTCACTGCAACCGCCTACTGCAAGGGGGAAACAACCGCATCCGGCGTCGTCGTGCGCACCGGCGTTGCCGCCGCCGATCCCGCTCTCTTACCCGTCGGCAGCGTGGTCCGCATCGATACGCCGGATACGCGCTACGACGGCATCTGGACCATCATGGACACCGGTCCCTCTGTGCAGGGACGTACGCTCGATCTCTACATGTGGAGCTGCAACGACGCGCTTAAGTTCGGCCGCCGATCGGTGCGCGTCAATGTGCTGCGGCTCGGATGGAATCCACAAAACAGCGAGCCGGTTGGGGTCGATTCGCTCTTCCTGCGGCGCGAGAAAGAGCAAGCAGACCCGCCGCTCCCCGCGCGAGCCGTCGATCCGACGGTCCTGCTTGCGCCCGCTGCGGCTTCGCCGCAATCGTAACCGCCGCGGCGCCGCGCGCCGCGACGTAGGTTCCCAACGAGGTTCCCGGCGGAGGTTCCTCACGCACGTTCACGGAGGTTCCCGACAGGGTTCCTTACGTGTGTTCCTCACGGACGTTCTCGTAGTTCCTAGGTAGTGTTCCGAACGACGCGAACTCACGTCAGGAACTCTCACTTAGAGAACCTCGTGAACTCACGTGAGGAACCTACGTAAGGAACCCCCGTGAGGAACCCACGTGATGTGGATCATCTCGCATATTGCAACTCGTACAGCGTCCTGTAGATTCCACGTTCTGCCAACAGCTCCTGGTGAGTCCCCGATTCGCGCAGTTGTCCTTTGTGAAACACCAGGATCCGATCCATGTCTTGAATCGTCGAGAGACGATGAGCGATCGCAAGCGTTGTTCGTCCGTTCATCAGCACGCGCAGCGCATCGCGCACCAGCAACTCTGTTTCCGTGTCAACGCTCGACGTCGCTTCGTCGAGAATCAGCACCGCTGGATTGAAGGCGAGCGCGCGCGCAAACGACAGCAGTTGCTTCTGCCCCGCCGACAGCGTTGCACCGCGCTCCACCACTTCGGCGCCGATGCCGCCTAACCGCTGCACAAACGTACTGGCGTACACGGCCTCGAGTACCCGGCGCACATCGTCGTCCGTCACGTCGGTCCGGCCAAGGCGAACGTTGCTTGCGATCGAGCCGGAGAACAAGTGGACGTCCTGCAGGACCAGCCCGAAGAGGGAACGCAGACGCTGCAGCGGCAGCTCGCGGATGTCTACACCGTCCACCGTGATCCATCCCCGGTTGACGTCGTAAAACCGCATTAGGAGATTGATGATCGTTGTCTTACCCGCGCCAGTGGCGCCGACGATCCCAATACGCTCGCCTGGGCGGACCGTGAAAGAAACGTCGCGAAGGACGTACTCCTCGTCGGTGTAGGCGAACCAGACGTGGTCGAAGGTCAGCTCGGGCTGGTGGGGCTGCTGGGATGGGTTGGGTAGGTAGGGCACGTCGGCCCGGTGGCGAAGTTCCGCAGATTCCCCCTGCCCTGCCTGAATTACGCCACCCGCCCTACTATCCCTGTCAGCCTCACTTGCCCCAATTTCCACCGGTGTATCTAACAAACCGAAGATTCGCTCGGACGATGCCATTGCCGCCTGCAGGATGTTGAATTTCTCCGATAAATCCTGAATCGGCCGGAAGAAGCGCTGGGCGTACTGAATAAACGCGACGAGCGTTCCCAGCGTCAAGCTGCCCTCGAGCACGCGGATGCCGCCAAACCACAACAACAACGCGACCGCGAGCGCGCTGACCAGCTCGATCGCGGGATAGAACACCGCGTAATAGAAGATCGACCGGATATTGGCCTGCCGGTGCTGATCGTTGATCTCGACGAAGCGATCGAGATTCCGGCGCTCGCGGCGGAACAGTTGGACGGTGGAGGTGCCGGTGATGTTCTCCTGCAGGAACGCGTTGATGCGCGCGATCCAGATGCGAACGTCGCGGTACGTCTGCCGGACATGCACGCGGAACCACTGCGTGATCATCACGATCAGCGGCAGCACCGAAAACGCGATCAACGCCAGCCGCCAATCGAGCACGAGCATCGTCACCATGATGCCGACGAGCGTGAAGACGTCGCCAAACACTGAGACCACACCGGAGGTGAAAAGCTCGTTCAGCGCGTCCACGTCGGTCGTGACGCGCGTCATCAGGCGGCCAACCGGATTTCTGTCGTAGAACCGGACATCCAGTCGCTGCAGGTGCGTGTAAATCTCGGTTCGCAGATCGAACATGATCCGCTGCCCCGTCATCTGCAGCATCCAGGTCTGGGTAAACTCCAACACGAATTCGGCGACGATCACCCCGACGTAGAGCATCGCGATCCAGCGGAGACCGTCGAAGTCGCGCGCCGGAATCGAAGCATCGATCACCTGGCGCGTCAACCAGGGTGGCGCAAGCTGCAGGATGGCGCCCGCGATGATTGCCGCGAGTGCGATCAGAACGGACCGCGAGTAAGGCCGTAAATAGGTCAACAGCCGGCGCATCAAACGCGCGTCATACGCTTTGCCGAGAACGTCTTCTTCGTGCATGGGTTGGTCGTCGGCCGACGGTGTACGGTCGACCTTTCAATAAAACCCGGAGCCGCGGAGCTTTAGCTCCGCCTACGACGCAGCAAGTTCTTCCTCCAACAATTGCTTCTGATGGAGATCGGCGTAGATGCCGCCCATCGCCACGAGCTCGTTGTGGGTGCCGCGCTCGGCGATACGCCCGCCGTCCAACACGAGAATGAGATCCGCGTCCCGAACCGTCGAGATTCGATGCGAAACGATCAGCGCGGTGCGCTCGCCCATCACTTGCCGCAGTCTGCCCAAGATCTCCTCCTCTGTGTGCGTATCTACTGCCGACAGCGCATCGTCCAGAATCAGGATTCGTGGATCGACATACAGCGCCCGCGCTATCGCCGTGCGCTGCTTTTGCCCACCCGACAACGTGATGCCACGCTCGCCGACACGGGTTTGGTAACCTTGGGGAAAATCGGCGACATCCTTATCGAGCCGCGCAATCGCCGACACTTCCGCAATCCGCTCCACATCGGCGTAATTGCGCACCGCCCCTTCTGCACCCCCCGGACTATCCGCACCCGAACTGCCCGCCGCAAACGCAACGTTTTCGGCAACCGTATCGGAGAACAAGAACGGCTCCTGCGGCACGAAGGCGATCGCGCCGCGCACCGTCGCAAGCGGCAAGGTCCGAACGTCCATACCATCGATGAACACCGTGCCGGGCGGCGGGTCGTGTAACCGTGCAAGCAGCGAGAGCAGCGTGCTTTTGCCCGACCCAGTACGTCCCACGATCGCGACCTTCTGCCCCGCCGCGATCCGGACGTTGACGTTGTCGAGCACGCGTTGATCGCCGTATGCGAACGACAGGTTGCGGAACTCAACGGCGCCTCGAATGTCGGCAGCCGACACGTCGGTTCGTGTCTCGCTCATGTCGGCAATGGCTGGCGGGGTATCCATGACTTCGAGCATCCGGCTCCACGATGCGCGGCCTCGCTGCAGCAGATTCGTCACCCAGCCGAAGGCGATCATGGGCCACGACAGCATCATCAGGTAGGTGTTGAAGGCGACGAGCTCGCCGACCGACATGCGGCCGGCAATCACATCGCGTGCGCCAATCCAGAGCACGAGCAGCTCGGAGACGCCCATGAAAAAGCCCATGCTCGGAAAAAACAACCCCTGCATCCGAATCAGTGTGCGATTGCGGTCGATGTATTCCTGATTGGCGCGGCGAAACCGCTCGAGCTCGTAGTTCTCCTGTCCGTAGGCGCGAATCACGCGTACACCGGCGAGGGCCTCTTGTGTAACCGCGCTCAGGTCCGAAAGCTGCTGCTGAATCCGTTCGAAGCGCTCGTGAATAGCGCGGCCCGAGTAGCGCGCGACAAGCGTCACCACCGGCAGCGGAAGCAGCGCAATCAGCGTGAGACGTGCGTTGATCGTCGCCATCATCGACAGCGCGACCACGAAGGTGAACGCCGTGCTCGCGGTGTACATCACCGCCGGACCGATCATCATGCGCACCGCATTGAGATCGTTGGTCGCCCGCGACATCAGATCGCCGGTGCGATGACGATGAAAGTACGAGAGTGGAAGTCGCTGCAGGTGCGCGAAGAAGGCGTTGCGCAGGTCGTACTCGATATCGCGCGACGCGCCGATGATGACGCGTCGCATCACGTATCGGCTCACGCCGCCGATGATCGTCACCGCCAATATCAGCGACGCATAGACCAGCAGCTTGGCACGGGTGACGCCTTGCTGCAGATCGTCGATCGCATGGCGCAACACCCATGGCCCCAGCAACGTGACCGCCGCTGTGGAGACGACGCACGCGAATCCGAGGACATAACGTCCGCGATAACGGACAACAAACCTCAACAGGCGATGGAAAGATGAGTTCAACGCAGGTCTTTCACCTATTTTCCATGACAATCGCTTGCATTACCCCAAAGCCCTGCTGGTATCATCGAGCCGCCCAACTATGCACGCTTTGTATTTGCTCGTACCGTCGCTGGCGATCCTGGCCATCGCGTATCGCTACTACAGCGCATTCATCGCCACGCGCATCTGGATGTTCGACGACTCGCGCCCGACGCCGGCGCACACGAAATACGACGGGTCCAACTACTACCCGACGAGCCGCTGGGTGTTGTTCGGGCATCATTTTGCGGCAATTACCGGCGCCGGCCCGCTCGTCGGGCCGATGCTGGCCGCGCAGTTCGGATTCGCGCCAGGTCTGATTTGGCTGGTTGCGGGCGTGTGCCTCGCCGGCGCGGTGCACGACTCGATGATCCTGTGGGCCTCCACGCGTCGCGGCGGGCGCTCGCTTTCCGAGATTGTCAAGGAGGAAATCAGTCCGGTCGCCGGGATCGTCGCGTCGATTGCGATTCTCTTCATCATCGTCGTCGCGCTCGCCGGTCTCGGCATCATCGTCGTCAACGCGCTCGCCGAGAGCGCGTGGGGCACGTTCACGATCGCCATGACCATTCCGCTCGGCGTGTTCATGGGGTTCTGGATGTATGTGTGGCGCAAGGGTCACATCACCGAGGCGACAATCATCGGCGTCATCGGGCTGCTTCTCGCCGTCGTGGCCGGTGAACCGCTCAACGCCCCCGACTCGGTCATCGGCAGCTACTTCAAGTTTTCCCATCATCAACTGACGGTACTGCTCGGCTCGTACGGGTTCATCGCATCGGTGCTGCCCGTGTGGCTGCTCCTGTCACCGCGGGGCTATTTGAGCTCGTTCACCAAGATCGGAACCATCCTGCTGCTCACGCTCGGTGTGATCATCGTCAATCCTGAGATCAAGATGCCGGCGCTCACTGAATTCGCCGGCGGTGGTGGTCCGATTATTCCCGGACCGCTCTTCCCCTTCTGCTTCATCACCATCGCGTGCGGCGCGATTTCGGGCTTCCACGCGCTTATCAGCTCGGGAACCACGCCCAAGATGGTCGACAAGGAATCGGACATCCGGCCGATCGGTTACGGCGCGATGTTGATTGAAGGGCTGGTCGGGATCATGGCGTTGATGGCGGCGGTGGCGATGGAGCCGGGCGACTATTTCGCGATCAACGTGCCTCCGGAGGCCTATGCCACCCTGACATTCGAAGGCGCGCCGCTCGCACCCGTGCACATCGCCTCGATCGAAACGGCCGTCAGCGAAATCGTGACCGGTCGGACCGGTGGCGCGGTTTCGCTCGCCGTCGGCATGGCCCAGATCTTCAGCGCGCTGCCCGGCATGCAGGGCCTGCTCTCCTACTGGTATCACTTCGCGATCATGTTCGAGGCCTTGTTCATCCTGACCACGATCGACTCGGGCACGCGAGTGGGCCGCTTCATCCTGCAGGAAGCACTCGGGCGCGTCTACAAGCCGTTCGCGCGGCCCGACTGGTTGCCCGGCGCCTCGATTTCCACCGCGCTGCTCGTGCTCGCCTGGGGCTACTTCATCTACACGGGCAACATCAGCACGATTTGGCCGATGTTTGGCGTTGCCAATCAACTGCTCGGCTGCGTCGCGCTCGCGGTGGCGACCACAATCCTGATCAACACCGGCAAGGTGCGCTATACGTGGGTCACCCTATTGCCGCTCGCGTTTCTGGCGATAAATACGCTATACGGCGGTTTTTTGAACATTCGCGACAATTTCTGGCCGCTGGCCGTCGCTGCCGACCCTCAGACGTACGTCCAGGGCTACGTGCTCACGATTTGTACGGCGATCATGCTGGTGTTAGCGCTCGTGATTCTCTTCTCGGCATTCGCCAAATGGATGAGCGTACTATCCGGTGCGCGTCACCCGGTAACGACTGAAAGCTGAATGGTTTAGCCGGTTACAATGAAAATCAATGGTTGAGCTGGTTCACCGATTAAGGCGCGTTGCATTTGCGCTGTTCGTCGTTCTCACGTGGGTTTCTCTAGCTGAGGCGCAATATCGACGGCCACTAGAACCGTCGATTGGCGAGGACTACCACGTTGAGGCATCCGCCGTCCTCTGGAGCGCGGCGCCCGGTCTCGATATCTCCAGCGATGGGCTGGGACAAACCGGCACGGTCATCGATCTCGTCGACGACCTCAACATACAGAAGAAGATGATTCGCGAGATTCGCGTCGTTCTTCGCCCCGCGACCAAGCACAAGTTTCACTTCAACTACATGCCGATCAAGTACGAGGCTGAAGCCAGCGTGCCGCGCGAGTTCGTCTTCAATGGTCAGCGCTATCGCATTGGTATGCCGGTCAACACCACAGCCCAGTTGACGACGTACCGGCTAGGTTACGAGTACGATTTCTTCTATCGCGACAGGGGCTACGCAGGCGTAATGTTCGATCTCAAGTACACGAACGTCGATGTTACGCTCGCGACGCCTATTACGTCCGAGTTCATGAAGGCACCGGCGCCTATTCCGGCCCTCGGGTTCACCGGACGCGGTTACATTGCATCTAACACGTCGGTGACCGGGGAGATTTCATTCTTCAAGGTCCCTGAGAACCTCGGCGGCGAAGACTTCGGCGGCCGGTATATCGATTTCGACATTTACGGCACCTTTAACTTCAACAACAACGTTGGTGCGCAGTTTGGATACCGCTCTGTGGATGTGGACTACTTCACAGAAGCCGATACCGGCGCGCTCAACTTCAGAGGACCGTACTTCACCGGCGTCGTCCGGTTTTGACCAGGCCGACCTCAACGTTCACGGCTACGGGTTCGAATTGAGCAGTGACCAGCCGCGGCCTCTCAGGTCCTCCCCACCGGTTTAATCGCATGCAACAACAACGAGCTGCCAATCGGCATGTTCGTCACGCGCAGCGCGGCGGCTTCTAACCCCACCAGCGTGCTGAAGAATCCGTTAATCGGCGCCGGCGGCACCGTGATGTCGAACTCGCCTGCCTCCAGCTTGCCACCGCTCCGCCAGCGTTGCCAGAGCCGTACCGGCAGCATGATCGGGAAGAGCGTCGCATGTGCGAAGGTCAAACGCTCGATGACGAAGCCGGCGCACTTGAAGAGCGCGCGCAGCGTCGCCGGCGTATAGCGGCGCACTTCTTCCGACAGCACCGAGTGTCCACCGCTCAACACGTTGAGCGCCGCGACGTTGAGGATCGCGTGACCTCCGGGTTTCAGCACGCGCCACATTTCGCGCACCGCCTCGCGCTCCACCGCATCAGGCAGCGTCTGAAACACGTCAAACGACGTGACCACATCGAATTGGCCGCTCGCAAACGGTATGGCGGCAATGCTCGCGCGCGCGATGTCGCGGCGCCCCATGGCGCGGGCAAAGGCGAGGCCATTCCATGTGAGATCGAACCCAAAGGCGTCGCCAAACTTCTCGAGCATCGCGAGATTGGAACCGGTACCGCAACCGCAATCGAGCAAACGCGGACGCGCGCGACCCTTGACCGCGCGCGCGATTTCAGGGCGCACATACCAACGAAACCCGCGAAACCAAAAGTGTGATTGCTCGGCGCGATAGGTGAGTTCGAGCAGGCGGTCCATGCAGTCGGGACGGGGCGAGGCCTCATGCTACCATGGCGCTCCGTGATCGCCTGCGCGCGTGGCCTCGGCGAGGCGCTCCTCGTCGTCGTGGCCGGCCTGATGCTGACTGTGGCAATGACCTACCCGTTGGCGTTCAAGATCGATTCAATCGGCCGCCTCAACACCGACGACGGACGTTGGAGCATATGGGTCGTGTCGTGGGTAGCGCACGCGCTGACGACAAATCCGCTGGGTGTATTCGACGCCAATATCTTTTACCCGCACAAGTCGACGCTGGCGTATTCGGAAGCCAACATCGTCGCCGGCGCGATCGGCGCACCGATATGGGCGATGTCGCACAATCCATATCTCACGCACAACTTTGTCGTGATCGTTTCGTTCGTGACGGCGTTTGCCGGAGCGTATTACTTGGTCCGGTATCTCGCGATTAGCCGCGCGGCCGCGATGGTGGCGGCGGTCCTGTATGCGTTTTGCCCCTTCGTCTTCGCGCGAACGGCACACATTCAACTGCTGCTCACCGGCGGCCTTCCGTTCTGCATGCTCGCCTTTCATCGCCTCGTGATTCAGCCAACCGTGCCGCGCGCGACGACGCTCGGCGTCCTCATCGCGGTGCAATCACTCGCGTGTGCGTACTACGGCGTGTTTGCCATCCTGATGGTTGGGCTCGGCACGGCGCTGTTCGCAGTAACACGCGGCCTGTGGCGTTCGCGTGACTATTGGATCGGTCTCGGACTTGCGGCGTTTGTCAGCGCGGCGTTGACGTTTCCGTTCTTCTTGCCGTACCTGCGCGTGCAGCGTGAGCTGGGATTTGCACGAACCCTCGAGGACACGCGCGAGTTTTCAGTGAATGCCGGAGCGTGGTTTGCGTCGTCGGCGTGGGCGCACCGGTGGTGGCTTCCCGGCCTGGGTGAATTCAACGAGGTGCTGTTTCCCGGAATTCTCACACTCGTCCTCGGTATCAGCGGCGCGATTTGGATGTGGAGGAACACTGCGCACGGCAATCGCGACGTGTTCCTGCTGTATTTCCTGATCGCCGTGATTGCGTTCTGGTCGTCGTTCGGCCCAGACGCAGGTCTCTACTGGATCTTGTACAAAACGATCCCGATTTTCTCTTTCATGCGCGCACCCGGCCGGATGGGGATCATGGTGGTGCTGGCGCTGATCGTTCTCGCCGGACCGCTGCTGGCATCGATGCTCGCCCGCATGCGTTTGCCGTTGCTCGCGGGCGCAACAGTGGCGCTCATCGCGGCCGCGGAGCTGGCCGCAGCCCCGCTCCGGCAGCTACGTGACGCCGAGCCAGTCTCGCCTGTGTACCGCACGCTCGCCACCCTGAGCTATGCGCCAGTGATCGAGCTGCCCTATTGGTACGAGCGCAGCGACTTCCCGCGGCATGCCTACTACATGCTCAGTTCAACGACGCACTGGTTCCCGCTGATCAACGGCTACAGCGACCACATTCCGCAGGATTTCCGCGACACAGTGATTCCGCTCAGCTCGTTTCCATCGCGCGCGTCGTTCCACCTTCTCGGTCGGGTGCACACGCGCTACGTGGTGTTCCACTTGAACATGTACGACGCGCGCCTGCGTCAGCGGCTGATGGAGCGCCTGGACGCGTACTCAAAGTACCTGCGACCGTTGATGCGCGATGGTGACGTGTGGCTGTTCGAAATCGTCGACTGGCCGAAGTAGCACTATTCGTCGGCCTGACGCTGCTCCACACCTGGCCGCTCGCTTCGGATCCTGCGCATCTTTCACGACTCGACAACAGCGACACGGCGTTCAATACCTGGGTGGTCGCGTGGGATCAACATCAGCTGACGCGCGATCCGCTGCACCTCTTCGAGGCGCCGATTTTTTATCCCGAGCACGACACGCTCGCGTATTCGGAGCACCTCATCGTTCCGGCGATCATCGGGCTGCCGTTTGCATGGGCGGGCGCCTCGCCGGTGCTGCTCTACAACCTGCTGGTGATGCTTGCCTTCGTCTTGTCGGGCCTGTTCATGTGCCGGCTGGTGACGATCTGGACCGGCAGCATCGCCGCGGGGGTGATCGCCGGCGCGTTGTTCGCGTTCAACGCGCACGTGCTGACGCGCTTTGCGCATCTGCAGGCGCTGCACGTCGAATTCATTCCAATCGTGTTGTACGCGCTCGATCGGCTGCTCACCGATCCACGACTTCGCTATGCAGCCCTGCTCGCTGTCGGATTCGTACTGCAGTCACTGTGCTCCAACCACACGATGGTGATGCTCGGCGGCGCGCTTGCTGTTGCGGTGCTGGTACGCCCTGAAACGTGGCACACGCCCCGACGAGTCTGGTCGCACCTGGCGCTTGCGGGCGCGGCGGGCGCGCTCGCGCTGACGCCGATTCTGCTGCCCTACTACCGGGTCCATGCGACACAAGGGCTGAATCGCTCCATCGAGGAGGTGCGACTCTATTCGGCCACCTGGGCCGATTATTTCGCCACCGCGGGGCGTGTCCATTACTCGCTGTGGGCACATCGGCTCGCGGCGGACCGCACGGCGCTGTTTCCCGGCTTCACCGCCGTGCTGCTGTCGTTGGTGGCAATCGCAACGGGCGAGGCGTGGCGCAATCGCCGCGCACGACTGCTGTTGCCGTTCGCGGTCGCAGGCGTGCTGCTCTCGTTCGGCGCCAATTTGCCGGGCTACGCCTGGCTGCAGGAGCACATCGGCCTGCTGCAGGGAATTCGCGCGGCTGCACGCTGGGGATACCTGCTGCTCGTCGCCGTTGCGGTGCTCGCTGGATTCGGCGTCGCGGTTCTCCAGCGACACTTCGGGTCGCGGTCGTGGTGGGCTGCGCTCGTCGTGGCGCTCGTTGGTGCCGTCACGATCGAAGCCCTGCGGGCTCCTCTGGCGCTTGTCCGGTTCGAGGGCGTCCCCTCCGTGTTCGGCCGGATGCGCGCACACGAAGTGCGCGCGATCGTGATGTATCCGCTCTATCAGGGCGAAGTGTTCTACTTGAACGCCCGCTACTTGCTCGATCAGACGCGCCACTGGAAGCCGCTCGTGAACGGCTACAGCGGCTTCGCGCCGGAGAGTTACGTGCAGCGCGCGGCACGGCTCAATCGTTTTCCCGCACCCGAAGCGGTCGCCGAACTGCGCGCGCTTGGCGTCAGCCACGCCATGCTGCACTACCGCGCGCCCGAGCTGCGCAGTCACCCAGATTTGGAGTTGGTGCTCGAACAGGAAGGATGGTCGGTGTATCGGATCCGCTAGAAGGTTGAACCACACACTTCACAGATTCTGAATCGGTGAAATCCGTGCAACATGTGGCTCGTTTTCTTCGGGGTCAATTGCTGCGGCGCTATTTGCCCGTGGTCTTCTTCTTCTTCGGCGCAGCGGCCTTCTTCGCCGGCGTCACTTTCGTCGCCGTCGATTTCCGCGCCACGGACTTTCCGGCTGCCGGCTTGCTGGTCGACGCCTTCTTGGTTACCGGCTTCTTGGTGGTCTTCTTGGCCGCAGCCTTCTTCGTGCTCGGCTTGGACGTGACTTTCGCCACGTACTTCGCCGCTGCCGGCCGGAACACCGGCGAAGGCTGCACGCCGTTGCCGTACAGCCGGCGATAATCTTCCGCGGTGCCGAGAATACGCTTCACGTAGTTCTGCGTCTCAGGGAACGGGATGTCGTCGATGAATTCGTCCTGCTCGAGATCGGGCTTGTCTTTGCGCCACCGCGCCACCCGGCTTTCCCCCGCGTTGTAGCTGGCGATGGCGTAGTGCAGGGCGCCGAACATGCGAATCAGCTCCGACAAATAGTGCGTGCCGATGCGCGCATTGAGTTCGGCTTCGGTCAGGCGTGACGGTGAGAACGGCCGAATCCCGAGCTCCTTGGCGAAGCGACGACCGGTCGTCGGCATCACCTGCATCAGTCCGATCGCGTTGGCGGAGGAAACAATTCCCGCGTCGAACGTCGACTCCTGTCCGATCAGCGCCGCAACCAGGTACGGATCGAGGTCGTTCTGCTGCGCGTAGCTCTGAATCATCGGCCAGTGATCGAGCGGAAAGATCACCTGCAGGATTTCGGTCGGCAGGCTCTCACCGCCAGCGGTCATGTACTGCGGATAGGCGCGCTTCATCGCGTTGATCCCGAGGCGCAGATTGCCGATTTTGTGCTGCACCAGCGCGATCGTCGCCTGTAGCGGCGCCGAATCGCCGTAGATGCGTTGCGCGTGCTGCAGCTCCGCGAGCGCCGGGTGATAGAGCTGCAACGCGATCAGCCGCGAAATGCGATCGAGCGTGGGCGGCGGAGGCGGCGGGGGCGCGATTGCACGCCGCACACCCGGAGTGATGGTCGCTTCTTTTCGCTCGGCGAGCCGCTTCCACGCCAGCCGGCCATAGTACGTGTTCAGATAATCGGTCGCGGCAAGGCGATAGCGGTCGGTGGCGTCGGTCCGATTGCCAAGGCCGTCGTAGGCACGCGCGCTCCAGTACAGCCACGCCGGACGATAGTCCGAGCGCGGGAATGCCGCGGCTCCGCGCTCGAAGATCCGGACGGTTTCGCCATACTCGTCGTTGCGATAGGCCCACCAGCCCGCCTTCCAAGCGGCGCGCTCGGCGTACCTGCCGGTTGGAAACTTGTCGACCATCTCGCGAAAGATCTCAGCGGCGCGTGCGGCTTCGTCCGCGCGCACGTAGTGCGTGGCCACATCGTTGAGCGCTTCTTCCGCGCGTGCCCCTCGCGGATACGCCGTGACAAAGGCGCGCACCATCGATCGATACGCGTCGGTTTCGCCCAGGTCGCGCGTGACGCCAAGCAGCGCGAACTGCGCTTCCTCAGCGTATTTGGGGTGATTGAGATACAGCCGCAGCATGTCGCGCGCCGCGCGGTTGCGGCCTTCCTGCGCGTCGAGCGCCGCCAGATGGATGGCGACCAGGTCGCGATCTTCGCCCGCGACATGACTACGCACCCGCTCGTAGGCGCTGCGGGCGGGCGACAAACGGCGCGCTTTGAACAGCGCCTCAGCGCGATCGAGCTCCTTTTTGGCCGCCGCTGGATCGTCAAGATCGAATCCGTCGATCCGCTCCAGTCCGAGCTCCGCTTCGTTGCCTTCCTGCGTGAGCGGGAACGTCTCGAGCACGTAGCGGAACGCCTCGCGCGCTCGATCGCGATGGCCGTTCATCTCCGCCATCATGCCGAGCTTGAGCCACGCGGTTTGCGGCGCGCCAAGGCTCCGTTTGACCAGGCTCTCGTAAATCGCTTCGGCGCCCGAGTAGTCGCTCCGCGCCTCGCGCACGTCAGCCTGTCGCAGCGCCCCCGCTTCCGGAAGATAGCCAAGCAGGTCCTGCGCCGCGACCGAGGCAAACGCGTTCTCGGCCTCCTCGAGCCGATTCAGCCGCTGGAGGGCGATCCCGGTGTAATAACGGGCGTAAGGCGCAACCTCGGTCGAGGCAAGCGCCGGCGCGTTCACCAGCGGCAACGCAGTGGCGGCATCCCCGGTCTGCTCGAGCATCCGCACGCCTTGTGCGAGTTGCACCAACACCCCGGGGGCCGCCGCAGAGCTCTTGGCGGGCGCGTACCACATGGCCTCGAGCGTTTCCGGCACGGCCGGGTGAAGCGTCGGGGACAGGGGCGCAGCGATCGTACTCGGTATGCCCGCGGTGACGAGCTCCTGCTGGGCGTCGGGCAATGCCGTCCCGGCCTGTACCGAGAGCAGCAGCGCCGAGGCGAGCAGCGCGAAGAGCAGACGCGTGTTGGTGCGTTCGTTCATGTCCGGAAACCCGGAAGCGCCGGGTCGCCACCACACAGCGTGGCCACGAGCTCCTGGTGGAACAGCTCCGCGCGAGTTCGCAATGAGGCCGGCACGCGTTCGTCGTAGATTCGACGAGCCCGCTCAATCTCCGGTCCCATGTGCGAGAGCAGATTTCGTGAGCGCCGGCCTTCGTCCACGGCCGGCTCGTGGTTCGACTTGATGTCCAGCAGCAAGAGTCGTGCACAACCCCGCGCCGATTCTTCGGGGCCTTGTGAGGCCTCAGCGTCTGCACGCATCGGCATAGACGCCTCATTTCGAGTGCATTCCTGCGCTTTCGCCTCAGGGGTGGGCTGGGGCGAGGCGGACCCGGCGGGTGCTTCGGACGTTTGTTGCGGTGTGCCTTTCGTCGGAGGTACCCAGAAGCGCGGCGTTGGCGTGGTGCTCGCCGCCTTCTGCACCGACAACGCTTCGAGGCAGCGCGACGCATGCCGCACCAGAATTTCGATCACCTCGGGCCAACTGCTCGGCACTGCTTGTTCGCGACCATCTTCGTCGACACGTGCGCGAAACGCAGCGAGTGCCGTGGCGACGGACTGTTGAATCCGTTCTTCAGGCGACATGTTTTCGTTGGACCGGACGTAAGTCGCGGCCGGGGGCAGGCCGGCCCAGCCGGGAAACGCCGCGTCTCGTGAGCTGGGGACGTCCGTTTGTGCATTATCGGGAGTGCGATCCTGCAAGTCAAGGTGGGCAAACCCCTAAACTGCTGACCTCCAAGGCATTTGCGCGTTTCGATTGATGAGCGGGATGGCCGGTTTCAGATTGGGATTGCAGATTGCTAGTCGGCCACTCCAATCGTCCTTCGCCCATCGAAGCCCTGCAATCTCGAGCATCGCCGCGCGTATGGTTGAATTGGAGCGATGCAGCGCCCCGTCCGCCTGGCGTTTCTCGGCTGCGGCTTCATCACCGATGTGCACAGCCGACACCTGCGGAGTTTCAAGAACGAGATCGTCGCCAGCTATGCCAGCCGCGACGGCGCACGCGCGGAGACCTATCGGCAGCGTTACGCGGGCCATCGAAGTTACGCGGGCTATGCCGGCGCCATCGTTGACCCGGAGATAGACGCGGTCGTGATCGCCGTTCCGCCGCGCCTCCATCTCGATCTCGCGAAGCAGGCGCTGGCCGCTCGCAAGCACGTGCTCGTCGAAAAACCGGCGTTTCTTCGCCTCGAGGATTACCGCGCCGCACAAGCCGCGCGCGATCGTGCGGATCGCGTCATGCTGGTGGGCGAAAACGATCATTACAAGCCGCTCGCGGTGTCTTTGCGCAAGCTGCTCGCGAACGGCGCGATCGGCGAGATGGTATTTGCGCACTTCACGACCATCGCGCTTCGCCCCAAGGCAGCTGACGATTGGCGCAACGATGAATCAATGGCCGGCGGCGACGCGTTTTTCGAAGAAGGTATTCACTGGCTGCATATCGCGAACAGCCTCGGACCAAAAATCACGACGATCCAGGGATATCGCCCGTCGGTGTGCCGCGACGGCGCCGACCGGCGGTGCAAAAGCATGATGGTCGCGTTCCGCTACGACAACGACGCGGTCGGTTCGCTGTACTATTCCCGCGAGATTCCGTCGTTGCTGAAGGGCTTGCGTTTGTCGAAACTGTTTGGCCGCAAAGGCATCATCACGTTTGAATCAAACGGCGCGTTCGTGCTGGCGCGCGGACACGGTTTCCCACGGCTGTTTTTTCCAGGCTTCAGGGACATAAGGGGGTATCGTGCGATGTATCGCGATTTTCTCGGCGCCATCGCAGAGCATCGCGCGCCGCAAATGAGCCTTGAACGAGCGATGGACGATCAACGGTTGATGGAACAGATCTACGCGAGCGTCGCGCAGACGGTATCGTGACTGGCCACTACGACATCGTCATCATCGGAAGCGGCGCCGGCGGCGGGACCATGGCGCACGCGCTCTCGGACACGCCCGCTCGCATTTTGATCCTCGAGCGCGGCGACTTCGTGCCGCAGGAGGAGGAGAACTGGAGTCCTGCCGCGGTCTGGAAGCAGTTGCGCTATCAGACGAAGGAACGCTGGTTGGACGAGCGCGGCGAGGAATTCTCTCCTTACAGTCACTACTGCGTCGGCGGCAATACGAAATTCTGGGGAAGCGTCCTTTATCGACTGCGGCGCGAGGATTTTCAGGAGGTGGAACATCTCGATGGTGTTTCGCCGGCCTGGCCCATCGATTACGACACGCTGGCGCCTTACTACGATCGCGCCGAGCACCTCTACGACGTCCACGGCGAGGACGGCGCCGATCCGACCGAGCCGCCGCGTAAACCATATCCGCGTCCGGCCGTCCCGCACGCACCGCTGATGTCGGCGATCGCCGAACAGCTGCGAAGCCGCGGGCTGCATCCGTCGCCGCTCCCGCTCGGTCTCCGGGACGGCTGCGTTCTGTGCCGCACGTGCAATTCCTTTCCCTGCAAGCTGCACGCGAAAAGCGAAGCCGAGGTGTGCTGCGTGCGTCCGGCAATTGCGCGCCCCAACGTGACGTTGTGGACCAACGCGTGCGCGACGCGTCTCCTCACCGATCCGTCCGGAAAGAAAGTTGCTGCCGTCGAAGTGGAACGCAATGGCGAGACGCTGAAGGTCAAAGCCGCGCTCGTGGTGGCGTCCTGTGGGGCGGTTAACTCCGCTGCGCTTCTCCTCCGCTCGGGCAACGACAAACATCCGAACGGACTCGGCAACTCCTCCGGACTGGTCGGTAAGCGCTACATGGCGCACCTTGCCACCATGATGCAGGGCTTCCATCCGCTTCGACGCAACCAGACGGTCTTTCAAAAGACGCTTGCGATCAACGACTTCTATCTGCCAGGCGCTCACACCGATTACCCGCTCGGACAGATCCAATCGCAAGGACGGACGCACGGCGTCATGGCGCAAAGCGTGGTGCCGTGGATTCCGTTGTGGGCGTACGAATCGTGGGTGGAGCGCGGCGTCGACTGGCTCGCGATGTCGGAGGATCTGCCCGACGCCAACAACTGCGTGACGGTGGAACGCGACGGACGAATACGCCTGCGCTATCGTCCGAACAACCTGCTCGCGCACGAGACGCTCGTGCGAAAGGCCAAACGCCTGCTGCGGCAGCTTGGTTTCTGGCTGGTCGTGACTCATTCACATGGAAGCAAGAACACAACGCATCAGTGCGGGACATTGTGCTTCGGCACCAACCCGCGCGAGTCGGTGCTCGATCCTTATTGCCGCTCGCACGATGTCGAGAACCTGTTTGTCGTCGACGCGTCGTTCTTCCCTTCGTCTGCCGCCGTGAATCCCGGACTAACGATTGCCGCCCAAGCGCTCAGGGTTGCGGATCACATCAAGGCAACAGATCTGAACACCTGGAGCGGCCGCTCTGTAGATCGGGCTGTGGGCATTTCATGAAGGTCCGAACGTTCAGTCACGCGGGGGTTACGGTTTCTGATTTCAACAAAGCCGTCCGCTTTTACTGGGACGTGTTTGGCTGTCCGCTGGTCGGCGTCGCCGACACGCCGCCCGAGCGTGTGCGAAGTTTTTTCGGTGTGCACGGCGAGATGCCGCGCTGCAAGATTGGGTGGATTCGCGTACCCGGCGGCGGCGTGCTCGAGATCTTCGAGTTTCAGCCGCAGCTGCCGCCAGGCGCGGTGGCCTGGCAGCGCGTGGGCCTCACGCACATTTCGTTCAACGTGCGCAATCTCCAACGGTGGTACGAGTACCTCCTGAGCAAGGGTGTCGAGTGCGTCAGCAAACCCGAGCGTTCGCCACGGGGGCACTCGTTTTTCTTTGTGAAGGATTTCGACGGCAATCTGATCGAGCTGATGGATCTTGGCTATATGTACTACGTGCTTGGGTGGCTCGGTCCGTTAGGCGGTTGGCTCTTTCGCCGCGGCATGTACAAGAAGTACTACACGGACAACTGACAAATTGTCAGTCGCTGCCAGTTTTTCCCGTGACAAGACCCGGAGGCGCACAACGACCTTCCTCGAAGTGCCCGTAAATTCCTCCCGTTGATCGCCGCTTCAGCTGGCGGCGTTCCTGCAGAGCCCCAGGATTGTGTTGAGAATTTCCGCCCTGGCATTTCTCGCGTTCACGGCGCCGTTACGGCAAGTTCAAGAACCGTCCAAGAAATTGGCGCGCGCCGACGGTATCGAGCCGATAGTTGAAGTTGTTCGCGCGGCAGTTCGGATCGCCGCCGGTCGTCGTCGACACGATCATGTTGGTGCCGGGGACAAACTGCGGCGAACCCGAATCACCAAAGCAAAGGCCGCCGAGATCGGTGGCTTCGGCGGTTTGATTGAACCGCAACCACGCCAGCGTTATTCCTTTCACCTCCGATATGCTCGTGCGCCGACGGCCGTCGAACAGGAACTGCGTGCCGCGCCGCTGCTGCCACACCGGGACGACGCCGTAGCCGACAAGTTCGACTTCCATGTGCTGGAGGTCCCCGGACGCTTTGAGGCCGTCCAGATACCCCGCGGGCGGTAATGAGACGGCGGGAAGGTCTGGCACTGATCCTGCCGGGAGCAGCAGCACGGCGGAATCGTAGAGGTTACCGACGTCGTGGCCAAATCGCGGGTCCCACGCGAACGCCGCGGCGGCAATCGGATTCTCCGGCCGTCCTACACCATCGCGCGGGTCGCCGTCGAACGACACCCAGAATGCGGTGACACCTCCCATGACCAGCGGCGCGACGCAGTGCCCCGCCGTGAGGAACACATCACTGGCGCCATCTTTGGCGGGTCCGGCGTACGACCCGGAACAAATGATCTCGAACCATTCGATCGTGCCGTTGGCGTTGAAATCGGCGTACATCGCGCCGACCATTGGATGTTGGTCCCCGTCGAGTTGGCCGCCCCAGGCGGCATACGCGACTGCGCGTGCGGCGAGCGTGACGGCAATCGTCAGACTGCCCACGTTCCGCTTCAACGGTTCGATCGTGCGTTTCATGCGGCACCTCTTTCGGGGTCAGCGCGGATATTCGGTTTCCCGTCGCGGCATGTCAAGATCGGTCTGCGATCGCATCAATTGTCTGTGCAGCATGCTAGGATTCCGCACATCCTCTGAGGAAGCGTATGGACAACGACGAGATCACGAGACGCGACTTTGTGTCGATGACTGTTGCCGCGGGCATTGCCGCGGCGGCGAACGCACCGCTATCTGCACAGCAGGTGACGGAAACAAACGTGGAGATCAAGACTCCCGACGGAAACTGCGATGCGGCGTTCATTCACCCGGCGAGCGGCGCGCATCCTGCCGTTATCATCTGGCCCGACGCCTTCGGCCTGCGCCCCTCGATGCGCGAGATCGCGAAACGCCTGGCCTCGAGCGGGTACTCTGTGCTCGTGCCGAATCCGTTCTATCGCGTCGCCAAGTCGCCGGTCTTCGAGAGCGCCTCCAATTTCAACTTCGGCGACCCGGCGCAACGCTCGAAGCTGACCCCGCTGATGGGGTCGATCAATGCCGAGGGCGCGGTAGAACGCGATGCCACGGCGTTCAGTGCCTGGCTCGATACGCAGAAACAGGTGGATCGCACCAAGAAGGTCGGCACACAGGGCTATTGCATGGGCGGCGCGCTCGTTGTCCGAACCGCGGCAGCCGTACCCGATCGCGTCGGCGCGGGCGCGTCGTTTCATGGCGGCGGACTCGTGACCGACAACCCGAACAGCCCGCATCTGCTCGCGCCCAAGATCAAAGCGCGCATGTACTTTGGCGTCGCGGTCAACGACGACAAACAGCAGCCGGACGCCAAGACGAAGCTGAAGGAAGCGTTCGAGGCGGCCAAAGTGCCGGTCGAAGTCGAAGTCTACGAGCAGGCGCTGCACGGCTGGTGCGTGTCCGACATGCCGATGGGCCCGGACGGAAAGCCGATTTACAAGAAGGACGACGCGGAGCGGGCGTGGAGCAAGTTGTTGGCGCTATATAAGGCCGGATTGGTGTAGCACATCTCCATATCGGCACATCGATCCATGACATCGCCACATCATCAAATCTCCACATCGCAACATGGCCGCCATCCTGCTAAACTGGATGGACGGACAACGGTCCGCTTACCTCAAGGGGGCGACTTGGCTTCGACGGGGGTGCGGGATCGTGGAACGCGTGCCGAGGGCCAGCTCCTCGTTAATCCGTTGGAAACAACCATAACTGCGGATACGCAGCTCGCTCTCGCTGCTTAAGCAGTGAGCGGTCACCTGGTGAGTGCCTGCGGCACCAGGCTGACCGTCATTTAGCAGGCTCGTTGTCGTGGGCCTCCCGGACCACGGCAATCAAATCTTCCGGGAGGGGCGACCGGGGATTTTCGCTCCGTTCCAAACCGGTTGCGACTTTAGAACGGAGACACGCACGTAGCGGTCTGCGACGACGCATTTTCGGACGCGGGTTCAACTCCCGCCGCCTCCACCAATTTCCTTCAATGAATATGGGCCTTCGGGCCCTCCGTTCCCGCCGCCTCCACTATTTCTCCACGGCCGCGGGGCTCGACTCGGTGCCCGTCTCCAACAACCGGATCGCAGCGTCGAGCGCCGCTGGGCTCAGGTGCATGTAGCGCTGCGTCGTGCCCAGGTCCTGGTGTCCAGCCAGTTCCTGAATGGCCCGCGCTGGCGCGCCACGCATCGCCAGGTGCGAGCAGAACGTGTGACGAAGGATGTGAATCCCTGGCTTCACGTTCGCCCGTCTGGCGGTCCGTCGTACCAACACCTGAATGACCTTCTGCGTGAGCGGCTTGCCCGTTCCATCGCAGAGCACTCGCGGTCCGCGGAGATGTCGCGCTTCCCGCAACGCCTCAGTCAGCCGTCTCGTCATCGGCACGTACCGTAACCGGCCGCCCTTCGGCAGCGTCACATGGCCCTTCCACTCCGAACGCGCCACCGTCAGGTGCCGTTTGGCGAAGTCGATGTCGGTCGACTCGAGCGCCATCATCTCGCCGCATCGCAGCCCCGCCTCGCCGCCCAACAAGACGACCAGGAGGGCCAGCGCTTCCGACCGAGCTACCTCCACGAGCCGTTCGAACTCCTCGAAGTCGTGGAAGCTGGCCTCGCCCTTCGGCGCTTTGAGCAGCTTGATCGAGCACGGCACTCGCGCGATGACGCCCCACTCCACTGCTGTCCTCAGGACCACACTCAGCACCGTGAGCACGTTGTTCACGGTCTTCGGCGCACGCTCGGTGAGCGCCGCCTTCAACCGCTGCACGTCTTCGGTGCTGATCTCGTTAAGTCGTTTGTCGCCAAACGCCTTCGCGAGATGCACGCGAAGCACTGTCTCTTTCGAGGCGATGCCGCTCGGCTTCAGCCGGTTCGCCTTGGCGTATCCGTCAAGGAATCGCAGGGCGAACTCTTTCAACGTCGGTACCTTCTGAACGTCCTCCTTCGCTGGCTTCGGCTGGCCGTGGACGAGCAGCACTCGCTCGCGAGACTCGGCCCACTTTTGCGCTGCCTGCTTGCTCGACGCAGCTGCCTTCTTGCGTTCGCGAATCACGCTGCCGTCCGGGAGCTGGACCCTGATGTCCACCTCCCAGCCGCCATTCACGTACGGCCGCACTGTCACGCTCATCGCTGTTACTCCTTCAGCGATGGCGCGCGCTTCTGGTCGAGCCACTCTAACAGTTCTGACGAGCGGATCAAGACGCGGCGGCGGATGCGGATCACACCAGGCAACTGCCTGCGTTCGAGCATCGCGTAGATTGCTCGGCGCGTCGTCCGCAGCAAGTTCGCCGCGTCGTCCACGGTGAGCAACATCGGCATCGTACTCACGTCGTCTGACCGTTCGAGCTGTCTTCGCGCAACAGATCGACGCGTGCTTGATGGCGGTAGGGACGCGCTTTCGAGAGCCTTCTCAACCTCATTCACAACAAGCCTCCTCAGGCGAACTCGGGTTGTTGGTTTGTGCCGCGCCCTGAGCCCAGAAGGCACCGACGATTGACTGGGCTCGGGAACGTATGCCGCCTGAGGCTGGCATGAAGCGCACGACCTGAGGCCGTGCGCCGGTCGCTTGTCCGCGACCAGGGCGAAGGGATCAGTGACAGGTTCGCCGCTCGCGACGCGTTCGAGACGCGGACGCTATCGATCGACGAGGGTGTCACGCCCGGGGCGGCTGAGCCGTCGCGGACAGTCTTGCCCTCCGATCCTATAGAACGCATCCGCGAGCGATTTCCTGACACTGGCGTCGCCTGGCTTCGACTCGAGGCGCAGGGAGTGGCCATCACGCAATTGCAATCCGGCGAGCTGCGCGCAGGCGCCGTCAAGGCCCGAAGGCCACGCGCGGGCACGCGCGTGGGCGGAGCGAAGCGACGAGCCTTGCACGGCGCTGAGCACAGCTCGAAGCTCGGATGCGTGATGGCCGCGCGGACCACCACTGAAGCCAAACGGCGGTTGCGTCAGCCGGACGACGGAGAGATTCGTTTCCAGGATGACGCGAGCGAGTCGCGCGACAACGACGTGACAGGCGGGCGACGCGAACGAAGACGATGGACACGACAAGCGCCGACAACCTGACAGATGGACAGTGGGGCGTGAGCGACCCTCGCGTC
>JBKPDL010000027.1:0-63567 GCA_046727855.1 Acidobacteriota bacterium
AGAACCGACGGCGCGATCGTCCGGACCGAGATCACCTCGTAGCGAACAGCGCTGCCCTTGTAAATCGTATTGAAGATGCCTTGGTGTCCCGTGGCGATCAGTTCACGAGTCCGAAAGTGCTCACCGCGGATGTTCACGAAATCGGCATCCTCGGCGAAAGGCCGCGCGAATCCCACGCCATCGGCCGCGTTCCACGCCTTCTCGAGCTCACCAACGAGGTCCGAGACTAACTGCTCACGAGGTGCGTTCATGCGCTTTGTCTCCTTATTGACACCAGGCGCTGTTGCCAGCGCGACCTCCGTCCCCGCCCGCAACCTCCGTCCCCGCCAGTGACCTCCGTCCCCGGCCAGCAACCGCCTGAGCAACGCTCGCGTAGCAGGCGACTCGCCGCATCGCCAGCTGCATCAGACCATCACGCACGTGGTGATGATGCTTCGACGACTAGCTCGTCGCCTTCATGAGAGAACTGTCGATCTGTGAACCCGCCGTTGATCCTGATGTCTTCAAAACCGGCCTGCATCAGCAACCGTCTGATATCAGCGGGATAGAGGTACGCCAACTCGAGCCGGTGCAGCGATGTCCGCGTCAGCTCTCCGTCGGCGGTGTACTCCTCGTATCGATGCTGCGAGTGCACCACCTGCCGGACGGTATCGTACTTGTTCGCTTCAGAGCGCATCACGAAGCCGCCTCCAGGAAGTGGATGGTTGCTAATCCACCGCCAAACGCCCGCCAGCGGCCCCGCGTGCCGTGCCATGAATTCAAGTGACGGATGGAAAACGTTGAACGCAACGCGACCACCTGGCCGAAGATGTTGCCGCACTCGACCGAGACAAGCGAGCTGGTCCTCTTCGGTAACATTGTGCAGGAACGCGCGGTAAGGCGCGATGATCAACGCGAACCGTTCCGGTAAATCGAAGGTCCGCATGTCGCCACGGACCAAGGTTACGCGAGTTCGCAGTTCGTGAGGACGCGTCGCGAGCTTGGCGGCGAGCGCATCGAGCATGGCCTCACTAGCATCGAGAGCATGAATCGCGACGCCAGCCTCGGCAATGGCAAGCGTCACGCGTCCAGTGCCTGCACCCAGTTCAAGCACGGGCCCGCCGCACTCCTGCGCCTTCCGACGGTACCAGTCGACGTCGCCCTGGAAAGTCGACGGTGTCACCACGTCGTAGAGTTCTGGTCGGTAGGTCACGCGGGCTCACTCACTCAGCAGATTTCGTCTCGGCCGCGTTCGATAGGCGGCATCGCCGCCGCATCGAGTGCGAATTCGAACATCACCGTCTGGCCTGGCGCCTCGACGCCGCCGACTGCCGTGTACAGGCGGATGGCCGATGTGTTCGAGCGGTCAGTGAGCACCCATGCTTGCTTGCAGCCCACCGACCGGCCAGCGTCGAACAACGCGCGCAGGAGTCGAGTGGCCAGACCTCGTCGTTGGTGCGTCTGCGCCACGCCGACTTCGTTGACCCACAACTCCGGCGGCTTGTCTGGATGGACATAGTGAACCGCAGACGCAAAACCGACGATGCGTCCGGACTCGCGCGCGACGGCGAGATGATGCCGCGGGTCGGCGAGGAACTCGGCTGCCAGCTGCGGCTGCACGGGATCGTCGAACACGTCCGGTGCGACGTCACCAAGAATTGCTTCGTCCCCGGCACCGAGCAGGAGAATTTCGATCGTAGATCCCATGCACTGTCTGGTGGCCGCCGACGGCACACCGATTGCGCTGCCGCAACCCGCGAACCCGCGGAAATTCACCGTCCCTTCGTCCCTGTCGTTCGATAAGAACACGGCGTTGACAGCGGTCGACGGTTCGTCAATCGACCTGCCCGATCCGTAATTGAAAGCGCGATACGCCGACACAGGCGCAGGGCACGGCCCGGGAATGCACTCGACTCGTGGAGCGATGCTGATGCTCAGATTCGAGAACGTCTGCGATCCGGAACAGCCGTTGAAGGCGTGTCCGATCGTGATGCTCGTCACCACTTCATTCGCTGCAGCCGTGAAAGCAATCGACGACGCTTGTGCGGTTGTCCCGCTCTACTGGCCGGCATAGCCGGTTGCCGTCGCGCGCGTCGGACTCTGGCACGCGGTTCAGGGCGCATAGCGCGATCACGAAGAAGAGGGGAGGCAACTCCCTTCATCCCGCCCTCCGAGGCGAATCAACTGGAGCGAATCATACTCGGCCCGATCACCGGACTCCAATAGTTGGAATCTCAAGCAACAGCGTCCCGGGTCAGCTTCACATATTCGATCAGCGGCATTCCAAAAAAGTCGCGCACGGCGCCCGATCGGCGAAAGCCGTTCCGCTCGTAAAACCGCATCGCGCGTGTCAGCGGCTCGGTGGTATCGAGAGTAATGCGCTGGCATTCTTGACGGCGAAGTTCGTCTTCCGCGGCCTCGAGCAAGAGCTGCGCGACGCCGCGTCCCTGCTCGTTCGGAAGCACGGCCATCCCGCGCAAATGTCCCTCGGCGGCATCGATCATCGTGCAGCCAATGGTGCCGACGACGTTTCCGCGGTCGTCGACGACGACGAACACCGTCATCTCATGCAGCCGCTTCTGGACCGTGTCCATCGAGAGCACCGTGTCCGCAAAGGCCGATGGCGTGTAGCTGTCACGGTATGGTTCAAATGCCGCGCGCAGACAATGGCACACAGCCTCAGCATCGACAGCCTTCGCCCGGCGGATTGTGAACGGCACGTTAGCCGGCGCGCTCGATGATGTACTGATCGATCCGCCCGTCCGGGAGGATCATGACGGTGAGCGACATCGTTACTTCACCGGCCCGAATACGATAGGACCGGATCGTCATGCCGCCACGAAGCGATTCGCCAGTTGCGACAAAATCCGTCGGCGGTCCCAGCGGCGCAAGGCTTGCCCCGTAGTCGGACAACACTTCCGGTGTGAAGTAGGCGTTGGCCGCTGCCGTGAATATCGATCGATCGATCATTGCCTTCGTGAGTCCATCGTAGATACGCCGAGCGGCGTCGCGCGCCTCCGCGCCGGCGCTCCGAGCATCAGCGAAAATCACGTTGGCAATCTGCTCGGCAATTCTTCCCGGAGCGCCTGCTGCGCCGGGATAGATGTTCGTGAACACCACGATTGCCGCGCGATCGTCGGGATAGACGACATTGCTGGTCGTGTAGCCCGAGACCGCGCCGCCATGCGAAATGCGTCGCCGTCCGGCGGGAGCGCCGATATTGACGCCGAGCCCGTAGCCGGTCGCATTGCCGGCCGCGAGAAGCATGTCGGTTTGTTGCGTCTTGTACGACGTCGGCTTCAGGATCGAACGGTTGATCACCGCAATGTCCCATAGGGCAAGATCGTGCGCCGTCATTGCAAGCTGCCCCGCCCCGAACAACCAGCCCGGCGCCTCCTTCGGCGCCGGCCGCAAGGGTCCCAGAGCGTTTCGCAAAAGCGGCTGACCGTCGCTCGCGCCAAGTGGTGCGGCATCGTGATCCGCGACCGACGTCATCTTGAGCGGCGTGAAGATCCGCTGCCGCAGGAAATCCATGAAGCCGGTGCCGGTCACGCGCTCCACGATCGCGGCCGCGATCACGTAGTTGGTGTTGCTGTATTGCCACCTGGTGCCCGGCTCGAAGTCCAATGCCTTGCCGGCCCATTGCTGCATGATCTTCTGCGCGCTGGTGGGACGCTGCATGTCCGGGAACACATAGTCCTGCGGCCAGAAATCCTGGTACCCGGCGGTCATCGACAACAGCTGCCGTACGCTGATGTCGCCCGCGCGCGTGAGGTGTGGAAACCACTTCGCCACTTTGTCGTCGAGCGAGAGCTTGCCCTCCTCCTGGAGGAGCAAAACCGCGGTTGCGGTGAACTGCTTGCTCACCGAGCCGATCGCGTACCGCATAGACGAAGATGCGGCCGTCGTTTTGGGATCGATCCGAGCGTCGCCATAGGCGTGCTCGTACACGATCTCGCCGCCACGCACGACTGCGATCGACGCGCTCGGCGCAGCAGTGGCGTCGAGGACGGCCTGGGCGATCTTGTCGATCGCGTCCCGTTCAGTTGTTGTCAGCGGTTGCGCCGCGGCAGGTGCGGCGAGAAGGATAAAGAGGACGAAGGCAATCATGTCAGCCTAGGCGTCGACGTGAACAGGCGTGAAGTCGGAAAACAGCTGCGACGCCTCCGCCATCTGCGACACGGGAACGTAGTCGCAGACCTTCCCGTACTCTTCCCACATCTTGAGCACGACCGGATGGCTGTGCGCTGCCTGGATCGCGTCGGCAGATGCCCACTCGAACACTTCGATAAAGCTCCCGTCCTTGGCCTGCATCGTGATCGGCGCGCGTTTCGTCGCCAAGCCGAGCGAGCGAAGCGTCGCGACATGCGTCTGCATGAGCGCATGCAGCGCCTCCTGCTGCCCAGGCTTCGGTCGATAGCACGCAATGACGATTCGGGTCATCGTGCAGAGATACACCGATTGCGGTCACATTCCAAGAGATCTTTCACCCCCAAGCCGTGGCGCTTGAAGCATCAGAATCGCGGTTTAATAGCCGGCCTGGAGGCAGTTGCATGAATCGAGTCTCGCGCCGCGCGTTTCTGACCACTTCCGGCGCCGCGGCCGGCGGCGCCCTGACGGCGGTCCGTCCCGCCGCGCAAGCGCCACGCACTTCGGCGCTGACGTTGGCGTGCGCCAATTACGTGCGCTTCATGCCGATTGCGACGGGCGATGTGCGCCCGCGGGATCTGGCGCTGACATGGATCCGCGGCGAGCGCAACGAGATGCTGCGCCGCGCGACGGACGAACCGGGCGTTGATGGCGGCGAGACGTCGATGGCGCAGCACGTGCAGCGACTGGACCGCGGCGATCGATCGCTCGTGGCGATCCCGATCTTCCCGCTGCGGAACTTCACGGCCCGCGATCTCTACACGCGAAAGGGTATGCGGATCGCGAGCGGCTCGCTGACCGGCCGCCGCATTGGCATCTATAACTGGGCGGCCAGTGGCGCCGTGTGGTACCGCCACCTTCTGCGCTACCTCGGGAACGATACGAAGAAGATGCAGTGGATCGTAGGAGGCGTTGATGGCGCGGCCGCAGTACGGCTTCCCGACCCGCCGCTACCGTACGTCACGGCTGCGCCTGCGGGAACCTCTCTGAGCACCCTCCTGAAGGCGAGGACCGTGGACGCGCTCTTCGCGCCACTGCCGCCACGCGACTTCCAGTCTCTCGACGGACCGATCGTACGCGCCTTTCCCGGCTTCCAGGTAATGGAGCAGAAGTACTTCGCCGAGACCGGCTGCTATCCGCCACAGCACGTCATCGTTGTCCGCCGTGCATCGTGGGAGCGCGAGCCCGCAGCCGGACCTCGGCTGGTGGAGGCCTTCAACGAGAGCGAGGTGATGTTCGAAGCGCTTCAGCGCCAGTTTCCCTATAACTCGCCGTGGTTGATCGAAGAGGTCGAGAACACTGCCCGTCTGCTCGGTCCGACGTACCACACACACGGCCTGGAACCGAACCGTCGTGCCGTGGACGTTTTTTGTCAGGCGGCGTTCGCCGACGGGTTGACGAAGCGGCGTGTGACGGTGGACGAGTTCTTTGCGGACTTCGTGGTCACGAGCCGGACGTCGGCCTGAGCATGCGCTCCGCGTCGCGCGTCAGCTCGCCAGTCAGCTCCCAGCGCAGTAGCGAGATCGGCGCGAGCCCTGCGGCGTCGAGCTCGTCGACGAATTGCTGCATCGTAAAGCGATCGCCGAGCTGACGCCGGCGATCGGCGAGGAGCTTTTCGATCTCGATCTTGCCCACGAGATAGCTGATGCCGTAGCCGGGTTGCTGCAGATAGAGGTGCTGTTCGAAGCGAACGAGGTTGCCATCCAGGCGCAGCCAGCCGCGGGGCGTGTGGGCCGAGGTGAAGGCGGCGGTCGCCTCGATCGGCGCCTGTTCGCCGTGCATGCGCAGATCGCCGAGGGCACGCGCGGCACGCTGGGCGAGCAGGATATAAATGAGCTCGCGCGAGCGCGGCCGCGCGTCGAGCATGCCGGCGTGCATCATCATTTCTTCCCAGCCGGTGGCGAGCCCCTCCGTGCGCGTGATGAAGATGTTGTAGAGCAGCGGGCCGCGGCGAATCGCGCTCGCGTGCGGCAGGTGGATCATCCTCGCCTTGTCGAACCAGTGATAACCGTGGGTCCGCATCACCACGGGATCGCGGTAGTCCACTTCAGTGAAGAACTCCCATGGTGCCGGCGAGAAGCGGCCCACGCGCGCGGCAAGTGCCGGCTCCATGTAGTCGCGCACCGTCATAATCCGCCGGTCGCGAAGAAACGCCATGTACTCGGAGACCGCGGCGCGGAAGCGTCGGGTGTGCTCGCCGGCCGATGCGACAGGTGTTTGCGGCGGCAGCGCGGCGTTGCGCGCTTCCTCGAGTGCCAAGGTGCTGTGCGCCCTGGCAAGCTCGTGCTCCATGAGTGCGACGAGATCGCGCCACGTGTAGGGCAGCAGCATGACGTGGCGCAGGTACCAGTCATAGCTCTCGAGGCCGATGCCAGACGGCCCGGTCTTCGATGGCGTCTCTTTCTCGAGCCAAGCCGCGAATTCTTCACTGGCGGTCCGCGCGCGCTCCACTTCCTGCGCGAGCGCTCCGTCCGCCGACGTCAGGCGTGCGGAGAGCGCCTGCAGATCCGAGGCCTGCTGCCTAAGATCGCGCGCGCCATGCATCCACAGATCTTTCCCGTTTCCGGTGAGATTCGTCCGGGCTTGGGCCAGGAGTCCCGGCACCGCGCGCACACCGTCTGCGACCCTGGCGGCGTCTTGCGGCGCCAGCGGAAAGCGGTAGCTCCACAACTCGACTGCGCCGTACGCGAACGGCCCCTCGCGCGCCGGCTGATCGCTCTCGTCCGGGAAAATCGTCACGTAGAAGGCGGGGTTATTGGCCCACGGCCTCAGCACCCGGTGATCGAACTCGAGGCCGTTCATCTCGGCGCGGACGATGTGGTAGTCCACCTGCTGCGGGATCGGCCAGGCCGAGGGATTGATCGCCGCGAGCCGCGCCTGATAGCCCGCGAGCGCCTTCTGCTGCGAAGACATGGCGGCCGCCGTGTAGTCGGGTACGCCGTCAACGATCCTCGGACGCTGAAAGGTGCGCCACTCGGAAAAGAGCGAGACGAGATCTTCGTAGCGCGCGCTCGTGACGGCCCGACCCGCAGACGTTGCGCCGACGCCGGGCCGCTGTTCACCTTTGCAGCCGGCGGCGAACGTGGGCAGCACAAAAACCAGCGCCAGTCCGCAGAGCGGGAGCAGGCGCGTCTTGGCCGACGTCTTGGGGCGGGCGGAAAACGAACCCAAGGTTGCCTACTTGATCGTGCCTCGTCCGGCGCGTTCCTGATATCGCGCGCCGCGCAGAATGCCGTCGACCGCCCGGTTTCCCTCGTGGCAGGCATACTCGTAAATGCGGTACTCGTCGTCCTTCATCAGCGGGAACGCCAGCGTCCATGGGCGGGTGAAGACCGCGGGATCGTCGATCCGCGCTTCGTAATCGATGCGGTCGGGCGCGACGCGCGTGAAGCGCTCGACGATTTTGAGCGCGGTGCTTTGCGGAATGCCCTTGATGCGCCCGGACGCCGCGCTGGTCGCGATCCAGTTCCGGTCGGTGAAGTTGGTGGTTTCCACGACGAGCGTGTCGCCCTCCCAGTGTCCACGCGAGTCGCCCTCCAACAGCCGGATCGACTCTGGCAGCGGCGGAGGGGCGTCGACCCTTCGACTTCGCTCAGGGTCGTCCTGAGCCTGTCGAAGGACGAGCGGAATGATGCGCGCGTCGTGAATCATCTCGGCATGAATGACGACATAGCCTGGTGTCTGTACGATCTGATAGGCGTTGTTATAGCCCGCGGGGATCACCCAGCCCGGCACGCCGCGCGAAATGCAGCGGTCCCACATGCTCATGAACTCGGGATGGTCGGTGCTGCGGGTGAGATTCTCGTCGCGCCGAGCCTCTGCTTCCGGGCGCACGGGAACGCGGCCATCAGGCGGATCGACAACGAGCGAGGTCTGGCGCGTTGGCATCACTTTGGTGCCCGAGTCGAACCAGAACTCGTTGTAGCTGCCGATATCACCCGGTTTGAGATTGTCGTCGGCCGTCGCGCGGCGTTTCTCCGCCTGCAGTTCGAGCGCGGTGGCCTCGGCTTCGGTCAGGTATTTCCGCTCTCCGAGACTGCGCGGCCGCTCGAGCGGGGTGAGCGTGGCGTTGGTCCAGATGCCTTGCAGATCAGGATGACCGTCCGGCGCGCGCGGCACCTTCCACGCGCCATCCGTCTGGGTACGCGCCGGAGTCTGGGCCGTCATCGACACGCTCCCGGCCAACACCGAGATCGCGAGCATCGCGCACGCCACTGGCAATCCAACCTGGTCTCGCATCAACCGCTCTCCTCTCAACAACCGGACGTCACGTTGTCACGATTTGCGGGATCAACGTCCCATAGACGTCAGTCAGACGCATATCGCGGCCATTGAAACGGTACGTCAGCTTCTTGTGATCGAGCCCCAGCAGGTGGAGCATCGTCGCGTGCAGATCGTGATACGAGATCGGCTGCTCCTGCGCCTTATAGCCGAACTCGTCGCTGGCGCCGATCACCTGACCACCTTTGATGCCCGCGCCTGCCATCAACACGGTCTGCGCGCCCGGATTGTGATCGCGCCCGACGCCGCGCTGCGAAATCGGCATGCGGCCGAACTCTGAATGCAGAATCACCAGCGTCGAGTCGAGCAACCCGCGTGCCTGCAAGTCGACGAGCAACCCGGCAGCAGGTTTGTCGATCTCGGCCGCGTGCTGCGTGTGATTCGATTTGACGTCGCCGTGCGCATCCCACGTGTCGACGTTTTGATTGCCGACCCCTCCCGAGAAGATCTGCACGAAGCGGACTCCGCGTTCGACAAGTCGCCGCGCCATCAGACACTGCCGCCCAAACGGCTCCGTCACCGGATCGTCGAGGCCGTAGAGCTTCTTGGTTGCCTCGGATTCGCTCGCCAGATCCACCGCGCTCGGGGCGCACCCCTGCATGCGATAGGCCAGCTCGTAGGAGGAGATGCGCGCCGCCAACTCGCTGTTGCCCGGATATCGCTGCATGTCCAGCTCGTTGAGCTTCGCCAGCGCATCGAGCCGCATGCGCTGATCCTCTGCGCTCACCGTCGCTGGCGGCTTGAGATCCACTATCGGATCGCCCGTTGATCGGAACAGCGTGCCCTGATATGCCGCCGGCATGTACCCGGCGCTCCAATCGTTCGGACCGCCAAGCGGTCCTCCGCGAGCGTCGGTCATCACGACAAACGCCGGCAGGCTCGACGACACGGACCCAAGTCCATAAGTGACCCACGCGCCGACACTCGGGAACCCCAGGTTGATCTGGCCGGTCTGCATCTCGTAGGTTCCTTGCACGTGATCATTGGACCGGCCGTACACCGATCGCACAAACGCGATCTCGTCAACGCGCTGGCTGAGAAACGGAAAGATCTCCGAAACGTCGATCCCGCTGGCGCCATATTTCTTGAAGCTGAAAGGACTCGGCATGAGCGGGCCCGGCGACCCCTGCCGCACGATGACGTCGCCTTTGACCTTGTCGTCGATCGGTTGGCCCGCGTACTTGGTCAGCGCCGGCTTCGGATCGAACGTGTCGACCTGGCTCCACCCGCCGCCCATGAACAGCGAAATGACGGCGGTGGCGCGTGGCTTGAAATGCGAGGGCTTCGGCGCGTACGGATTGGCGCCGACTGGCGTTGCGGAACACGCGTCGCTCTGGCCTGCGGGCGCGGCCGACAGGAGTCGATCGCGGTCGAGCAGGTACGCGAGCGCAAGCCCGCTGATCCCTCCGCCGGAGCGGAACAGGAATTCTCGCCGATCCCAGAAGTATCGGTTACATCGATGCGACATCGCTCACCTCATGTACATGAACTCATCGAGGTTGAGGAGCACATGCGTGAAAGACTCCAGCGATTGCTTCGAGATGAGATCCAGCGCGACAGCGTATTCCGCTCTTGCCGGCGGCCGTCCGAGCGTGATGCCATACGCGACGTTCACTTGTGACTCCGGATTGCGCGCCTGCTGCCGCACGCGCTCCGCCAGGCGTTGGGCCTGTGAGAGCACGAACGGATTGTTCAGCAGCGTCAGCGCCTGCGTGGGGACCGTCGAGACATTTCGCGCGCCGGCAACCACGTTCATGTCCGGATGATCGAACGTGTCGAACATTGGATACGGCAGCGATCGCCGCCGGTAGACGTACA
Source organism: Acidobacteriota bacterium (assembly GCA_046727855.1). Lineage (GTDB taxonomy): Bacteria > Acidobacteriota > Vicinamibacteria > Vicinamibacterales > UBA2999 > DASPWV01. Next base: position 10,228 of record JBKPDL010000027.1, read on the forward strand.
CGCCGCGCCGCCATGCCCCAGGTCCGTCGGGGGTGTTCTCCCACTTGCCGCGGAACTGCCCCGTGAGAATGTCTTTCGGAATGAACGGAAAGATCGGCGGTCCGCCGATCTCGAGATTGATGTTGCCGCCGGCGACGAGCATATTGTCGCGCACGATCTCCGCATCGAGCCGCTGCGGACGGAAACGCCACAGATAGCGGTTCTCGGGATCCGCGGCGAGGTTGGCTGCGTCATCGAAGCTCGAGGCCATCTGGTACGCCTCGGACATCATCATCAGCTTGTTGATCTGCTTGATGCGCCACCCGCCGTTCATGAACTCGACAGCCAACCAATCCAGCAACTCCGGGTGTGTGGGCGGTTCGCCCATCTTGCCGAAGTTGTCGAGTGTCGCGACGATGCCGCGTCCGAAGTGTTTCTGCCATAGCCGATTGACGATCACCCGCGCGGTGAGCGGGTTCTGCGCGGATGCAATCCACTGCGCCAACGCGAGCCGCCGGCCCGATGTGTGGCCGTCGCGCCGGGCGATCTCAGCCGGCGGGTTCCCGTAGGTGGCGACTTGCACGAACCCCGGCTTCATCGCCGGGCCACGGCTTTCAGGATCGCCGCGAACCAGGAAGTACGAAGGCGGCACTTCGTAGCGTCCCGGGCCTTCGTGCAGGTAGCTGCCGGGGAACGGCGGCGGAATGCGGCATTTCGGGCAACTGACAACGTCATCGCCCTCGCCGAGCGGAGCGAAGCGATAGTCACCGTCGGTGACGATCTCCGCCATCGGCAGCGGCTCGGGCCGCTCGCGTTCGAGCGCAGCGATCTGCGCGACAAGATCGGTCTTTGCGGCGAGCTCGGTTGCCGATAGTGCTTTGTCGATCTCGGGGCCAGGCACGTTGACAGCTTCCAACACCTGAATCGCGAGAAGTCTCTCCCCTGCCGTGCGCTCGGCTTCCGGCTTGGCCGCGGCCCGGTAGATGGCGTCGGAGAATCGGCTCTTGATCAACGCGAGCTTGAGCCGATCGCGGTGCGGCTTCTCGATTGCGGCGATTTGGGTCCGCAGCTCGTCGCGTCTGGCGTCCAGTTGCGCGTTCTTCGTCACGTAGGCCGTCGCCTCCTCCGGTGGCGCGAGCGGCACGACGGTTTCGACGTATCCGAAGATCGACGCCTGGAGCGCGTAATAGTCTCGCTGCCTGATTGGATCGAACTTGTGATCGTGGCATCGCGCGCACCCGATCGTGAGGCCGAGCGTGCCCTTCCCGATCGCGGTCATCACATCGTCGAGATAATCAAAGCGCCGCTCGGGATTGTCCTTCTCGCGGAACAACACGCGCGGTCCCGCACGCAAAAACCCCGTGGCGATGAGGCTGTCCTGAGTCCTCCCATCCATCTCGTCGCCGGCGATCTGCTCGCTGAGGAAGACGGTGTACGGCTTGTCTTCGTTGAACGAACGGATCACGTAGTCGCGATAGCGCCACGCGTTGGGACGATGGGCGTCGTACTCGAAGCCGGATGAATCGGCGTAACGCGCCACGTCGAGCCAATGGCGGCCGTAGCGTTCGCCGTAGTGCGGCGAAGCGAGCAGCGTGTCGATCAAGCGCTCCCATGCGTCCGGTCTTTCGTCGGCCACGAAACGAGCGACCTCGTCCGGCGAGGGTGGCAAGCCGAGAAGATCCAGATACGCACGACGCACGAGCGTTCTTCGATCGGCGCGAGGCGCGCGCGTTAACTTGCGCTTCGCACGCTCGAATTCGAGGAAGCGGTCGATCGGATTGTCGGAACCGAGACGCGACACGGTGGGCGTAGGCGCCTGAACGGGGAGCTTGAACGCCCAATAGCTGCGTTCCGCCGCCGTGATCGGACGATCCTCGAGCGCGGCGATCGCCGAAGTGGACGCGCTCAACGTCGCCGTGGCAGCCATATCCCACTTCGCGCCTTCATCGATCCAGCGCTTGACGTCAGCAACTTGCTCGGCCGTGAGCGGCGTCCCGCGCATCGGCATCGCGGGCTCTTCGAGGCCCGCCACATGGCGATAGAGGCGGCTTTGTTCGGCGGTACCCGGCACCAGCGCGGCGCCGCGCGCGCCGCCGGCGATGGCCGATTCGCGCGTCCGAAGGTCGAGACGCGAGAGCTTCAGCTTTTCGCCGTGGCATCCCAGGCACTTCTCTTCGAGGATCGGCCGGATAGTCGCGGCGAAATCCACGCCACGCTGGGCGTTTGGAGCGTCCGGCGCCTGCGCATCCGAAGAGGCGACCACTTGCAGAACGATGGCGAATCCGAGGCCGAACGAGGCGAGCGAACGTGGCAGCACGGCACTCCCTCCTTGGTGCTCAAACCGGTCCTGTGTGCCTCATTATGGCGAGATCGCGTAACAGCGTCCACGACGTACCTGACTGTCCGACGCGGCGAAAGCGCTCGCTCTCGTACAACGCTCTGGCGCGATTATCCGGGCTGACGCTGAGACTCAACGCGGTATATGCATCGCTCTGCGCCGTGTCGATGAGCGCGCGAAGGAGCGCGCGGCCAACGCCTTCGGAGCGATGTTTGCGCACGACAGCGATGCCCAGCTCAGGGATATCCGGGCTCACAAACCCGTACGAGTGGACTTCCGGCGTCCACAAACGGAACCACGCCGCTCCAACTCGCTCGCCCCCGGGCGTCATCGCGATCAGCGCGCGATCGCCAGCCCTCCCCCACCCCGCAAACATCTTCGCGAATTCTGGCTGCGCGCGGAAACGACTCAGCTCCGGACGCTCGATGCGATCATCCCAGAAGAACGCCTCGAAGAGCATTTCCTCGATGAAGGGCAGATCTGATGGGTCGCTGGCACGGATCGTTAGTCGATCGTCCAAAGTCCACGACCGATCCTGTGTTATCACTGTGGTTCCATCGTCCAGCCTGCTAAGCGATCTCCACACGCTTGAGGCGAGCGAGGCTACACCCCACTACACAACAGATTCAAGGACTAACGCCAAGGTCGTCGCGGTTGTCGTACCGAAGACCCGTTTCGTGACGTCCATCGTCCAGGTCTCCTGGCCTCCGTCGCGCACCTTACCAGATTCCTCGAGTCGCGTAGCATAACCAGCGGGTTCTGTAGAGTCTGGTGGTCCCGTCGCATTGACTGCCATGTGCGCCTGCATGGCGGTCGGCGTTATCATCCGGTGGAGAACGCGTCGTGCCAAGAAAGAGGTGATCTATGCGCGCACCTACCGTGTTGCTCACCATTCTGTTGGCGATCGGGCCGATCGCCTGCGCGTCTCGGTCCGGCGAGCCGTTCGATCAGGCCGACCGCGAGGCAATCACCAAATTCATTGCGGATTTTGTCGTCGTGTACAACGCCAAGGATTCGGCCAAGGTCGCTCAACACTTCGTCGATAACGGGGCTGTGATGCCGCCCAACGCGTCGACCGTCACCGGCACTGACAGCGTTCGAATGTATTACGACAGGCGCTTCGCGCAGGGAGCAACCGACCTGAAACTGGAAACCGCCGACATCGTCGGCGCCGGGAGCCTGGCATATGCGACGGGGAATTACTGGCTGAATATGGCTCCTCCGGGCGGCGAAGTGCGTCGCGACCGGGGCAAGTTCATTTTCATCCTGCGCGAACGCCGCGGCGCGTGGCTCCTGGAGCGGCTCATGTTCAGCAGCGACTTTGCCCCTCAGGCCAGCAGCTGATCGCGGCGGCACGGACGATCCGTTTTGCCAGTTCAGCAGGTTCAGTGCCTCTTTTTCCGACCTGCTAAAGAATGCCCTTGCACTGCAGCACGTTGTAGAAAACGCCAACCAGATACGTCAAACAGAACCCCCCCACCAACGCCGGTTCGAGCACGCGCGCTCTGAAGCGCGCGCGGCGGGCGGAGCGCTCGGCCTGAAGCTGACGGCGCGCGATTGCTGCGTGGCAGCGCGCGCGGACTCGTTCGAGCCGCGCCTGGTCGGGCGTCAGCACCGATACACGGTGCAGATCGCGCAGCAGTTGGTCATCGAGTTCGTCGATTGTCATGTGAGTGCCTCACGTAGCGCCGCGAGACGCGTTGCGCGGTTGTTATCGAGCCGCTCGGCTATCAGAGCACGCGCTCTGCTCAATCGCTGGCGCATTGCCTCAGGCGTAATGCCGCATACCGCGGCCGCGTCTGCAGGGCGCATACCTTCGACACCCACCAGCAGCACGGCCTCGCGGTAGGTGACGGGTAGCGTTCCCAGCGCAGCCTCGAGGCGCCGCTCGGCTTCGCTTGCTGCCGTTATCTCAAAAGGCGAAGGTTGCGGCGATCCGAACGGCCACAGCCCGATCAAACCCCCGGCATGGGAGTCTTCCACGAGCCGCGATCGGCGATAGCTCACATAGAGATTGCGGGCGACGGTAAAGAGCCATGGACCAAGGCGCGTGTCGTCACGGAGTGCCGCGCAACGGTGAACCAGGCGCAGCCAGGTTTCCTCGAGGAGATCCTCAGCCACATCGTGGCGCCGCGAGAGTCGCGCCAGGAAGTTGAAAAGGGGCGTGTTGAACCGCTCGTGCACGACATCGAAGGCAGCGGCGTCTCCTGCGCGCAGGCGGACGACGAGCGCCAGCTCCGACTCTCGATCCATACAGGTCATAACGCACAGCCCTGCGAATCGTGACAATGTCACGTCTCAGCGCCGGCCGCGTTATTACAGCGGAGGGACGGCACCATGCTCACTGTTCTGCGGCATGTCAGCATCGTTGGGCTGCTGAGCATGCTGGTGACGCTTTTTCCGTTGGTCGCCGGCGTCGCTTACGCACTTCGTCCGACGGAACAGCGGCTGGCGCTGATGCGGCCGATATCGCTCGCCGCTCTGTTCGCGGGGCTGTGCGGTACGGCGCTAGGCGCACTGAACGTTCTTCGTGGGATCGGGGTGAGTGAGACTCCAGTTCCGCCTCGCATTGTCGCGATCGGCTCCGCCGAAGCGCTCGTGCCGCTTTTCATGGCGTTTGGATGCCTCACCGTCGCATGGCTGTGCGTCGCGTTCGGACTGAGGCGGCACTCCTAATGGCGGCCAAATCCGCAAATCCGCAAATCTCCAAATCCCCAAATCTCCAAATTTGCAAATCTCTAAATCAGCTCCAAATCTCCAAATCTCAACATCTCCAGATTCGGAGCTCACCATCAGTGCACAATCACATCATCTTGATCTTCAACTTCCAGGTGGGGAACGTCGAGTGTGCGCACGGCCTCGATCGCCTGCACCATGGCGGCATCTACTTTCGATCCGCGCTGCGCCGTCCGCAGTTCGTGACGTAATTGTCTGAGCGCGCGCAGCACCCGTGATCGGTCAAATCGTTGTCCCTGACAGTGATCGCAAAAGCTCATGCGTATAACCTCAATGCTTTCCGCAGAATACTTCGTTAGGTTGCCCACTCGCAGAACGCCGCGTCAAGCGTCGCCACATCGTCTGTTCGGGCATCTGGTGGGCGGAAATGGCTTCCTGAATGTAAAGACGTCCGGCGACGGTCCACGCTGCTTGAGAAGCTCCAAGCGCTCAATCGCTTCCGCGACGGTTGGAATGTGGCCGACCGGAATCCACCAGAGTGCGAGGATTGGACCATCGATCGGCTCAAACCACTGCCTTCTGTCGCGAAGCGGCGCGGCGTGCGCGCTGCGGTATACGAACTGCTGAAGCGTTTCGAGTGACTCCCATACCGACATGTTGATGGCCATACGTTCGTCGCCAGCGAAAGGTCGGATCCCCATGGCGCTGCCCTGCTCGGTCTGAAGTCGCCACACGAATCCCGGTGTGGCATCGGCCAGCGCGTTGATCACGTCCAGTTGGTTGCGGAAGCCGTCCATGAGCGGGTCTTCGAGCGGCGCTCGGATGCGTCCGATGTTCACCTGTGCGATACGGAAACGCGTCACCAGTTCCTCCGTTTCTGCTACTCATCAGAGGCTAATACGCGTTCGACCGCTGCGGCAATCGCCTTGATTTCCGTTGGCCGGGTGACGACGTGGAATCCGCGCTGGTGAAGCTCCGCAGCTGACACGGAGCCCAGGGCGGTGATGACGACGACACGCGCGGACGGCGCCAGCGCGCGTATCTCATCGAGGACCGTTTCGGGATCGCGTAGCCCTCGGAGATCGAGAACGACCGCGCGCGGTTTTGCCTGTGCCTGGAAATAACGGCGTGGCACTGGCCAACCCTCGGCCGCGTTGGCTCTGTACCCGTTCTCGATTAGTTGTGCGACCAGGAGTGCGTGGAGCGGCCACTCAGGGGCTATCACCAGGACGTCGGGGCGCGATACCTGCACAGTCGAAACATACCGCCGCTCGCCGCCCGGAAAAGGGGTCAGACCCCCTTTTCACCTCGCGAAAGGCGCGCGAGCACTGCCGCTGCCACCAGGGCCACAAGAAACGCTGGAGCCGCTGTGACGATCGGCCATACGACGAGTGCGAGGAGCCAGGCGGGACGAATGGTCGACGCGGCCGAGAGCGAATGAAGCATGCCTGCCACGGCAAGAGCCATCGCGCCGATCGCCACAGCGGATGCGGCGTGCAGCGCCGTCTGAGCTCCTGCGACGCGTCTCCCATTGCGCGATCATGGGTTGACGCCCGCGTCAGGGTCGATCCTGCCGGTCCGTGCTATGCGGTATCCAGACGTTTGAGCCGCGCAAGGCTGCCACCAACGACGCCGATGCCAACGTGGCCGAGGTAAGCCACCTGCACGATCGCCGTGCCGAGAATTCCCAAGGCTGCGAGCCGCGGAGATTACGATCACTGCGATCGCTGCCGCTAGGGAAGGCTGTGCGTCGCGCGGAAAAGGGGTTACACCGCTTTTTCGCAGCGCGATTCAACTTCGTCCCAAGTGTTGCGACACGGCGACCAGTCGATCGGTTTGTCCGGCTGCGATCGAATTGTCGTATGCGCCGAAGAACCGCAGTCTGCCGAAGCCGCACTGTGCCGACAGCGCCTGCAGCTCTTCGCGCGACCAGCAGCGCATCACAAACACGTAATCGCTGCAGCGCTCGCCGTTGTTGGTGAGGAGCGCATGCTGCTCGGTCACCACGAGCCGTCGATTCTCGCGATCGACCTCGGTGACGCTGGTAAACGTGAGGCGGCCACAATCGGTGAGCACGCGCTTGCGGAACAGCGGTTCGCGCGTCTTGCGCTCCGCGGTTGCCTCCCACTCGCGCACGTCGACAATCAACACCCCGCCGGGACGCAGGGCCCCAGAAAACGCGAGAAACGCGGATCGGCGCGCAGCGTCGTCAACGACGTCGTTGAGAACGCCGCGACAGAGAATCGCGTCATAGGACGCGGGCGGCAAGGCAAGAATGTCACCGACGGTAAAGGAGACCAAACCGCCTCGATCCCCGGCTGCGCGCGTCGCCTGCTCGACGAGCTCTGGTGATGAATCGATGCCGCGAACGACGAAGCCGCGCCGCGCGAGCTCGATTGAGTATCGGCCAGTCCCGCACCCGGCATCGAGGATAGTCGCACCAGGAAGCACGCCGCGGTCGTTGAGCCACGAGACGATGGCGGCGCACTCCTTTCGAACCGGGCGTTCGATCAACAGGTCGAAGGCCCAGGCGTACTCGCTGTAAAACGGTCGCCGACGATCCACTTTAGCTAGGTCCGGACCGAGGACCTGCGCTGTGGGCGCTGGCGTGTTAGTCCGTCCTTTCCGCGCCCCAGATTCGCCGACAGACGCGCGACCGCCTCCTTGGCGCGGAGCTTCGCGATCCGCTCTATCAATCTGACCGGAACGGGCTCAGACAGAGGGAAGCGGATCGTGCCTTTCGTCACTGTGTAATCCGCAAGGTCCTTCTTCAGTGCGGCGAGCACCGGCGCGGTTGCGGGATACAGCGAGTAATGCTGCTTCCATCCGGCGAAATAGATCACAGGAACGCCGCGCCATTTATACGCTGGGATCTGGTAACTGATCACTTCGTCGGCGTCTGGCACGGCCTTGCGCAGGATGCTGCGAACCTGCAGCAGGGTTGCGCGCACATCGTCCGGCTGCTTCGCCAGGTACTCGTCTACTGATTTGATGTCGGTCTTGGCCATAACTGCGTGTCCCCTGCCTCGCGCGCGTCTCGGCTCGATCGCCAGCCACCTCGCCGTACCGAAACACGCCGCCTGTTGAGTGTGAACATGGTTGCTCCTTGGAGTTTTGGTGAACCGTCGAGGTGTGTGCGCATCACCTAACAGAGCGTCGCCGGACTCCAGCGATGGTTGCACAGCAATGCGTTTTATGCACGTCCCACGTTCAGGCGATCGGTAGCTCTCGCGTCTCAGGCGCGACAATGACCGTGACGATGGTCACGAGCGCCATGGCAATGACGTACGAGGCCAGCGCGCCGCGTCCATATGGGAGCAGCGCCGTAGCAATGAATGGTGAGAGGCCACCCGCAATTACGGACGCGAGCTGCGATCCAAGCGACGCGCCGCTGTAACGCACGCGCGTGCCAAAGAGCTCTGACAGGAACGCAGCCTGCGGTCCGTACATTGGTGAATGCGCAAAGACAAGTGCCACGAAAAGCGCAAGCCACACGAGCGGCGCTGAGCCGGTGTCGAGCAGCCAGAACAACGGATACGCGAAGAGTGCCGTGACACAGGCGCCAAACAGGTAAACGGGCCGGCGACCAAACCGATCCGACAACGATCCGCAAAACGGAATTGCGGCCAGTGCCGCCGCCGCACCAATGAGAATGCCGTTCAACAACGTCTGGCGCGAGAGACCCGCTCGCTGTGTGCCGTAGACGAGAACGAACACCGTATAGATGTAGAACGCGCCGTTTTCTGCCAGTCGGAGGCCCATTGCAACCAGCACTTCTTTGCGGTGGTTGCGAAGCACCTCGACAACCGGTCGCCGCGTCTCGCTTCTTGTCTCCTTCATACGCAAGAACAGCGGTGTTTCCAGAATCCGCAACCGGATCACGAGGCCGACACCGACGAGCGCGATACTGACGAGAAAGGGAACGCGCCATCCCCACGAGAGGAACTGATCTTGTGGCAAGCGCGCGAACTGGGCGAACACCGCAGTCGAGACAAGCAGTCCCGCCGGCACGCCCATCTGCGGCAAGCTTCCGTAGAATCCACGCGCGTTTGCAGGCGCGTGTTCCACCGCCATCAGCACTGCACCGCCCCACTCGCCGCCGACGCCAAAGCCCTGAGCGAGACGGAGCGCCACGAGACACACAGCGGCCCACGGTCCGATCTGGTCATAGGTCGGCAACAGGCCGATGGCAAACGTCGCCACGCCCATGATGGTCAGTGTGAGCACGAGCATCGACTTCCGTCCGATTCGGTCGCCGTAGTGTCCAATGATGATGCCGCCAATGGGTCGCGCAATGAAGCCGACGGCGTACGTGCCAAACGCCGCCAGCGTTCCGGCCAATGGATCGAACGTCGGGAAGTACAATCGGTTGAACACAAGAGCCGCGGCGGTGCCGTAGAGAAAGAAGTCGTACCACTCGATCGTGGTGCCGACGAGGCTCGCGAGCGCCACCAGGCGGATCGAACTCTTCTTCCCCTCTGTGGTGTTGACCATTGTGGCCGTGACCGTTATATCCGGAATAGAGTGCGGCCAGCGAGAGGTTCAATTCGCGCACCGCGCGCCCCGATCGCTCGATCGCGCGCTGGGAATCGCGCGACCGCGCATTTATCACGCGACACGCTCAACAACGCGGCTTCCGAACCGCCAACGCCTCGAGAACGTCCTTCTCCGATTTTTGCAGGCGCGATGTGCCCGCTGATGATTACCGCACGCCGCAGAGGCGTGATAGGCGATCACGCGCCATCGGCCGTCGCGCTTCGCGTAGGTCTTCGTGAAGCGCCAATCATCGTCCCGCACACGTCCGTTGAAGTCGCGCGTTCGCTGCAACCGTCCGATCGCCACCGCCGTCTCGCGATGAACTTTCACGTGCAACTCCGACGTCTCACATCGCGTGATCCTGGCGCGGCCCGAGCGCAAAGACGCCGAGAATATCGGCCTTGCTCATCACCGGCATCTCCGGAACGCTGACGAGCAGGTCGTCCGCGCAGAGCATCGAGTACGGCGACGTCGCCGCGCAGGTGAGCGTCGTTCCATGCGCGCTCGAGACGCGCAAACTCTCCGGTGTCCTCGGCCCTGGCGGTCTGAGAATCGGCGGAGAAAATGGCCGAGATCGACAACACCGCGAGCAAACTGACGACGAACAGTCGGATCGACGGCAGTTGCATTACGGCAGCCGCATGTCGGACTTAGCCGCCGCGTTTAAAAAACTGCACAGCACGTTCGTGCTTCATGGCGGCTGCACGCGTTGTAAACGTGCCAAGATTACGCCGCTTGCCTGTCTTGGGATCCTTCTTGCGCGAATAAAGGCGATATCGCCCGTCTTTCAGTTTCCGAATCATGACGAATATCTCAGTTTCGGGCCAGATCGACGGCGATCGGCTCTAAACTGCGCGCAATCCAGTGCGGGAGATTCTGCCGCACTCATTGCCGCTCACCGCTGCCGCGATGCAGCCGATGTTAGACCGCTTCACTGCGGGGCGTTGCAAATATGCCAACGACCCGACTATGGCGCAACCGTCCCCTGCCTCTGTTCTTCGATCTCGCGTCAGCACGAGCTAGCGCGTCTTCTGTCTCGCCCATTCAGCGAGAAAGGCCTTCTCGGCTGAGGCAACGTAGGTCTTGTAACCCTCCGGGTCGATGAAGGCCGTCATGTCGCCGCCCAGCATCTTCTGGTATTTCGCTTCCATGTCGAAATAACTGCCATGAGCGCCGAGTGGGATATCGGCCGGCAGCGACTTCAGCACCTGGAAGGTCCGCTCGTAGTCCGTGGCGATTTGCGGGTACTGCGGATTGTCCACCAACTTGAAACCGGGGTTCACAGCCGTGCCGCCGATGATCACCACGTTATGCGCTTTGCCGCCCACTCTGGCCTGCATCGTGAACGTGGTGCATCCCTTCGTATGGCCGGGCGTGACACGCGCGGTGAGGACGGCATCGCCAAGGGTGACATGGTCGCCGTCGTGGAGAACTCGATCGACCTTGGTGGGCGGATAGTGCGTGGAGGGATCGCCGGCATAGTGGAAGTCGGTCTTGCCACCCGATTCGACAACCGACACATCTCCGTCCATCACCATGTACCGAGCGCCCGTCAGTTTCTTGATCGTGGCGCTGGCCGCGGCGTGATCCCAGTGCGACTGATTTATCACCAGGATTTTGATATCACTGAACTTGAACCCAAGCTTCTCGATGCTGGCGCGAATAAGCGGAACGTTCGCTTCCAGATCGCTGTTGATCAGAATGTGGCCCTGCGACGTGGTGATCAGATAGTTCGCGAGGCCTCTGCTTCCGACGTAATAAAGGTTGTCGGCGATGCGAAACGGCGCAAAGGGCTCCGTCCAGCTTGGATCGTTCTGCGCCTGCGCCGTTTGCGCGCACGCGAGGCCGATGATGGCCAATAGAAGGCACGTTTGCTTCGACATGCGGCGATTGTAACGTCCAACGGTATCTAATCTCGCCGGCCGATGACCCCGGTGGACCCGGCGCGCGAAAGAGCCGGTGAAGCCTGGCGGAGCGAAGGATGAAGGACAGGAACTACCGGGACGGAGGTCGCTAGCCGGGACGGAGGTCGCTAGCGGGGATGGAGGTCGCTCACTCACGGGGTGCGCAGGTCGCCTACGCGCACGCGCGGCGCGTCGTGACGCGCCATCACATTTCGCTCGCAGCGGTTGGCTCCCACCAATTAGAATGCGTCGCTTGAGTTGTTCGACAACCTGGTTTGTGATGGCCAGCAGGGAGGGGCAATGATTCCAAGACTTGCGCGCGGCATGGTGATTCTCGCTCCGGCGGTGCTCGTGGCCGGGGTCCTGGCGGCGGCACAAACGTCGGATCCGTTCGTCGGCACCTGGAGGCTGAACGTCGCCAAGAGCAAGTACACTCCAGGTCCAGCGCCGAAAAGCATCACGTCGACCTACGAGGCCGCCGGAAAGGGCTACACGGTATCCGTCAAGAACGAGCCCGCCTCGGGTCCGGTGCAGCAGTATTCCTACACGACCGCGCTTGACGGCAAGGATGTGCCGGTAACCGGCAACAATCCGAACGCCGACATGATTGCCGTGAAGCGAATCGACGCGAACACGCTCGAAATTGTCAACAAGAAGGGCGGCAAGGTCACCACCACACAAAAACAAGTCGTCTCGGCCGATGGCAAAACGCGAACGGTGACGACGACCGGCACCGATGCGCAGGGCCAAAAGGTCAACAACGTCACGGTGTTCGAGAAGCAATAATCGCGCAGCGGCGGTTGACCTTTGAGTTGTTGATCGCCGAACGGGCGGGGCGGGCCAGGCGCCGCGATGCGGGCTGCCGTCATCAACGGGTGGCGCTGTTCAGCCTGGAGCGCCACTGCACAACGTGTGGCGTTCGAGTGTCTGGGCGAAAGCCAAGCCGCTGGCCGCATCGTGGACAACAGGCATGAGCCGCAAGTCCACCGCCGCCAGGAAATTGCCTCATCCCACACCCGACATACGGCGCTGTCGGGTCCGGAACCAGTGTGATGTCCGTGCTGCCGCGGTAGCCGGAGGTGTTACGTCAGCGGACTTTACCCCTCCTTTTAAATGCACTCCTCTTCCCAACGCTCACTTGAGTTGATGACGCCACCGCCGCGAGAACGGGACGGAGGTTGCTAGCCGAGACGACTTGCCTCGCCGAAGCTCGCGGCAAATCGCGAGGCGAGCGAAGGCGGGAGGTCGCTAGCCGAGACGGAGGTCAATGTCGAACTCACGAAAGGCGAAATGGTGACGGCTGCGTCCCATCAACGTCCGTAAAACCGTACTCGCGCGCGAGTGTGCCGACCTCGAGCACTTCACCCGACTTCGCCATCACCTGCGGGTCAGCAGCCAACGCCACGACGGCGCGACCGACATACGCCGGCGTTTCCTGGGGTCCGCCCGGTCCGCTCAGCGCATCCATCGCACCGGCCTTTCGAAACGCCTGGACGACGCGTTCGGTGCGCATGAAGCCAGGCGCCACGGCCACCGCGGCGATGCCGTACTCACCAAGCTCCTGCGCCATCGCCCACGTGAGACGCGCCACCGTATTCTTCGCCAGGTCATAAAAAAGATTGCGCAGGTACGGCAAGACATCCAGCTTCGCCGTCGTCGTCACGATTAACCCGCGGCCGTGCGGCAGCATGAGGGGAACCGCCAGGCGGCTCGCCGCCAGGTGTGCGCGCACGCCGGCGGTAAACATGCCCTCCCACTGACTCAGCGATTGCTCCCAGAACGGGACGCGCGGGAGCGGGCCATCCATGGACTCGTATCCGCCCCACACGTTGTTGACGAGGAGATCGACCCGGCCGTGATCGTCGCGGATGCGGCGAAAGAGCGAATCGACGTCTGCGTCGACGGTGTGGTCGCAGCGAACGGCGATGCCGCGGCCGCCGCGCGCGGTGACTTCGCGCGCGGTCTCATCGATCGTGCCTTCGACATCGCGCGTCACGGCTTCGCTGCCAACGCTCCGCCCTGAGACATAGACTGTCGCGCCGGCAGCGCCGAGCTCGCGCGCGATGCCGCGCCCGGCGCCGCGGCTGGCGCCAGTAACGAGCGCCACCTTGTCGCGCAAATCGATCATGTTCTGTCTCCACACATCGTGAATCGCACGCAAATGGTCAGGCGATCGGGCTTGGAGGCTGGAGGCAACAAACACTCGCGTCAGCGCTCAGTCGGCCTTCCGCCCTGGCTTTCTCCACCGCCAGTTTGGCGATTCGAATCATCGGCGATCACGCTGATACGCCCATCCCCTTCGAGATAAGCCTTCTTCACCGCGCGCACGTCGTCAACGCCCTGATGGCGCAGCAGGCTCATCAACTCCTCTTCTGTAATCAGTTCCTGCCGCATATTCCGCGTCAACATCCTCCCGTCCTTCACCAGCGGCAGCGGCGCAGGGCGAAGCCAGCGAAAAGCGCGCGGGAATTTGAAGCCGAGCCAATCGAGGAAATAATTCCATCCGGCGATGGTCGCGACCAGCACCGCTCCTTCGGTAATCGACTTGTATTCACCGGCGATTGCGTTCTGTGCTGCGTCCGCGATGAGCACGACGAGAAGCAGATCGGGAATACCGACCGCGCCAGCCTCGCGTCGAAGGAAGCGCAACAGGAAAAAGAGGAGCAGATAGACGAGCGTGCCGCGCAGAACGACTTCGGCAAGCGGCACGGAAGGGACAAAGAGCGTTTGCCAGTCCATATGTCAGAGCGCATCCAGCTGCGCGGCAGCTTCGAAGTGTGCGCGAAGAAACTGTTCGACCTGGTCGAGAGCATCGACGCGCTCGAGCGACTGCGGGAAGCAGCTCACCAACGCAGCGCCGAGTGAATATACGATGCCTGCTTGCCGTATCGAACCACAACTAGCCAAGGGCCCTGCCCTTGATATCCGGCAAACTCCGCGACCCTTGGCAATACTTGGAAGAACAATCTCTCCAATATCGACGAGCTAATTACGGGGGCGACGGCTGAGGAACAGGCGCAAGGTGAAGCGCTTTTCATATTGCAAAGCACGGCCTTGCAGTGAGGTCGATACCCAGCTCAGGACGGACGCGACTCGATCCTCGATTTGCACGCACGCCGCTGCGGTCCGCGTGGCACCCATCGTGCACAGTGATGGGCTTTGGAGATGTGAGGACCAAACATGCAGCTCAAGAACACGCTCCCGACGTTCGCAACGGTTGTGTTCGTCTCTTTGGCGAGCATTGCCGGCGCCCAGGGCACCGCGCAGAAGCCCGACCCGAAAGCCACTGCCGCTCAAGACAAACCCAAGTCCGGTAATCCCATCACTGACGGATGGATCACGATGAAGATCCACTCTCAGTTCATACCGGAGAACGTGCTCGAGGGTAGTGACATCGATGTCGATACGAATGCAGGTGTGGTGACGCTGAGCGGCACGGTACCGAACGCTGCAGCTCGCGAACGAGCAGTGGCAATCGCCAAGGCTACCGACGGCGTTAAGAGCGTCAGCGACAGTCTGAAGATTGCGCCTGCCGTCGAGAAGGCTGCCGGCACGGGCAAACCCGACACCAGTCGTGAAACGGCTGGTACGGCCAAGGCCGCCGGCCGCAGCGTCAATGACGGGTGGATCAAGTCTAAAGTGTACGCGCAATTCCTCACGGAAGACGCCCTTGAAGATAGCGACATCGACGTCGACGTTCGTGACGGCAACGTGACGCTGAACGGCACGGTCGCAAGCGACTCCGGCCGCACGCGTGCGGTGGCGATCGCGAAGGCAACCGACGGCGTGAAGGGCGTCAAGGACGCACTCAAAGTCGTCAAGAAGTAGCGACACGACACGACAACGGAAGTGCGGATCGAGGAGGCGAAATGAATGCCGACATATTGCAAGGTCAGTGGAAGCAGCTCAAAGGCGAACTGAAGCGGCAGTGGGGCAAGCTCACTGACGATGAGATCGATCAGCTCGAAGGGAATGCCCAGAAGTTGATTGGTCTGTTGCAAGAGCGCTACGGTTACACTCGTGACGAAGCAAATCGTCGACTTGACGAGTGGCTGACGCAGCAGACAGCGAGAGCGTCGTCGAATCCGTAGCGCGTGGCGCGGTTGATAGCGGCAGCTGCGGATCGCGCGCGAGCTGAACGGCCGGTAAGCCTTCTAAGGTGAACGCTTATCGGCCCGCAGCTCGCCTCATCCTGTCACCGGGTGCACACGCGCCTCTGCGGCCAGGGCACATTATCCAATCACGACAACTGCGCAGAAGGAGAGAGTCCTCTTCATGGCATGTTGTGCGGACCACAGTCTGCACGCCGCGCGCGGTCGTCAGAAAACGACGGCGTTCGACGCACCTCGCGACCACCCAGCGGAAAGAATGCAAGCCGAATGATCTAAATTTTGCCAAATCCCTAAATCGCCAAATCAACTCCAATTCTCCAGATCTCGAGATCTCCAGATTCCTGTTTCACGAGCTACGCCATTAGTCGCTCGTAATAGACCAGCGGATTGCCTCGATAACCTACTCTTCCGCGTTCGGCGTACCCGCACTTGGCATAGAAACCGCCTGCGCCGGCAAGCGAATCGTATGCGTCGAGGCGAATCGCGTCTGCCGGCCACGCCTCCGCGATGCGGTGCGCGTCGGCCAGTGCGGCGCGACCGAGACCTTGCCGCTGTTTGCCGACGCGGACGGCCATTCCAGTTAGATACAGAGGTCGCGCGACGGGCGTGAAGTACATGACATCGATCGCCCACGGTTTCTGGGTCTGCAGTCGCAGCGATGTGAGGATGCGTCCTCCATAGCGGCCTACTCGCACGCGACTCCGCCCGGGCACCAGTTCGAGGCCGCGGCCGAATGTGTCCCTTGACCAGTGCCCTTCGCCGAACCGGGCGGTGAGATCGGCGGCCACGGCGGCGTGCAGCGTGGTCAACTCCTCGAAATCGTCGGTTTCGGCATCAGAAAAGGTTAGCTCCGCAGGCACACCTACGACTCCTCCGAGGCATTCATCACAAAGCGAGTTCCACACCCTACTTCGATGTGAAATACATCGCCTGCGCCATGGTGCGACCGAGCATAGCGTCATTTAGATCTGGGAAGCAGCGGCGCAATTCGTTCTTTGCGCGCCGCTCGGCCAGGTGCCCTTCAGCACTCGATCGGCCAGCGACCACGCGACGTGCTCGATCTCGCGACACCGCGTTGCCCATGCGCTGAACAGCTCGGTGGACGCGTCGGGGAAGCCCTCCCTCCATCGCTCCTCAATCGGAATCGAGTGGCGGGACGAGGGCGGCATTGTAACGCCGCCGCGGGTCGTTGACGCACGCTGGCGCGCGTCGACATTATGCCCTTCCGCCGAACAAGTACGCCGCCCAGAAGTGCGGAAAAGTCTGCTTCACTCCGTCGAAGACATTGGCGCCGTACGGCGGCTATCATCGTGTCAGTGCGAACCGCCTGTGTCATTTGCAGTCTCGCCATCGTGAGCACCCTGGCGGTCGACGCTCAGGACTGGCGACAGTTCCGCGGCCCGACAGGTCAGGGGATCGCTGAAGGCAACGGGCTGCCAACCGAGTGGAGCACGACGAAGAACGTCGCGTGGAAAACCGCGGTGCCGGGACGCGGCTGGTCTTCGCCCGTCGTCGCGCACGGTCGCGTGTGGCTGACGACCGCGGTCACCGAGCGCCGCGCCACGTCGCTGCGGCTTCTTGCCTTCGAGGTGGAATCAGGTCGTGTCGCGCAGGACGTCGAAGTGTTCCGCATGCGCGACACGGAGCTCCTCAACGCGAAAAACAGCCACGCCTCACCGACGCCACTTGTGGACGACGAGCGTGTCTACGCGCATTTTGGATCCGACGGCACGGCGGCGCTGACGCTCGACGGAAAAATCATCTGGAAGGCGCGTTATGGCTGCATTACACAGCATGGCAACGGCGGCTCGCCGATCCTCTACGCCGACCTGGTGATCTTCACTTGCGACGGCTCCGACACGGCCTTCGTGGTGGCGCTCGACGCGCGAACGGGGAAAGAACGATGGCAAACGCGGCGGCGCACGCCGTGGTCACAGGCCTACGTAACGCCGCTGGTGATTCGCGTCGGAGACACCGATCAACTCATCAGCCCGGCGGCACATTACGCCGCGGCCTACGATCCCGCGACCGGAAAAGAAATCTGGCGCGTGCGCTACGACGACGGATTTTCAAATGTGCCGCGGCCGGTTTTCGCACACGGCCTGGTGTTCATCGCGACGGGATTCCAACAGCCCGAGATGCTCGCGGTTCGTCCCGACGGCAAGGGCGATGTCTCGCGCACGCACATCGCATGGCGGCTCGCGCGCGGCGCGCCCTATACACCCTCGCCGATCGTGGCCGGCGATCATCTCTACCTGATCAACGACATCGGTATTCTGTCGTGCATTGCGGCAGAAACAGGCGCCATCGTCTGGCAACAGCGTGTCGTGGGCAGCTTTTCCGCTTCACCCGTCATGGCCGGCGGCGTCGTCTATCTGCAGTCGGAAGAGGGCGTGACGACGGTGGTTCGGCCTGGGCCGTCGTTCCAACTGGTCGCGGTCAACCGGCTCGACGCGCCAATCCTCGCGTCGATGGCGGTGGCCGATCGATCACTTTTCATCCGCACCGAGGAACACTTGTACCGCATCAAGCGGGATTAGGTTCGCGGGGTCGCAGCTTCACGGTTCGCACGTTCGCGATGGCGCTCGGCTTCGGCATTCGCACCTCGCCGCGTCGCCCGCTCGGCGGCGCAAAGTCTCATGATGGAAGCCCCAGCGCCCCGCTCACTCCAAATCTCCTGCACCTCCCGCTCGCGGCAACTACAATCCGACACCTTGGAGGCTGTTCATGAAGCTCGTTGCTCGCGTACTGCTCGCGCTCGTCGTCTTCGTTGCCACTGCGAACGCTGCCGCCGATCCGGCGTATGTCGGCAAGTGGAAGTTCAACCCGGCGAAAAGCACGCTCGCCGGCGATACCGTCACGATTGAAAACGCCGCTGACGGCATGATGCAGTTCAACAGTCAGGGTTTCGTCTACAAGTTCAAACTTGACGGCAAGGAATACCCAACGCCGGATGGCGGGACGACCGCGTGGACTGCAACGTCGGCGGATGTGTGGGACGTCACCAATCGTATGAACGGCAAGGTGGCCGGCACGTTCCATCTTGCGCGAAAGGGCGACATGCTTGCCGTATCCGGCAAAGCGCCGAAACCGGACGGCGGCAGCGCCGAGTTCACGGCATCTTACAAGCGTGTGTCCGGAGGGCCAGGACTTGTTGGCAAGTGGATCAGTACTGAAGTGAAGCCGCCGATCTCGATGCTCGACATCACCGCTTCTGGAAGCGACGGAGTGGCAATCAAGGACGACACCGGCGCGATCTTCAGCGGCCAATTCGATGGCAAGGACAATCCTGCGCAAGGAAGGATGGCGGGATCGAAGTACACGGGCGAGTTCAAGAAAACTGGCGCGAACTCCTTCGAGCTGACGACAAAGCTCGATGGCACACCGATGTACGTTGACGTCTACTCGGTTTCACCCGATGGAAAAACGCTCACGATCAGTGGAACTCCGTTGAATGCGAAGCAGGAGACGTACAAGATCGTGCTCGATCGTCAGTGAGCATCGCCGACGATTCGCGCAGGCGCGACCGCCGGTCGCGCCTGTTGCTTGTCGTCACTCGTTAGACGGCGTCGTTCTCGTCCTGCCGCGTTCTCGCGGTAGTGCCAGAAACCCAGATGACAGTGGCCGCGAGCACAATGATGCCGACACCGGTGAACGTGGCAAACGCAGCGAGCCGCTCGGCGCCAAAGGCCCATTCAACCGGTGCATTGTCGACCAGCATTTCCTCGAGCGGCTCGACGACCTGTGCGAGGAAGGCCGCGATTCCCACGATCGCCATGCTCGCGGAAACAAGCTGCCTTCTCCACACCCGGCAGACGTACCAGCCGACAAGCGCGAACACCGGTATGGCAATGAGCCAATGTTGTGACCACCCAAGGCTCAATCGGTGATGTGTGGGCCGCGCAAAGTGCCAATCCACGTGCATCGCCGACGCGAGCGCAACGATGACGAGTATGACGCCTGCGGTTCGCCCCATAAGTCAGTTAATTCAACCCAGTTCGCTGTTAATCACGCGACGACCCTAATCGGTTCGCGCTCGGCTTCGGCACCCCGCAACTCGCCGCGTTGCCCGGGCGGCCGCACGCGCGAACTACACAAGTTTCTTGCGGAAGAACTGCAGCCGAAGGGTCCGCTCGAATCCTAACGCGCGTGCGCGCGTAGGCCCACGTCGTTGTGCGGCTCAACGTCCGAACCAAGCTCCTTGTAGCCACGCTCGCGGACCAGCGCTCAACGGCCTCGCTCAGTGCTCGCCCAACACCCGATCGCCGGAGATCCGGTGCAATCCAGCACCCTTCGATATACGGGACTGGTGTGGAGTAACACGCGTCCGCCCGCATTCATTAGCTTCGCAAGTTCGCGCGTTCGCCGGTTCGCGATGGCGCTCGGATCACGCGGTCTCACTCGGCGTCCCCAGGAATGAAGCCAGCATCGCACACCATTGTCCACGATGTGCCCGATTGGCCGACACGGCGAAAGCCTTCGCTCTCGTACAACCCCCTGGCCGGGTTCGCGGGGTTGACGCTGAGGCTCAGGGCCCGAAGGTTATCGCGACGTGCGGTGTCGATGATGGCGCGGAGCAGTGCACGGCCGATACCTTGGGTGCGGTGCGCGCGTACGACGGCAAGGCCGAGCTCGGGGACGTCGTCGCTCACAAACCCGTAAGAGTGGACTTCAGGCGTCCACAGCCGAAACCACGCTGCTCCGAGTCGCTGCCCGGTGTCGGTCACCGCAACGAGCAACCGATCGCCAAGGCGGCCCCAGCCGGCAACGATCTTGGCAAACTCAGGCCGGACTCGGAACGCGCCCAGCGCGGGACGCGCGACGGCTTCGTCCCAGAAGAATGCTTCAAAGAGCATTTCTTCCAGAAAGGCAACGTCCGATGAATCTCCGGCTCGAATCTGCACTCCCTCAGCCATACAGCGCGATCCTAGACGGACTGACAAGAGTCTCCTGCGCGCGCGGCGTTGTACGATCGGTGAATGAACGCCGCCATGCTGGCGCGTCTGTTCAAACAATCGCTGTGGGCGTGGTGGAACGATAATGCGCTGCGCCTCGGCGCCTCGCTCGCGTTTTACACGCTGTTTGCCATCGCGCCAGTGCTGCTCGTCGCCATCGCGATTGCCGGTCTGGTGTTTGGAGCAGAGGCTGTGCGCGGCGAGATCGTCGGCCAAATCGATGGCCTGGTCGGACACGACGGCGCGCAAGCCGTGCAGGCATTGCTCGAAGGGGCGAGCAAGCGACAGTCGGGCGTCTTCGCCACCATGGTCGGAACGGTCACGTTGCTGCTGGCGGCAACCAGCGCATTCCTCGAACTTCAGGCCGCGCTGAACGCGATCTGGCGCGTGAAACCGAATCCCGACGCCAACCTGATCGCGTACCTCAAGGCGCGCCTGCGCTCGTTCGCCATTGTCGTGGCCATCGGTTTTCTGCTCCTGGTGTCGTTGGTGGTCAGCGCCGTGCTTGCCGCGATCAACGGCTGGCTTGCGCGTCGCGCGCCGGGCTGGCCGATCTTCTGGCAAGCGATCAATGTCGCGGTGTCCTTTGCCGTCACGACGGCGCTGTTTGCGTTGCTCTTTCGCTTTCTGCCTGACGTCAAACTGGGATGGCGCGACGTCGCGACGGGATCGGTCGTCACCGCGGTGCTGTTCACCGCCGGTAAACACCTGATCGGACTCTATCTCGGTCAGAGCACGATCGCTTCGTCTTACGGTGCAGCCGCGTCGGTGATTTTGCTGTTGTTGTGGGTCTATTACTCGTCCCAGATCGTGCTCCTCGGCGCCGAGTTCACTCGACTTTATTCAGCGGCGCGGGGTGGTCGCCCGCCGCCCGAGGAGTTTGCCGAGCGTGATCCGCGCGCGCCGGCAAAAGCCACCTGACAGATCATTTGCCGCGCGGCTTTAGGCCGCGCGCGCCTGAAGTCATCGTCTGCGCGCGACGACGAGCAGGAGCACGCCGCCGGCAACGGCCGCAATGCCGACGAGCGGCGGCAAAGGAACGGTTTTTCTACTCTCCCTCGTTGCTTCGAGCGGCCCGATATCGAGCACCTTCTCCCGTGTCGTGTACGAGATCTGCTGATACGCGAGCGCCAGCAGACCTACGACGATCAACAGAATGCCTGCAATGGCCGTGAGTTTCATTTCGGAATGATAATGGAGTTTCGTGCCTTGAGTTGGCCTCGCGCTACGGCGCGATCCACGCGTCGTTATAGCCATCGCATCGGCGTTGCGACGCGGTCTTCTGTGCTGCCGGCAACGTATCGAAGGGACCAACGCGCACGCGGAACACGTCAGTGTCGCCGACAGTGGCTCGCAACAAGTAGGCCAGATACCCTGCGGACGTTAACCGCTCCAATAGGTCGCGAGCCTCATCCAGTGTCGGCGGCGCCGCAACCTGGATCTTGTAACCACCCCCCTCCGCCAGAGCAGGAAGCGCATCGGAGCGCGATTCATGGCGAATCGACCGGACGTCGGGCGCGGGCGCGGGTGCCGTATCCGTCTGAGTCTGGGCGACCTGCTTTGGTTGGCTCGCGGACCCTGTTGTCGAAACCGACGTAACTTTCGCTCGCGCTTCAAGCGGGCGATTGAGATGAGCGTCGCGGTTCGCGACAGCTTGGCATTAGGCTCAGTTGGACTTCACAACTTGGCGCGGGTCTGCACATACGGACTGCGCGCAGTTCGGAGACTGCTCGTTGTCGACTGCGCTCGACCTCGGCACCCCCGCAACTCGCTGGGTCGTCGCGGAGGCCCGGTGCACTCGCGAATTTGGAGGTTTGGAGGGTTTGGAGATTTGGAGTTGATTTGGAAATTTATCAATTCGGCGATTGGCTGATTGGCAAATCTTCAAATCGCCAAATCCCCAAATCCCAAATCCCCAAATCTCCAAATTTTCAAATCGCCAAATCTCGAGATCGCCAAATCGCCAAATCGACTCCAAATCTCCAAATCGTCAAGTCTCCAAATTCGCGATCCTTCCAAATTCGCTGTCTGGTCACTGCCCATGCTACGATGCCGATGCCCTTCTTCCGCGCACCAATCCTTTGTTGGAGACCACCATGACCGAGCAGACCGTAGCGTCCTTGCAGCAGCGCCTCCGCGGGCGTTTGATTCAGCCGACCGATGCCGACTACGACGCCGCCCGCGCGCTGTACAACGGAATGATTGACAAGAAACCGCGCCTGATCGTGCGCTGCGCGAACGTCGCGGACGTGATTGCGGCCGTGAACTTCACCCGCGAGGAGGGCCTGCTCCTGGCGATTCGCGGCGGCGGTCACAGCGGCCCCGGTCTTGGCAGCTGCGACAACGGGTTGGTGATCGATCTGTCGGCGATGAAAAGCGTGCGCGTCGATCCGAACACGCGCACGGTTCGCGTCGATCCAGGTTGCACGTCGGGTGACGTCGACCACGCGACGCACGCCTTCGGTTTGGCGGTGCCATTTGGCATCGTGTCCACCACCGGCGTCGCAGGGCTGACGCTGGGCGGCGGCACTGGTTACCTCACTCGCAAGCACGGCCTCACCATCGACAACTTGATCGAAGCCGACGTTGTCCTCGCCGACGGGAGCTTCGTGACGACAAACGCGGACACGCATCCCGATCTGTTCTGGGCGTTGCGCGGCGGCGGGGGCAATTTCGGCGTGGTGACGAGCTTCGTCTTCCGCGCGCATCCAGTGGCCGCGGTTTACGCGGGCCCAATCTTTTGGGACGCGAAGAACGACGGTACGACCGTGATGCGGACCTACCGCGACTTCATGGCGAGCGCGCCGGAGGATCTCGGTATCTTCGTCGGCCTCAAAACCGTACCACCGATGGATCCGTTCCCACGCGAGCACTGGGGCAAACGCGCGTGCGCCATCATCGGCGCCTACAACGGATCCGCCGCGGACGGACAGCGTGCCATGCAGCCGCTGCTCGAACAGTTACCGGCGCCGCTCTTCAACTGGATGAGCGAGATACCGTTCCCGGCGATGCAGTCACTCTTCGATCCGTTCTTCCCGAAAGGCCTGCAGTGGTACTGGAAGGGCGACTTCGTCAAGACGTTGCCGGACGAAGCGATCGACACGCATATCGCACAAGCCGCAAATGCACCAAGCGATCTCTGTTTGATGCATCTCTATCCGATTGACGGTGCGGTGCACTCCGTCGCCAAGGACGCCACCGCATGGGACGCGCGCGATGCGCGGTGGTCGATGGTGGTCGCCGCGATCGATCCGGATCCCGCGAAAGCAGTGCCGTTGACAACGTGGGGCCGCGGCTATTGGAAGGCCGTGCACCCGTTCAACCTCGGCGGTGCCTACATCAATTTCCTGATGGACGACGAGGCCCAGGGTCGCGTGCAGGCGAGTTACGGAGACAACTACGAGCGGCTCACCGAGGTGAAGACGAACTACGATCCAGCGAACTTGTTCCGAGTGAACCAGAACATCGCGCCCGCGGTACCCTCGTCCGCCGATCGCCGCGCCGCTACCGGACAAGCGGACGCCCGTCCCGGAGCGACGGCATAGAGGGTTGCATCACCCGAATCTGGGGATTTGGAGGAACTTGGAGATTTGGAGCTGATTTGGAGATTTGCAGATTCCTGGATTTTGCGATTGCTAAATCTCCAAATCGTCAATCACCAAATCGCCAGATCTGCTCCAAATCTCCAGCTCTCCAAACCCCAAATTCACGCGACACCATTACTGTCCCGGTATCATGATGTGCGCGGTCGATGTGCCCGCATTCATAATCCACGCACCACCTTGCTTGGGGTTGTCCGGCAGGCCGGTGGACTGAGTGGTGGCGCCCGGCACTGCGATCATGGCGTGGTGCCGTTGGGCACGTTCGCGGTCCGGGCCCGCGACGCTGTGCCACACAGACCCGTACTCAGGCTTCACACGCGTCCCGTCCTTTTCCATCGCGTTGAGCATCTCCTCGGATTTCTTCCTATCACCCGTCGCCTCGGCCTTCAGATTCTGAGCGACGCGATCGAGGTTGGCGACGCTCGTGCACTGAACGGAGAACGGCTGCTGTTGAGGGAATCCGGACCGGTCATAGCAGACGAGGCGGTTCGTGCCTTTTCTAAGCGTCTCGTAGGTGTTGTCTGGTTTCCATTTGATAACGGTTGCCTGATCCTTCTGATTCGCAGGCGCGGCGACGAGCGCCTTATCTACGTCGGCCTGCGACGCGCCTGGTTCGAGCTCCGGCGGTGCCGCAGCAGTACCGCCGCCGCGTCCTTGCGCGAGCAAGACGCTGGAAACCGCCAGGATATTGATCACCAACAGGGCAGTGCGCTTCATATGGACCTCCATGCCGTAAGGCACTGCGCTTATTTTACGCAGTCGACCGGCCGTCTGAAGCAGTACCGGCAACGTCGGTGACCGTCCGCTGTCCGCGATGACGCAGGCACGTCAAACGCACAAGAACTAGAATCACCTCCACGGTGCAGCTCGATCAATTCCTGGGAACTCAAGTTGCCGGCGCGCTGAAGATTTCTGAAGCGGCGATGAACGAGTTGCTGAACACCAAAGGGTCGCCAGTGCGCGGCGCCGCGATCTCCGTTGCTCCAGACAACGAAGTCGTCTTTCGCTACGGCGTGCTCCGCGCGCGCGCGACGCTGATTGGTGTGATCGACGTCGGTGCCGCGCCCCGCCTTCGGCTGCGGCTCGCCTCCCTTTTCGTTGGGGTCGCGCTCAGCGCAGCGCTGCGCCAGCCGTACCTCCGCGTGAACGGCCGAGAGGTCACGATTTCTCTGGCAGACGTGCCGGCGCTGCACGGATTACGCGAAGTGTGGCCGTGCGTCAAAAGCGCAGGCTTTCGGACCGACGGTCGCGCCATCGTGATGGACTTCACGTTTTCAGTGACGGAGTAGCGCGATGCGAGATTGGATTGCGGCGCAACTTGCCGCTGGCCTTCCAGCGTTTGCCGGATCGAAACTCTCAGGTACGCTCGTGGTGAAACAGGAAGTCGTGAACGAGCTGATCGCGAAGTGGCTTGCTGCCGACAGCGCTCCTTCAGAAGCGCCGCGCGTCGATCTTCGAGTGTTGCGCACGGCAATCAAATCCGCGACCGTGCGGGCAGAGAACGGCAAGCTGCTGATTGATGTCGAGATCAGTCTGTAGCACCACGACGGAGGAGACGATCCGAAATTCCGATTTGCAGCTTTGACCTTTTGGGGTCGTTCTCGCCGCGACGGCGACAATCAGGTCGAACTTCTCGCAAAGACGCTTGTCGGCTGCGTCCTGGACCACCGCGATAGGTTCCAGGCCGCTCTTCATAATCGCGGACGTGGCAGCAGGCGAGGCCAAATATCGAACGAGCGCCAGGGCAACAGCCTGATTCGGTGAACCAATGACGACCCCGGCCGAGATGGTAGTGATTCGCTGAACGTCAGCCGGCAGCGGTCCGATGTAATCGATGCCGGGCACGGGAAGCAACTCGCTGATCTGCTGAAAGCCGATTTCCGCTTCGCCTCGCGCAACTACCGAACCGACGCGTTCGCGTTCGATCCGGCGGCTCTTCGATTTCATTTGTTCGGCAATACCGAGACGCGGAAAGAGCTCGTTGACAAGATAGTCGCCGCTGACGCTTGCCGAGTATGCGATCGACTTCGCTTGCAAGAGCGTACGCTGCAACGCCTCAACGGTGCTGATGTCGGGCCGCAGCGCTCCGGTCCGCACGGCCACGCCAATGGCGGACCGCGCGAGCGCGACTTTGCTGCCGGCCACGACCTTGCCTGCGCGAATCAAGCCGTCCAGCGTGGCCTCAGGCAGAATCAGGACGTCAACGGGTTCGCCGCGCTGCACTCGACTTGCGATCGATTCCATCCCGGTTCCCATCGACGTTGTCGCCGTCACGACCTTCACCTTCATCGTCTGTTCGAACTGCGGCGCCAGTTCGAGATACGGGGCCGTGAACGCGCCCGAGGTCATCACTCTGATTTCGCCGGCGTAAACCGTGACCGCGGCAAGAACGGCGACCGCGCACACCAGCGCCGTTCGCCGCGCACCATACGCTCGCATATGCCCTCACACAGTTCTTTGTGCCGTGCGGATTGTACGCGCAACTCGCCTGCACTTCTCGACTATGTATCGCCGGCACGCGCGTCGTTCGTGCTTGCTTGCAGGGTGCCGCGGCGTTATATAGGACACGACTCTTACGGAGCACCCCATGCGTCACCGCCACAATTCGTTGTCTCTGCGCGCGCGCGTCGTCCTCGTCGTTACGCTCACGCTCTTCGCCGGCGGCGCGGCGCCACAAACGGCGCTCCTGCCCGAGAAAGGGACGGAGATTCTGTGGGACACGTATGGCATCCCGCACATCTTCGCGCCCGATCACCCGAGTCTCTTTTATGCCTACGGCTACGCGCAGATGGAGGGGCACGCCGAGCTGCTGGTGCGGCTCTACGCGCAGGCGCGCGGGCGCGGCGCGGAGTTCTACGGCGACGGCTACCTCGACAGCGATCGCTGGGTGCGCACGAACGGCATTCCCGACAAGGCAAAACAGTGGGCGGCGCAGCAGAGTCCGGAGTTCGGCGGCCTGATTCGCGCGTTTGCGGCGGGCTTGAACGCGTGGGCGGCAAAGAACCAGACCTCACTGACCGCGGCCGCGAGGGCCGTGCTGCCGCTCACGCCCGAGGACGTGTACGCGCATGGATTGCGCATCATTCATTACGACTGGCTCACGAGCGAGCAGAACGTCTACACCAAGATGCGTCGGGAGGAGGTGGAGACGCACGGCTCGAACGGCTGGGCGATCGGCCCCGCGAAAAGCGCCTCCGGCAATGCGATGCTGCTGAGCAACTCGCACTTGCCATGGTCCGACAGCGACACCTATTTCGAGGTGCAGCTCACGGCGCCAGGGGTGACGTCGTACGGCGCGGTCTGGGTGGGGTTCCCGGTGCTGCGGCAGTGTTTCACCGAGTTTGTGGCGTGGACCCAGACGACCAACGGCCCGACCGGGGCGGACGTGTATCGCCTGACGCTCGAGGGCGATGGCTACGTGCTCGACGGCAAGACGCGGGCGTTCGAGGTCGAGAACCAGATCATCAAAGTGCGTCAGGCTGACGGGTCGCTGCGTGACGTGCCGCACACGATTCGCCGGTCGGTGCACGGACCGGTGTTCTCGGAACGCCGCGGTGTCAGGGTTGCTCTCCGCGTGGTCGCGGCCGATCGCCCGAAGATGTTCGAGCAGTTCTGGCGCATGGGTCTCGCGAAAAACCTCGAAGAGTGGAAGAACGCCATGCGGATGCAGCAGTTGCCGATCTTCCACACCATGTACGCCGATCGTGACGGCCACATCATGTATGTCTACAACGCGGCGCCGCCGGTGCGGACGCATGGTGATCACGCGTATTGGAACGGTGTCATTCCAGGCGACCGCTCGGATCTGATCGCATCCGACAAGATCGTGCCGTTCGATCAGCTGCCGCAGGTGCTCGATCCGCCGACCGGCTGGGTGCAGAACTGCAACGACTCGCCGTGGACGTCAACCTATCCGATGCAGATCGATCCGGCGAAGTTCGCGTCCTACATCGCGCCGCCGCCGGGTCACACGCAGCGATCGCAGCGCAGCATCCGCCTGCTGTCGGAGTCCGGAAAGATCGCGTTGGCGGATCTGAAGGGCATGAAGCTCTCCACGCGCAGCGAAATCGCCGATCATTTCGTGGACGATCTGGCCGCGGCCGCGAGGGGCAGCGCGTCCGCGAAGGCAAAGGAAGCGGCGGAGATCCTCGCGAAGTGGGATCGCCAGGGCGAGACGACGAGCGACGGCGCGTTTCTCTTCTGGCGCTTCATCACCGCCGCGGGCAATAACTTCCAGAACATCGGCGGCTACGCGGTGAGGCCGGACGTCCGCCAGCCATTGACGACGCCGCGCGGCTTTGCCGATCCGGCGAAGGCCGTGGCGCTGCTCGACGCCGAAGCGCGGCGTCTCGAAGCCGATTACGACACGCTGCACGTGATCTGGGGCGACGTCATCCGCCTGCGTCGCGGCAATCTCGACCTGCCCGGCAACGGCGTCCCCGGCACGCTCGGCGGCATCAGGACGGTCAGCACCGGCCCCTTCGTGAACGGCAAGACGCAAATTCAGGGCGGCGACACGTTCTACGCGGTGATCGAATTCCAGAAGAACGGCCCGCCCATCGGCGAGGCGCTCCTCGGCTACGGCAACTGGTCGCGCGTGGGCTCGAAGCACGTGGACGATCAGCTCGCGCTGGCGTCGCAGAAGAAGATGCGACCGATTGTGCGCAACCGGGAAGCGATTGAGAAGAATCTGGAGAGCCGGACGACTTTCTGAGCTGGTCCAAACGCGTCGGTAGTGCGCGCTGGCGCGCGCGAATCTGGAGATTTGGTGATTTTGAGATTTGGATATTTTGTGAATTTGGCGATTGCCAAATTTCCAGATTTGCAAATCGCCAAATCGTCTCCAATTCTCCAGATCGCCAACTCTCCAAATTCGCGATCCCACCCTCTCGAACTTTCACCGCGCGTTCAAGGAGATCGACGCGCCATGACGGGCACATTGCTTTCGCGGCGCTCAATCCTGCACGGTGTCGCAGCGGCCGTGGCGCCGCTCGCGTTTGGCACGCGGGCGCACGCGGCACGGCAAACATCGAGTGGCGAGATCGATCCGCTGAACACTGACGTGCTCCCGCGCGGCATCCGCTCGCGCTTCGTCAACGGGGTGAACGGTCTGCGGATGCACGTGCTCGAGGCCGGCTACGAGACGCCCGGCCGGCCAGGGGTCCTTTTGATTCACGGCTTTCCCGAGCTCGCCTACAGCTGGCGCCACGTGATGGTACCGCTCGCCTCGGCGGGCTATCACGTGTTCGCGCCCGACATGCGCGGCTACGGCCGGACCACTCCCGCGCCGGTCGATTACGACGCCGACCTGCGCCCGTTTGGAACCGTGAACCGGATCAGGGACATGCTCGCGCTCGTGTCGGCGATGGGCCATCGCTCGCTCGCGGCCGTGTTCGGGCACGACATGGGATCACCGTTGGCGGGCTGGTGCGCGCTCGCGCGCCCCGAAATCTTTCGCGCGGTCGTGATGATGAGCGCGCCGTTCGGCGGCGCACCCGTGCTGCCGTTCAACACAGCGAACGCTGCAGCCGCGCCCGCGCCACGGACATCGGCGTCGCCCGAGGCGGTTTACGAGGAGCTCGCGAAGCTCTCGCCGCCACGCAAGCACTACCAGCGCTATTACCAAACACGCGAGGCGAACGCGAACATGTGGCATCCGGCGCAGGGCCTGCACGCGTTCCTGCGCGCCTACTACCACATGAAGAGCGCCGACTGGAAACAGAACCATCCCCGTCCGCTTGCCGCGCGCACCGCCACCGAGTGGGCGAAGCTGCCGCGCTATTACGTCATGGATCTCGACAAGGGGATGGCGGAGCAGGTGGCCGCCGAGATGCCGACGCCGGCGGAGGTCGCCGCCAATCGTTGGCTGCCCGATTCAGAACTTCGCGTCTACACCGAGGAGTATGGCCGCACGGGCTTTCAGGGCGGCCTCAATGGGTATCGCGGTAGCCCTGGGAACGAGGATCTGCAGCTCTTTGCGGGAAGGACTATCGACGTGCCATCCAGCTTCATGAGCGGGAAGCAGGATTGGGGCGTGTATCAAAACCCGGGGGCACTCGAACGGCTCGAGAAGAGCATCACCACGACGTACCGCGGCACGCACTTGATAGACGGCGCCGGGCATTGGGTGCAGCAGGAGCAGCCCGAGGAGCTCACGCGGTTACTGCTCGATTTCCTGCGTCGCGTTTCCTGAGGGAGCGGCCGCCTCTTCAGTGTACCCTTCTCGGCCATAGCCGGCTGAAAAGCCCGGAACCGTTGAGCTCCATGGACCTTACTGGCAGAACGTTCAAGCAACACCAGATCGAGACACAGGTTGGTGCCGGCGGGCTGGGTGTCGTCTATCGCGCGCGCGATACCGTGCCTGGCCGTGAGGTCGCGCTAAATGTCCTGCCGCCAAGTGCGTTGGACGATGACGAGGCCGCGCCGGCGGTTTTTGCGCGAAGCGCGCGCTGCTTCCGTGCTCAACCGCCCCAACGTGGTCACCATCTACGAAATCGGTTCCGCTGAGGGGATCGACTTCATCGCCAGGTCGTCATCCGATTCAGGCGTTTAGGCTGGGCCGCGACGAGACGATGGTAAATGCGCGACCGAGCAGCGGGCGCGCGGGATGGTCGGCGAGGCGTTCTATCGCTTCGGAAAACGTGACCCACGCGCGCTCACGGCTGCGGTGTTCGTCCCAGATGTTCGCCTCGACGAGCACGTCCATCAGATAAACGGTCACGACAAACGAGCAACCCCATTTCTCGTACTCGTAGCTGCCGACCGTCGTCATCAAGCGGCCGCGGAGACCTGCTTCTTCCCACGCTTCGTTGAGCGCTGTGTCCTGAGAACTGTCGCCGCGGTCGATCATCCCCTTTGGAATGCCCCACCGATCGCGATCCTTGCGGCGGATGACGCAAACGTCGACCGCGTTGCCAACGCGGCGAATAGCAATGACGCCCGCCTGTCTGATCCTACGATTCGCCACGGGACCAGATTACTCGCGAATCTGGTGGAGATTTAGCAAATTTGGCGATCGCGAAATTTTCAAATCTCCAAATCTCCACCTCTCCAAATCTTCAAATCTCCACATCGCCACCTCGCCAAATTCGCGTGGCGTCGGGTCAGAGACGCAAGCCGACGCCGATCATCTCGGCTCAAACCCACGTGGCGATTTGCTCCAGCGACTTCTTCGTGATTGCAGGCACCGTCGCCGACTCTGCTGGGAAGCCTGCAACCAGGATGAGAAATGGGCGCTCGTGCGATGGGCGTCCGAGGATCTCGTTGAGAAATCGCATCGGGCTGGGCGTGTGCGTCAGCGACACCAACCCGGCGTGATGAATCGCCGTAATCAGCATGCCGGTCGCGATGCCTACCGACTCCTGCGTGTAGTAGTGCTTCACCTTTCGTCCGTCGGGGAGCACGCCATAGGTTTCCGCAAAGACGGCGATGAGAAACGGCGCGTCTTCGAGGAAGGGCTTGTGCTCGTCGGTGCCAAGCGGTGCGAGGGCATCGAGCCATTCTTGCGGCGCCTTGCGGTGATAGAAGTCGTATTCCTCTTTTTCCGCCTCTGCTCTGATCCTGCGCTTAATCGCGGGATCGGAAACGACTACGAAATGCCACGGCTGCATGTTTGCGCCGCTGGGAGCCGTCCCTGCGGCACGTAGGCACTCCTCGATGACGTCGCGCGGCACTGGCCGCTGAGCGAAATGCCGCACCGTGCGGCGCGTCTGCATCGATTCGCGGAATGCTGTCGCGCGCCGTCTCATGAGATCCACCGGGTATTCCTGATAGCCAGACAGAGCGATAAACGTCGGTTGCGTCATTGATGGAGATCCCTCAACGACATAGCGCGCGCGCGACATAAAGATCGACGCGGTTGAAGCAACTCTGCGGCGTGCACGGCTTAGCGGCGGCCGAATCCGCCCGCGCGGACATGAAGTAGAGTGTTTGTTGATCGTATGAGATGAACGGCGCCAGCGTCATCGCTCCAGCAGCGTTGACTTCTGGCCCAAGCCGCCTGGGCGAACTCCACTCCTGACTCGTGGATGGGCGCGTTGAGACCCAGATATCGATGCTGCCGCCGCGCTCGGACGCGAAGTACAACGTTTTGCCATCCGCCGACAAGGATGGGGAGAACTCTGCGCGCTCCGAGTTGATTTCGCGAGGTAATGGCCGCGGCGCGCCCCACCCCTGTTCGCGGCTGGCGCGCGTCGTCACCCAGATGTCGGAGTCCTGACTGTCGAACGTTGTGGAGCGGTTGAAATAGAGTTCCGTTCCATCGGCACTGAGCGTTGGGAACGCTTCAAACGCATCAGTATTGAGCGGCGCGCCGAGATTCACTGCCGCACCCCACGGGTCGCGCCTGGACTTGCGCGTGGCAACGCACATATCTGACTTGCCAAAACCACCGGCGCGAGTCGACCCGAAGTACAAGGACAGCGCGTCGAGGGAGAGGCGCAGCGAGAAGTCGCCGGCGCTCGGGTCGTCGATCGGCCCGGCGAGATTCACCGGCTCGCTCCACGGAGCGTCCTTGCTCTGACGGGTGGATACAAACAGGTCCTGCTCGCCTTTTCGAGCGGATGTGAAGAACAACTCCCTCTCGTCTGATGACACTGTGGGGCTGCCGTCGAACGCAGGACTGCTGACAACATGCAGGCGCTGTGTCGATTCGAATTCGCAGACGGCGCTTCGTGCTCCGCCGAGCGAGTTCCGCTCCGGCGCACAACAGGTCGCCAGTGCCCCGATACCAACGCCCGCGACGGTGCGCACAAACGATGATCGAAACGGCATGGCGTTCAGAGCCGGAGATGAACGTGGTTGCGTATCGTAGATCGGGACGGAGGTCCCTAGCGGGGACGGAGGTCGCTAGCGGGGACGGAGGTCGCCTCTACCGCTGGACCGCCGAGCGTGGCGCGCCTGATCGGCAATCGCAACTCGCCCAGCCATCCTGTTCGAGCCACTCCTTTACGGCCAAGCTGCGCCACAATAAAAGGGGGTCAGACCCCTTTTCTCCGACGCGCAATGAAAGCGCGACCGGCGTCATGTGGCTTTAGGTTGATGCAGGAGCATCCATGACGTGCCGAACTTGTCGCGTAGCATCGCGAAGCGATTGGCGAACGGTGTCTTCTCCATCTTCATGAAGATCTCGCCACCATCCACGAGCAGGGCGTACGTGCGCTCCGCGTCCTCCTCACGGTCGAGAGAGAGGGTGAGATAGGCACTGCGCATCGGTTCGGCATGCGCAATGTCCGCCCCCATGAGCACCGTTGAGCCGATCTCGATGCGGGCGTGAAGGACCTTCTCTTTCCAGTCGGCCGGCGTGGCCGGGTTGGGCTGTTCCCCATGCCGCACTATTCCAGTGACCTTGCCGCCGAGGTGTTGCTCGTAGAAGCGGAAGGCCTCCTCGCAGTTGCCCCGATAGTTCAGATAGATGTCTAATCGCATCGAGTCACTCCGTTCAACTCTGCGCCTCACGGCCACAGTTACGTCGTCCCGCACTGTCGAAGGATAGAGCCATGTGTCGCCGCCTAACGGCTTGCGCGCGGGTTAGGCGGGGCGGGCAGATTCGCCAGCGTCGCCTTGACCCATTGGAGCCACGCCTCATCCGGGCCACGGAGCTGCTCGTTCACTGGGCCGAGTGCTTCCGGGTAGACCAGATAATCCGCCATCGCGCGCCTGCAGAAATAGAAGAAAGTCGGCTCCACGCCGATACGCGGTCGCGACACAGTCGCCACGTCGACCCTCAGGCCGGATAAAACGATACGGAGGATCGTGGTCGTTGAAGTCGTCGCGTTCGTTCAGCACGCCAGGCAAGATCACGACGCCTGATGGCACCGACCCCTTGAGAGTTTCCTGGACGGTAAACCGGATCGTCCCCAGCTGAAAGCCCTGCCTGAATCGCTCGCCGCCCGCTCGTACGACGTATTCGTCTGCAGTCGCTCGCACAATGACATCCGCGCCCCGGAGCATGCCTTCGACAGAAATCGGCACTATGCGCGTGCAGGAGTGCACTGGATTGGCGTAGACAACCACGCACGTCAGCGCGAACGCACCATGGACCCGATGTTTATGCCTGAGCATACGGTCGAATAACTGCTCCGCTTAGACGCTCTGCGGCTCACCCGCGGTGGCCGCGCGATTCTGATTCTACTCGTCTCGGTGATGAAGCGGTCACCGTCGGGTGCAGTCTCGGGTTAGCCAGCAGGCGTTACTGGCACTTGAATGATGTGCGCAAGTTGGTCGCCGCGTTCATGGAGTTCGACGAAAACGTGAGCCTGCAATTCGAGCAGAACATCAAGACCTACGGTGTCAAGGGTCACAAAGTGAAGTTGATGGAAAACTTCGCCGACCCGGTGTACGTGGGACACCTGCGCGAAACGATCAACGGATTCTCGTACGGGAACACGCCGGCGTTGGTGATGAAGAAAGGCGAGCGCGTACGCTGGTATCTCTTTGCCACCACCAACTTCGAGGTGCACGCGCCGCACTGGCATGGCAACACGGTTGTTGCGCGCCACATGCGAACCGATGTCACCACACTGCTGCCGATGGACATGGTGGTGGCGGAGATGCAACCGGACAACCCCGGCACGTGGTTATTCCACTGCCACACCGGCCCGCACCTGCGCGCCGGCATGGTGACGCGCTACATCGTCGAGGAGGCGGCGACGACGACCCACTGAACGCCTGCGATTGGAATCCGGTGTCATCGGATTGCGAGTGCACCGGTTATGGTCCGCCGGGTGATGTCCAACGCCGCGGCTTTCACTTGCGTGTGAGACCTCGTCGGCGCTATGCCGATTCGCCTCATTCCCTAACAGCTGCAGCCCCGGCCGTCCGGAACCCGAATCCGTTCGACGCTCTCCGAAGATTCTGACCTACCGCCCACCTTAGCGTTATGCTGCGGTTCCGCAGGGCCGGCCGAAACATCCTGGTCGACTTACGTCTGGTTGGGCAGAACCGAACCGACAGCAGAAAAAGGAGACCCTATGACGATGACACGAAGAGGGCGCGCAAGAATTCTTGGCTACCTGATCGTGCTCGGATTGTCTGCGGCCCCTGCGGCCGCCGACGTCGTCACCGACCGGAACCTCATCACGCAAACAGTAGTTGAAACGGCGCGAGCACTCGTCCGACGCCTTCGGGCAGTCTGGATTTTGCGATGGTTCACATGGCTCCGTCGTGCCGTTTGCGCTGAACGACTCCACTGGCCTGTTGCCTGAACCGCCGCCGCCGCACCTGCTGAGCGGCGCATACGCGAACGCGTACAACGAGGTCAAGACTATTGGCGCACGCTTCAATAGCTCGCGGACGCCCGAGCAGACCGACTTCGCGTTGTTCTACTCGGACAACTTCGGAAACCAGCTGAACCGGGCCGTGGGGGCAATCGCCGCCGCCCACCTGAGCGATGTCGGCGACAGCGCGCGCCTCTTTGCGCTTGCGAATATCGCGGCGGCAGATGCCCTCATGAGCTCCTGGAACACCAAGAGGTATTACGCCTTGCTAGTGAAGAGTTTCGGCCAACGCGGCGAATGGTTCGTCCGCGAGGTGCGGCGCAGTTTCGGCTGGTCGTGCACGATTCTTGTGCTCGAATGGGCGCGGTCGCCGAAGACGTCCAAACACGGGTACAAAACGAACGGCGGGGATTCGCCCCGCCGTTGCAACGTCCGCGCTTCATGCCGAGGCGGGGCTCACTGCGGTCGCACCAGCACGGGGCAAGGTGCGTTCACTCCCGTCAACGCAGAGATGAGAGCGAGTTTTAGATGCTCTCGTCGCCTCCGCGATCCACACCCCGCGAGCGCCATCGACGAAGATTCCCGCGGTGGAGCGCCAACATACCCGAACTCCCGACGCGCACCGGGCGACTACGCCGCGTTGGTTCGTTCGCTTTCGACGATTCTGCCGCGCTCGAGCCAGGCGATCGCGGCGGCGAACAGGGCATACGCGATCAGCGCCGTAGCCGCCATCGCACGATCCGATGACGGCGGCGGACTGTACAACATGCCGGCCTGCATCACGAGAATAGCGACGCAAAAAACCGGGATCGCGTAACGCGCGCGACTGGTGCGCGGCCGCGACCGGTTCAAATAGAGTGTCATGGCGCCAAGGAGCAAGCTTCCTTCGAGAGCGAGTGTCAGATATGGATAGTTCCACAATCCGAACCCGACCTTGGCGGCGTCGTCGTAAAGTGCGAGGTCGGGCCGGTGGACCACGAGATCGAGCGGCCAATGTGAGAAGACCGCAACTCCGACGATCGCCGCGCTGCGGCCCGAACCGCTGATCAGCCGGTACGCGATGGCCGCTATACCCGCCCACGCCAGCGACCCAGGAAGGCTGTGCGTGTAAGGCATGTAGTAGAGGTCCAGGGCGTTCGTCGCGGTGAATCCAGGGACGATTCGGACCCGTTCCACTCCGAGAAAGACCAAGATCGCCCAGAAAACGTCGAGTAGCTGGACGGCGAGAAAGAGAAGCCAAAGCGGAATACTCGGGACCAGCGTCTTCGCGACGAAGCTGGGACCGTAGTGTCCGACGAACATGCATCCCTCCAGCTGCAGCGTGGGAATGCCTAGCCCACGCACTGGCAGCGAACCTGCAAACCTGCAACCGTGCGCACCTTAGAATACGTCCATGCCGCTCACCAACTACGTGACGCTTGGCCGCTCGGGTCTGCGCGTCAGCCCGTTCTGTCTCGGCGCGATGACCTTTGGCGAAGACTGGGGATGGGGATCGACGGTTGAAGAATCGGAAGCGATCCTGGGCCGTTATCTCGATCTCGGCGGCAATTTCATCGACACGGCGAACGGTTACACAAAAGGTCACTCCGAGGCGATCATCGGCGACTTCTTCGCGCGCACGCCGGGGCGGCGCGATCGCGTGGTCATCGCGACCAAGTTCTCGACGAATATGTTTCTCGGTGACCCCAACGCCGGCGGCGCAAGTCGCAAGACCATCGTCGAATCGTGCGAGCACTCGCTGCGGCGACTGCAGACCGACTACATCGATCTCTACTGGATGCACTTCTGGGATCCGTACACGCCGATCGACGAGACAATGCGCGCGCTCGACGATCTCGTGCGCGCGGGCAAGGTGCGTTACATCGGCGTATCCGATACGCCGGCCTGGAAAGTGGCGCAGGCGCAGGTGCTCGCGGAGCTGCGCCGCTGGACGCCGTTCGTCGCTCTGCAGATCGAGTATTCACTGATCGAGCGTACGGTCGAAGGCGAGCTGGTGCCGATGGCGCGCGAAATGGGGCTCGGCATCACGCCGTGGTCGCCGCTGCGCGGCGGCGTCCTGTCGGGTAAGTACACCCGAGCGAACGCGAAGGACGCCAATCCGGATCGCGGCGATCGCGTGACGGCGTTCCTTACCGAGCGCAATCTTGCGATCATCGATGAGTTGATTCGCGTCGCTCACGATCTCGGCGCGACGCCTGCGGCCGCGGCGCTCGCGTGGGTGCAATCGCGACCAGGCGTCGCGTCTACGATCGTCGGCGCGCGGCGGATGCAGCAGCTCGAGGACAATCTCAAGGCGATCGATCTCGTACTGCCGGCGGAGCACGTCGCCGCGCTCGACAAGATGTCGGAGCCGACGCTCAACTTTCCGGCGCCGTTCTTCCAGATGATCCCGATGTTCGCGCAGGGAGGAACGACGGTGAATGGGACGCCGTCGATCGAGTGGGCGCTGGCGCCGAAGACGGGGGATAAGCGGTACTAGCGTTTCGAGGGTCCACCTTCCGGGTTCAGGGTTCCAGGTTTACGCCGCGCGCTACCCGCGAACCACCGCGCCAAGTGGCATGGGATGGACCTCGAAGCTAAACCCCGCGCCCGATTGGATGGTCGGATCGCTGTCGGTAAAGGCGCGGGCTGCGTCGGCGGTTTCGAAGTCGACGATGCCTACGCCGAAGGCGCCGGCGGGATCAGCTACGAGGCCAAAGAAGATGACGTTGCCTCGCTGCATCCACTCGCGCCAGTAAACCGCGTGTGCTTGCATCAGCTGTTGCTCGGCGGGGGTCATGTCCTGGGCAAAGGTCGGGCGCGGCGCTATCAGCTTGCAAAAGAAGTTCATGTCGCCTCTGTACGTGATGGCTATGCTCGTCCATATTTCAAAACGACCGCGGTAACGTCTTGCCGCTCACCAGCGAGCGGCGCTGTCTTGTAACTCGAGCCACACTGAGCTGAGGGCTATTTCAAACATCGCGCGCCGCTCGTCGCGTGCAGCGGCTCTCAGGCGGCACTGGCTTCAGCGGCGACCAGCGTAGCGCTCCTGATGCGTCTCGCCCTCGAGATTATTAGTGTCTAAAGGTCTTTCCTCGATCAACTCCTCTGGATCGACAGTGTGAAAAGAGAGCATTCCCCAAGGTTCTGGCCCAACGAACAGCCGGTGCCACGTCGAAGGCGGAATGCTGACCCAGCGCCGTTCGAGGCTGTCGCGTTCGGTACTCGTGAGCGGATGTGAGCGCCAGTTGGATCCGTCTCGTAACTCAAACGTTCCACTCCCAGCCAGGGACAACGACCGCTGGTGGCTGATCGGATGTCGCTCCGCCCCTGTTGCCGCCAGAGCGCGAATCACGAAGATCCAGCAGGAACGGATGCTCGCCGGAAAACCATCCTCGAAGGCGCTGAGAGGGACGATCTCCCAGGCCATGAGTTTTGTCGAGGTGTCGAGCTGCTGAACCACCCGTCGGAGCGTTTCAGTTATGGTTGCCGCGGCGGAGTCTGTGCGGACAACTTCATTCAGCGCGGGAAGTACCGGGTCCTGGGCAACGTTCATTTGAGGTTACCTGTTGAGGGGCCGCGAGCAGCGATCACGATTGTCTCAGATCGCGCAGCGTGCTCGACGGTTCTTTGCAGGAATGTAGGTTCAGCTTCTCGCAGAGCCGCTGTCGCGGATCGCATCTCTCACGTCCCGCCGTGAGGCAAGTAGCAGCGCCGTAAAGAATGACAACACGTTGCGTCGCATGATGACCGCCGCGATCATGAGCGCGGCGCCTTTCGCGTTTTCGCCTTGCGTCACGAACGCGAATCGATCACCGGCGGGATGGAACGAGGGCAGCGGCGTTGTGGGAGCAAACTCGAAGGCGGGATCGCGACTCCAGATTTTGACCCACGGTTTCCGCTGCAGCGGATCGCTTGTGATACACGACGCGCGTGCCGTCGGGAGACCACGCCGCCGATCGAATGTCCCCTGCCGGACCGCGCCGGCCGTCGGAATATTGAACGCCGCGCTCGTCCCCGTCCTTGCGGAGATAGGCAACGACATCGCCGCGCAGCACCGACGGATTGAATTTCACGCCAGCGCCGACCGGCGACGGCGCGCCAATCTCGTTGATACCGCGGACACGTACGTAATAGACGCCTGGCGCGCGAGTCCGCCGTTCAATGAGGTGCAGGTGGTGTTCCCGTGAGTGACCACCATGGGCCGGAGACGCATTTTGCCGGCGGGCGGAGGCGGCGGGGAAGTCGCGTACAAACGAACGGCGGGGAATCGCCCCGCCGTCATCATCAAATCTCCAAATCTCCAAATCCAAAGATTGGCAAATCGCCAAATCTCCAAATCACCTCCAAATCACCAGATCGCCAAATCTCCAGATTCGGAGATCAGATGCCTTCGTCGCCTCCGCGATCGAGGGCTTCCTCCGGCTCCGCCAGATACTCCATGTGATCAAGATCCATATCCTCATCACTCGGCTGCACCACCGGCGGCGGCGGCGGCGGTTCGTCCGGCGGAATCTGCACGTGCCGATACCACCAGAAGCCCGTGCCCGCTGGAATCAGGCGGCCCATCGTGACGTTCTCCTTGAGACCGCGCAGGTAGTCGATCTTGCCGGAGATCGCCGCCTCGGTGAGCACCCTGGTCGTCTCCTGGAAGGAGGCTGCCGAGATGAACGATTCGGTCGAGAGCGACGCCTTCGTGATCCCGAGGAGCAGCGGCTGCGCTGACGCTGGCCGGCCGCCCGCGTGGATCACGCGTTCGTTCTCTTCGAGGAAGCGGAACTTGTCCACCTGCTCGTCAATCAGGAACTCCGTGTCGCCCACGTCCTCGATGCGCACCCACCGCATCATCTGGCGGGTGATCACTTCGATGTGCTTGTCGTTGATGTTGACGCCCTGCAGACGATAGACCTCCTGAATTTCGTTCACGAGGTACTTCTGCAGCTCCTTCTCGCCCAGCACGTGGAGAATATCGTGCGGGTTCGATGGACCGTCCATCAACGGATCGCCGGCGTGCACGCGCTCGCTTTCCTGCACGTTCACATGGACGCCGCGCGGGATCGAGTATTCCCGCGGCTCGGCGTTGGCATCGTCCGGAACGATGAGCACCTTGCGCTGACCCTTGACCACGCCGCCGTACTTCACCGTGCCATCGATCTCGCTGATCACGGCCGGATCCTTCGGCTTGCGCGCTTCGAACAGCTCCACCACGCGCGGCAGACCGCCCGTGATGTCCTTGGTCTTGGTCGTCTCGCGCGGGATCTTCGCGAGCACGTCGCCGGCATGCACCGTCTCGCCATCCTGAATCATCAGGTGGGCGTTGACCGGCATGATGTAGCGGCGCACGACGTCGCCCTTGGCGCCCTTGATCTCGATCGTCGGCTGCTTCTTCTCGTCCGGCGAGTCGACGATGATCAAACGCGAGAGACCGGTGACCTCGTCGAGATCCTCATGCACCGTGAGGCCTTCGACGATGTCCTTGAAGCGGACCTGACCGCTCTCCTCCGTGAGGATGGAAAACGTGTACGGATCCCACTCCACCAGGATTTGCTCCTTCTCCACCGGATCGCCTTCCTTGATGCGGAGACGCGATCCGTACGGGATCTGGTAGCGCTCGCGGTCGCGGCCCTTTTCGTCCTGAATCACGAGATGCCCGTTACGATTCATGACGATCAGATTCGTGCCGCCCGCCGGATTCGGCCGCTCCACCACCTGCAGGGTGTCGAACCGGACCGTGCCCTTGTGCTTGGAGTCGAGCGTCGACTGCTCCGACACACGCGACGCCGTGCCACCGATGTGGAACGTGCGCATGGTGAGCTGGGTGCCAGGCTCGCCGATCGACTGCGCCGCGATGACGCCCACCGCAAGACCCATTTCCACTGTCTTTCCGGTGGCGAGGTCGCGGCCGTAGCACTTGGCACAGACGCCGCGGCGTGATGCGCAAGTGAGCACCGAGCGGATCTTGACCTTCTCGATGCCGGCATCCTGGACCGCCGCCGCCTTGTCCTCATCGATCTCTTCGTTGAGCTCGAGGAGGACGTCGCCGGTAATCGGATCAACGATGCGCTCGAGCGCCGTGCGGCCGATGATGCGGTCGCGGAGCGGCTCGATGATCTCGCCCGATTCGACAATGGCGCGGGCCTCGATGCCGTCGAGCGTGCCGCAATCGCGCTCCGAGACGATGACGTCCTGCGCCACGTCCACGAGACGACGAGTGAGGTAGCCCGAGTCCGCAGTCTTGAGCGCCGTGTCGGCCAGACCCTTACGCGCGCCGTGCGTCGAGATGAAGTACTCGAGCACCGAGAGGCCTTCGCGGAAGTTCGCGTGAATCGGCGTCTCGATGATCTCGCCCGACGGCTTTGCCATCAGTCCGCGCATGCCGGCGAGCTGACGGATCTGCTGCTTCGATCCGCGGGCGCCCGAGTCGGCCATGATGTAGACCGGGTTGAAGCTGCCCTGCTGATCGAGCGTCTCCATCTCCTTGAACATCGCGTCGGCGATCTTCTCGGTGACGTCGGACCACACCGCGATCACCTTGTTGTAGCGCTCACCGTTGGTGATGGCGCCTTCGAGGTACTGCTGTTCGACTTTGATGACCTCGTTGCGCGCGTTGTTGACGAGGCCCGGCTTCGCCGGCGGGATGATCAAATCCTCGATGCCGATCGACATGCCCGAGCGCGTCGCGTAGGTGAAGCCGAGGTGCTTCAACGCATCCAGCACTTCCACCGTGGTCGAGAGGCCCGACGTGAGGTAGCAGCGCTGCACCAGCTGCTGCAGCCCCTTCTTCTTCAACAAGCCGTTGACGAAGGGGAAGCCCTTGGGCAGCGCCGCATTGAAGATCACGCGGCCGACCGTGGTGTTGATCACCTTGTTCTGTACGGTCTGCACTTCGGTGTGCAGCACGTCCTGATCGTCGCGCGCGGCGGTGAGGTCCTGCAGATCGCCGCTGTAGCGCAGACGAATCGGGCTGAGCGTTTCCAGCTCGCCCGCTTCGAGCGCAAGAATCACGTCGTCCACCGTGGCAAACGCGCGCCCTTCGCCCTTCGCACCAGGCTTTGCCTTGGTGAGGTAGTAGCAGCCGAGCACGATGTCCTGCGACGGCACCGCGACCGGAGTGCCGTTCGCGGGCGACAGGATGTTCTTGCTCGCCATCATCAGCTCGCTGGCTTCGATCTGCGCTTCCGGCGAGAGCGGGATGTGCACTGCCATCTGGTCGCCGTCGAAGT
Source organism: Acidobacteriota bacterium (assembly GCA_046727855.1). Classification (GTDB taxonomy): domain Bacteria; phylum Acidobacteriota; class Vicinamibacteria; order Vicinamibacterales; family UBA2999; genus DASPWV01. Next base: position 52,748 of record JBKPDL010000027.1, read on the forward strand.
CGGCGTTGAACGCCGTGCACACGAGCGGATGGATGCGGATGGCCTTGCCTTCCACCAGCACCGGCTCGAAGGCCTGGATGCCGAGCCGATGCAGCGTCGGCGCGCGGTTGAGAAGCACCGGATGCTCGCGAATCACTTCCTCGAGCACGTCCCACACTTCGGGAACCTGCTTTTCCACCATCTCCTTCGCCTGTTTGATGGTGGCGACGAGACCTCGCTCCTCGAGCTTGTTGTAGATGAACGGCTTGAAGAGTTCGAGCGCCATCTTCTTCGGCAAGCCGCACTGATGCAGCTTCAACTCGGGACCGACGACGATCACCGAACGGCCGGAGTAGTCGACGCGCTTGCCGAGCAGGTTCTGGCGGAAGCGTCCCTGCTTGCCCTTGAGCGTGTCGGACAGCGACTTGAGCGGACGGTTGTTGGCGCCGCGCAGCACACGACCACGGCGGCCGTTGTCGAAGAGCGCATCAACGGCTTCCTGAAGCATGCGCTTTTCGTTTCTGATGATGACGTCCGGCGCCTTGAGCTCCATCAGCTTCTTCAACCGGTTGTTGCGGTTGATGACGCGACGATAGAGATCGTTGAGGTCCGAGGTCGCGAAGCGGCCGCCGTCGAGCGGCACGAGAGGACGCAACTCCGGTGGAATCACGGGAATCACGTCGAGGATCATCCATTCCGGCTTGTTGTTGGAGCGGCGGAACGAGTCCACCACTTTCAGGCGCTTCGCGTACTTCAGCTTCTTCTGCGCCGAGGGCTCCGAGCGCATCTTCGCGCGCAGTTCGTCGGCAAGCCTGTCCACGTTTTCGCGCTTCAGCAATTCCTTGATTGCTTCCGCGCCCATCTGCGCCTTGAACTTCGTGTAGCCGTACTCGTCGCGCGCCTTGCGATACTGCTCTTCCGAGAGCAGCTGCTTGAACTTGAGATCCGTGTCGCCAGGTTCAGAGACGACATAGGCCTCGAAGTAGAGGACACGCTCGAGATCGCGCAGCGAGATGTCGAGCAGGTGGCCGATACGGCTCGGCAGCCCCTTGAAGAACCACACGTGGCTGACCGGCGTGGCCAGCTTGATGTGCCCGAGGCGCTCGCGCCGCACCTTGGCCTGCGTGACTTCAACGCCGCACTTGTCGCAGATCACTCCGCGGTGCTTCATGCGCTTGTATTTGCCGCACAAGCACTCCCAGTCGGTGATCGGCCCGAAGATCTTGGCGCAGAACAAGCCATCGCGTTCCGGCTTGAACGTGCGGTAGTTGATCGTTTCCGGCTTGGTGACCTCGCCGAACGACCACTGCTCGATCTTTTCGGGCGATGCCAGGCTGATGCGGATGGCGTCGAAATCGGCGCGCAGCGTCGTTTTTGCGTCAGTAAAGCTTGGTCTCATCAGCCCTCCAACACCGGTTCTGGTGTTTCCACGATCGGCTGCGGTTCAGCACGCCGCTTGGTCGAGATCAACTCGACGTCGAGGCAGAGCGACTGCAACTCGCGGATCAGAACGTTGAACGATTCCGGCAATCCGGGTGTGAAGCTGGCGTCGCCCTTTACGATCGACTCGTAAATCTTGGCGCGCCCCGTCACATCGTCCGACTTGGCCGTCAGGAGCTCCTGAAGGATGTGCGCCGCGCCGTACGCCTCGAGCGCCCAGACCTCCATCTCTCCGAAGCGCTGTCCCCCGAACTGCGCCTTGCCACCCAGCGGCTGCTGCGTGATGAGCGAGTAGGGCCCGATCGAACGCGCGTGGATCTTGTCGTCGACCAGGTGCGACAGCTTGAGCATGTAGATATAGCCAACGGTGACGTCCTGCTCGAACGGATCACCGCTCATGCCATCGTAGAGGCGCGTCTTGCCGGATGACGGCAGCGCCGCGCGTTCCAACCAGTCCTTGATCTCGCCTTCGCGCGCGCCGTCGAACACCGGCGTGGCGAAGTAGAGACCAAGCGCTTGTGCCGCCCAGCCCAAGTGCGTTTCCAGGATCTGGCCGACGTTCATACGTGACGGCACGCCGAGCGGATTGAGCACGATTTCCACAGGGGTGCCATCCGGCAGATACGGCATGTCCTCTTCGGGCAGGATGCGCGCGATGACGCCCTTGTTGCCGTGCCGGCCGGCCATCTTGTCGCCAACCGACAGCTTGCGCTTCATCGCCACGTACGCCTTCACGAGCTTGATCACGCCCGGCGGCAGTTCGTCGCCGCGGCGAATCTTCTCTTTCTTCTCCTCGAAGAGCTGCTTGATCACCTCGACCTGGCGCTCGGTGCGCTCTTCGAGCGCGCGCAGGTCCGGCTCGAGACCGGTGTCTTCGGTGCGCACCTTCGCGCGCACGAGGACGTTGAACGGAATCTCCGCCATCACGTCCGGCGTGAGGTCGGTGTCTTTCTTCAACAGCCGCTCGCGTCCGAACTCGTCGAACAGGTCCGAGCGAAGCTGCTGACCCTGCAGCATCTGCATCACACGCTTCTTCGTTTCGTCGTGCAGAATGCGGATTTCGTCCTGCAGGTTCTTCTCCATCATGTCGAGCTCTTCCTGCTCGATCGCTTTCGCGCGGTCATCCTTTTCGATGCCCTTGCGGGAGAAGATCTTGACGCCGACAATGATGCCCTCGATGCCCGGCGGGCAGATCAGCGAGGCGTCGCGCACGTCGCCGGCCTTTTCGCCGAAGATCGCGCGCAGCAGTTTTTCCTCCGGCGTCAGCTGCGTTTCGCCTTTCGGCGTCACCTTGCCGACGAGGATGTCGCCGGGCTTGACGTAGGCGCCGATGCGGATGATGCCGCTGTCGTCCAGGTCACGCAGGTAACCTTCCGAAACGTTCGGAATGTCGCGCGTGATCTCTTCAGGACCGAGCTTGGTGTCGCGCGCCTCGATCTCGAACTCTTCGATGTGGATGGAGGTGTAATAGTCCTCCTTCACCATCTTTTCCGAGACCAGGATCGCGTCCTCGAAGTTGTAGCCGCGCCAGGGCATGAACGCGACCAGCACGTTCCGTCCAAGCGCGAGCTCACCCAACTCCGTGCACGGACCGTCGGCAAGCACCTGACCCTTCTGCACCTTCTGACCGACGCGAACGATCGGCTTCTGGTTGATGCAGGTGTTCTGGTTGGAGCGCTTGAACTTGGTCATGGGATAGATGTCAGCTCCCATTTCCTTGCTCGCGGCTTCCTGCTCGCCTTCGACGCGGACGACGATACGCTGCGAGTCGACGTAGTCCACGGTGCCCGAGCGACGGGCCACAGCGACCGCACCCGAGTCGCGCGCGGTGATGTACTCCATGCCGGTGCCGACATACGGCGCCTGCGCACGGAGCAGCGGCACCGCCTGGCGCTGCATGTTCGATCCCATCAACGCACGGTTGGCATCGTCGTTCTCGAGGAACGGGACGAGCGACGCGGCGACCGAGACGAGCTGCTTGGGCGACACGTCGATGAACTGCACCTGATCGCGCGGCGACAGAATGAAGTCGCCGGCCTTCCGTGCGTTGACGCGCTCCGCCTTGAAGCGACCGTTCTCATCGAGCTCGACATTGGCCTGGGCGATGATGTACTGGTCCTCTTCCCACGCGGAGAGATAGAAGCAGTAGGGTTCGTACTCGACGCCCTTCTTCTTCGATCGACCGTCAGCGCCGACGAGGTCGTCCGCGTCGACGATGTCGCCGACCTTGTATTTCGGATTGCCACCCGCGTTGGTGACAATCACGTAGTCCTGCACCACGCCGTCCTTGACCTTGCGGTAGGGCGACTCGATGAACCCGAACTCGTTGATGCGCGCATAGCACGACAGCGACGAGATGAGACCGATGTTGGGTCCTTCAGGCGTTTCAATCGGGCAGATACGTCCGTAGTGCGTGGGATGGACGTCGCGCACTTCGAACCCTGCGCGCTCACGCGACAACCCGCCCGGCCCAAGCGCCGACAGACGACGCTTGTGCGTGACTTCGGACAGCGGGTTCGTCTGATCCATGAACTGCGACAGCTGCGACGAGCCGAAGAACTCGCGAATAGCCGCCATCACCGGCTTGGCGTTGATCAGGTCGTGCGGCATCGCCGTCGCCATTTCCTGGTACACCGACATCTTTTCCTTAATGGCGCGCTCCATGCGGACCAGACCGATGCGGAACTGGTTTTCGAGGAGCTCACCCACGGAGCGGACGCGGCGGTTGCCCAGGTGATCGATGTCGTCCACGTTGATCGGGTTCTTGCGCAGTTTCAGTAGGTAGCTAATCACCTGGTAGAAGTCCTGCGGGTGCAGGATCTTCTCGTCGAGCGGCGTGTTGAGCCCGAGCTTGGTGTTCAACTTCAAGCGGCCAACCCGCGAGAAGTCGTACTTCTGCGGATTGAAGAACATGTTCTCGAAGAGCGAGCGCGAGCTGTCGAGCGTCGGCGGATCGCCGGGACGGAGACGCCGGTAGATTTCGATCAGCGCCTCTTCGTGCGTGCGGATCGAATCCTTCTTGAGCGTCTGTGAAATGATCGGACCCACCTCGTCGCGCTCGGGGAAGAAGACCTCGATCCTTTCAACGTTCTTCTCCTGCGCGTTGAGCACGGCGCGCGCGGTGAGCTCTTCGTTGGCTTCGAGCAGCACTTCGCCGGTTTCCGGATCGATGATGTCGGCCGCCGTGAAGGCGCCTTCGAGCGCTTCGTCGGCGACTTCGATCGACTCGACGCCTGCCTTGCGCAGCCCGTCGATGTGCGCTTTGGTGATCTTGCGTCCGGCCGTGATCGACACGTCGCCGGCTTTGATGTCGGTCTTGGCGCGCAGACCAATGAGGCTGTCGGTCACCGACCACTTCAGCTTGTCGCCTGCGAGGAAAATGCGATCGACCGGATGGAACGTGCGGATGATCTCATCCGCGCCGCGCAACCCGAGCGCGCGCAGAAACACGGTTGCCAGGAACTTGCGCTTGCGATCGATGCGCACGTAAAGCAGATTCTTGGCGTCGTATTCGAACTCGACCCACGATCCGCGATACGGGATGATCTGCGCGATGTAGAGGGTCTTGTCTTCGGAGTGGAAGAACGCGCCCGGCGAGCGATGGAGCTGCGACACGATGACGCGCTCCGTGCCGTTGATGATGAACGTGCCGTTGTCCGTCATCAGCGGGATGTCGCCGAAGTAGACTTCCTGCTCCTTGATGTCGCGGATGGTCTTGACGCCCGTTTCCGGATCCTTGTTCCAGACGACCAGGCGGATCGTCACCTTGAGGGGCACGGCGTAGGTCATGCCGCGCTCCTGGCACTCGTCGACGTCGTACTTCAGCTTCAACGCAACCGTGTGGCCGCAGATGTCGCAGACATCACCGCGCGCCTGGTTGGGCGTGCCGCACTTGGGACAGAGCACGTCCTTGTCGCCGTACGGATCGGCCACGAGCGTGTGGCCGCACGTGCGGCATGGCTTGCGCAGGTGATGCAGGCCTTGCAGCTTGCCGCACTTGCACTCCCAGTTGCCGATCGAATACTCGATGAACTCGAGCGACGAGTTCTCGCGGAAATCGCTAATCGGGAAGACGCTCTTGAACACCGACTGCAGCCCCTGGTCCTCGCGTTCCGAGGGCAGGCGGTTCATCTGCAGGAAGCGTTCGTAGCTTTTCCGCTGGATCTCGATCAGGTTCGGGATCTCAACCGTCGTCCGGATTTTCGAAAAGTCCTTGCGCTCGCGGTAGACGTTTTTGGGAAGGCTATACATTCTGGTGACCTCGAAGATTCAGCGCGAGCCGGAACCTGCCTCGCAAGACGGTTCCTCGGCTGTCAGGTATCAGGTATCAGGTTCCGGATATCAGGAGGCTTCAGGTAGCGGGTAGCAGGTCGGAGCATTAACCTCTCGCCAACCTGATACCTCTTGATACCTGATACCTGACATCTGAAACCTGACACCTACAGGTAGCGCGGGCAGCGACCGCCTGCGCCAAGGCTGCGGCGAGTCTCGCCGAAGCTTTAGCGGAGGCGTAAGCCCGCCGCGCTACTTCACCTCCACCTTTGCGCCCGCGTCTTCGAACTTCTTCTTGATCTGCTCGGCTTCGTCCTTGGTCACGCTTTCCTTGATCGGCTTGGGCGCGCCTTCGACGAGGTCCTTGGCTTCCTTGAGGCCAAGGCTGGTGACTTCACGAACGACCTTGATCACGTTGATCTTGTTGCTGCCGATTTCGGTCAGCGTCACAGTGAACTCGGTCTTCTCCTCGGCCGGAGCTGCCACGCCGCCCGCACCAGGGGCGCCGCCCATCATCGGCATTGCCATCGGCATGGCTGCCGCGGCCGACACGCCGAGCTCGGTCTCGAGCGCCTTGACGAGATTGCTGAGTTCGAGAACGCTGATGCCCTTGATGTAATCAACGACCTGCTGTTGTGTGAGATCTGCCATTTCTGCTCCCTGTGCGAACTAAGAACGAAGAACTAAGAACGACGAACTAAAGAACACAACGAAGAACCAAGAACCTGGAACGTTAGGTTCCTTGTTCTTCGCCCTCGGACCGCTTCTTTTCTGCCTGCACGAGCACGCTCATGAGATCCCGCGGCAGGGCATTGAGCACCCGCACCAGGTTCACCATTGGCGCCTGCAGAAGGAAGAGCAACTTCGCGTACAACTCCGGCTTGCCAGGCAGGTTCGCGAGATCCGTGACCTGCGCGGGATTGATGGCCTGGCCCTGCACCACCGCCGCTTTGATCTGCAGCGTCGGTGCAGTCTTCATGAAGGTCGTCAGCGTTTTCGCGAGCGCCACCGGATCGTCTTCGGTGTACGCAATCGCCATCGTCCCTTCGAACATCGCGGTGAGCGATTCGTAATCGGTGCCCTTGAGCGCACGCTTTGCCAGCGTGTTCTTCACCACCTTGTAGCCCGCACGCGCTTTGCGCAGCTGCGAACGGAGCTCGGTGGCCTGCGGGACGTTGATGCCCTTGTAGTCGATCAGGATGGCCGCGTCGGCGCCCTGAAAGACTCCTTCGAGCATCTGGAGTTCGGCTTCTTTATCAGCTCTGGTTACAGCCACTGGTCCGATCTCCTATCGTCGCGCCGCGGTTTCGACGCGGGTCTCATCGATCTTCACGCCCGGCCCCATGGTCGAGGAGACCGTGATGCTGCGCAGGTATTTGCCCTTTGCAGCGGCCGGCTTCGCCTTGACGATGCTGTCGAGGAGCGCGGCGGCGTTGGCGATCAGGTTTTGCGAAGGGAAGGACGTCTTCCCCACCGGGGCATGGACGATGCCGGTCTTGTCGACGCGGAACTCGACCTTGCCCGCTTTGATTTCGCTCACCGCCTGTGCGACGTTCGGCGTGACGGTGCCCGTTTTCGGGTTGGGCATGAGGCCGCGCGGGCCGAGCACTTTCCCGAGCTTGCCCACCACGCGCATCATGTCCGGCGTTGCGACGACGGCCTCGAAATCGAGCCAGCCGCCGGCGATCCTGTCCACGAGTTCCTCACCGCCCACGTGATCGGCGCCGGCATCGGAGGCTTCCTTCTGCTTGTCGGGCGAGGCAATCACGAGCACCCGCTTCGACTTGCCGAGACCGTGCGGCAGCACTACCGTGCCGCGCACCATCTGATCGGCATGCTTCGGATCAACACCAAGGCGAATCGATAACGCGACGGTTTCGTCGAATTTCGCGAACTTCACTTTCTGCACGAGCGGCAGTGCTTCTTCGAGCGCGTACGGCTTGTCGCCGACCTGCTGTCGTGCTGCCGTGTATTTCTTGCCGTGTCTCTTCATTTGACTCCTTAGTGGTTATGTCGGCGCTCGCTACGCTCGCGCCTCCCACTCACTTCGCTGTCAGTTCAAAGTTCAAAGTTCAAAGTTCAAAGTTCAAAGTTCAAAGTTCAAACCGCGTTCACGCTTTCAACTTTGAACTAACTCCCTACCCCACTACATCAATTCCCATCGACCGTGCAGTACCTGCGACGGTCTTGATCGCGGTTTCGAGCGAACCTGCGTTCAGGTCCGGCATCTTCAACTTGGCGATCTCTTCCACCTGCTTCGCGGTAACCGTGCCGACCTTGTTCTTGTTCGGCTCCGCCGATCCCTTGGCGAGGTTCGCGGCGCGCTTGAGCAGCACCGACGCGGGCGGCGTCTTGGTGATGAAGGTGTAAGAGCGATCGCTGTACACGGTCACGACGACGGGGATAATGAGACCCTCTTCTTTAGCGGTCTTCGCATTGAAGGCCTTGCAGAAGTCCATGATGTTCACGCCGTGCGGACCGAGCGCGGTGCCGACGGGCGGCGCCGGCGTGGCTTTGCCCGCAGGGATCTGGAGCTTCACGAGTGCTTGAACTTTCTTAGCCATGATGTCCTCGCGGACCTAAAGGTCCGCGCTACGTACTCTCAGAAACGCCCACCTAAAGGTCCGCGCCACGTTACTCTCAGAAACGCCGACCTAAGGTTCGCGCGACAAAACATCAAAAAAGGGCGACCGTGTAGCGCGGGCCTTCAGGCCCGCGATCACAATTTTTCGACCTGTAAGAAATCCAATTCCACCGGCGTTGAGCGGCCGAAGATCGTCACCATCACCTTCAACGTGTTCTTGTCGGTGTTCACTTCGTCGACGACACCGTTGAAGCCGGCGAACGGGCCTTCGTTGATCCGGACCTGATCGCCTTTGTCGAACGTGTACTTCGGTTTCGGCTTTTCCGCCGCCGTACGCACCTGCAATAGAATCTGCTCAACTTCGTCTTTCGTGAGCGGCGTCGGTTTCGCACCTGCGACGACAAAACCCGTGACCTTCGGCGTGTTCTTCACCACATGCCACGCGTTGTCGGTCATGTTCATCTCGACGAGGATGTAGCCGGGGAAGAAGCGCTTCGAGGACACCACTTTCTTGCCCGAGCGCATCTCGACTACGTCTTCGGTCGGAATCAGCACTTCGCCGATCTCGTCCTGCAGTCCGTAGGCCTGCACGCGCTGCTGGAGCGACTCGGCCACCTTCTTCTCGAATCCCGAGTAGGTGTGGACGATGTACCAGTTCTTCGTGCTGACGTCGGTGCTCATTACGCCGCTCCGAACCGCTGGAAGATCCGCTGCACGGCAGTGCTGAGCAGAAGATCCACGCCAAACAGATACAGCCCGAAGAACACCGACGTCAGGATCACGACCACGGTCGTGGCGTAGACCTCTTTCCGCGAGGGCCACGTCACACGCTTCATCTCGTTGCGGACTTCAATGAGGAACTGCCGGCTTCGCTGCCACCAACCCAAAGGGGCGCGCAATCCAGTGTTCTCGTCGCCGCCGTCGTAGTTTTCGATCTTCGCCATCTTCGTCTTCTTCGCTGACTTCGCACTCTTCGCTGAAGGTGCAACCTTCAGCGAAGTAGCTGGCAGGCCAGGAGGGTCTCGAACCCCCAGCCCCCGGTTTTGGAGACCGGTGCTCTACCATTTGAGCTACTGGCCTAGCATTCGGGCCGCCGGGAAAGGGGAAAAGGGGTCAGACCCTTTTCCCACCTCTTTTTCCCCTTTTCTCGCTACTTCTGCTCCTTATGCGGCGTGTGCTTTTTGCAGAAGGGGCAGTACTTGCTGAACTCCAGCCGTTCTGTCGTCTTCTTCTTGTTCTTCGTCGTGCTGTAGTTGCGACGTTTGCACTCGCCGCACGCCAATTGAATGATGTCTCTCACGGCTGCATTCCTGTCAGTTCAAAGTTCGAGGTTCAAAGTTCAAAGTGAAGTTCAACGTTGGAAAGATTGGTGAGTTCCCAACTTTGAACTTGTCACTACGCGATAACCTCCGTGACCGTGCCGGCGCCCACCGTCCGTCCGCCTTCACGAATGGCGAAGCGCGCTTCTTTCTCGAGCGCGACCGGCGCGATCAGTTCGGCCGTGATGTCGGTGTTGTCGCCCGGCATGATCATCTCCACGCCTTCCGACAGGTTCAGCGTCCCGGTGACGTCCGTCGTCCGGATGTAGAACTGCGGACGGTAGCCGTTGAAGAACGGCGTGTGGCGGCCGCCTTCTTCCTTCGAGAGCACGTAGACGCGCGCCTTGAACTTCGTGTGCGGCTTGATCGAGCCAGGCTTTGCGAGCACCTGACCGCGCTCGACGTCGGTCTTTTCCACGCCGCGCAGCAGCACGCCGATGTTGTCGCCCGCCTCGCCCGAATCGAGCAGCTTGCGGAACATCTCGACGCCGGTCACGACCTTCTTCGACGTAGGCCTGAAGCCGACGATCTCGACTTCCTCGCCGACCTTCACGCGGCCGCGCTCGACACGGCCGGTCACCACGGTGCCGCGGCCGGAGATCGAGAACACGTCCTCGATCGGCATCATGAACGGCTTGTCGACCTCGCGCTGCGGGACCGGGATGTAGTTGTCGAGCGCTTCCATCAGCTTGACGATGCCTTCGACGCCGTCGGGTTCACCGCTGAGCGCCCTGCTCGCCGACACGCGAATCACCGGCACATCGTCGCCGGGGAAGCCGTAGGTCTTGAGCAACTCGCGCACCTCGAGCTCGACGAGATCGACCAGTTCCGCGTCGTCCATCAAGTCCACCTTGTTCAAGGCGACCACGAGGTACGGGACGTTGACCTGACGGGCAAGCAGCACGTGCTCGCGCGTCTGCGGCATCGGGCCATCCACGCAGCTGACGACGAGAATGGCGCCGTCCATCTGCGCCGCGCCGGTGATCATGTTCTTGATGTAGTCGGCGTGACCGGGGCAGTCGACGTGCGCGTAATGGCGCTTCGCGGTGGAGTACTCGACGTGGCTCGATGCGATCGTCAGAATTTTGGTTTCATCACGGCGCCCCTGGGACTCGGACGCTTTGGCAACCTCGTCGTAGGAGACGAACTTTGCCCAGCCCTTGTCGGCGGCGACTTTCGTCAGCGCCGCTGTCAGCGTGGTCTTGCCGTGGTCGATGTGGCCAATG
>JBKPDL010000028.1:0-12314 GCA_046727855.1 Acidobacteriota bacterium
CTCTATCGCTCGATTGCGCGGCTGTACGACATTCGGCTGATCACCGATGTCCGCAACCGCCCGCCCCGGACGAGAACGCGCGACGGATCCAAAACCGGATCACAGAGGACGGACGCGAGGTCCTTGCGGGCGAGACGGCGCAACTCACGCTTCTCACGCGATGGGCACGGGCCGTCTCGCTACCGTGCCTCGCATGAGCTTTCATGCGCGGATTCGTGCGCGCAACCGATCTCTCAGGTTGATGTCCGTTCCCGTTCGACCCATTCGTAGAGCGTCGACATCCGCATCTCGATGGTCGCGCGAGCTTTCTATCGTGCGAACCTGCCTACGCGCAGCACACGCGCACACACGACCGCCAACGGGCCACCCGCGAGACTCAAAAGCACCCCCATGCTCATTTCCGAGCGCAACTGACCTGGCGGCAACAGCGCGGCACAAAGGAAAAGCCCGACACTGAAACCCACCGCGGCGGTGAACCCCGCGGCCGTTAGCTCTCGCCAGCCGACGCGGTGCGGCAGGTGCAAACCAATAACGGTGGCGATACCGGCTCCGATGAGGACGCCAATCGGCTTCCCAACAATGACGGCGATCGGAAGACCCCATGTACCCTGCTCAAGGGCGCCCATGGGCACGCCCGCGTTGACGAGCCCGAAGAAGAAGAGTGCCACCTGCGCGGGATACCGCCACCAGATCTCGAATTGACTCAAGGTGTCTTTGGCGTCGGGGAGTGCATCGACGAAGAACCCAGGATCGCGCGCCGCGTGCGGCAGGAACGGCATGATCGGCACGAGCGCCAGTGCCGGATGCACGCCACTCCAGAAGAACGCATACCAGGAGACGCCTCCGGCAGCGAGCAGATAGGGCCAGAAACTCCTGACCCGTGACCGCCGAAGCCCGACCGCAATGCCGATTGCGGCGGCGAAGATCAGCACACCACTGGTGAAATGAAGCTCTCTCGTTGGATTGAACAGCGCGAGGGTGAGGAAGCCCACTGCATCCGACGCAATTCCCAGAAGCAGCAGAAACGGGATCACGGGATGCCCAGCACTGAAGATGACTCTCGCGATGAAATACGCCATCGCGAGATCGGTCGCCAATGAAACTGGCCATCCGACGGCTAGCATGGGCTCGTCGAGCGCGTCGACGAGTCGAACGTGAACAAATGCAGGGATAACGGTCGCACCCAGTGCTGCGATTACCGGGAGCAGGGCGCGCCGCCAGGGATGGAGGACTCCACCCGGCACTGTCGCTTCAACGACTTCCTTGGTAATCAACGCGAAGAAAAACGCCATCGCGACATCATTCACGCCAAACGAGATCACATAGGTGAATCGGTAATAGCTCTCCGGCCCCATGTTGACCCACACCAGAGCGATCAGGGCGCCCAGTGGCAGCAGGAGAAGATGCTCGACGGCGAATCTCGACAGACGCGGAACGGTACGCCACACGCGATGATGGCGCAGCCCGCGACGCTTCGACGTCGGGCCGAGAGCCCTACCGCCGGCATCTCGTTCGCCACGGTGGTTGGCGGCAGCAGCCTCACGCGCAGAATCGCTCGTCATGCCTTCCTCGTGTGCAGCATCCCTTCAGCGAGCCGCGCTAACGTCTTGGCGGTTCTCCGGGTGTCTGCCCCGACTCGCTGACCCTGGGCTGCTTCGAGAGGACACCTGAATCAACCACCTTCCCGGTGCGGGCGATCGTCTGGAAGTGCAGCTCCGCGCCCGCGATCTCCACGAGCATAAAGCTCTGGTCCTGGTCGAAATATGCGGCGGTCTGGTCGGTTGGTCGCATGTTGCCTTTTCTGAGCTGTCCCGCCGAGCCGGACACGAAATAGAAGATCCCCTTCTGCGGCTTCAGCCGTTCGTAGACGTGATCGTGGCCGGAAAACACCACATTGACGCCGTACTTGAGAAAGATCGGCTCCAGCAGCACGCGCAGGTCGACGGAAGCCCCGTGACGGCGGGCATTCGAGTAGAGGGGATGATGGAAGTAGCAGATCTTCCACTCCTCGCGTGCGTCCCGCAGCGAAGTCTCGATCCACGCGAGTTGGCTCGGATCCATCTGGGTGCTGTCCAGCGCGAAAAAGCGGACGTACTTGCGTGCGTACGTGTAGTAGCGGTGTCCATCCATGTTGAAGAACCTGTATGACACGTTCTCTGAGCGGTCGTGGTTGCCAAGTGACGCTTGGAAACGCACTCCGGCGGCCAGCAGTGGCGCGTACGGCTGCTCGAATTTCTTCACGAAGTCGGCCGGCCGTTGTCCTCCATACATGTTATCGCCCAGCATGATGACGAGATCGAACGCGAACGTCGCATGGGCCTTAGTCATTTGTTGCGCGATTTCGTACTGCGGCCAGTCGCCCGTCCCGTTGTCGCCAATCGCGGCAAACTTCACCGAATCCGGTCTGTTGGGAAGCGAGACTGACGACTGCGCGATGATCGTCGCAGTCGCGAGCGCAATACAAAGCACGCCGAGCGCTCGCGAGCGGGAGCCGGTCGACGGGACTGGAACAAGTCCACGTCGGCACTGGTTGCTTGTCGGGATCATCTGGCGTCACGAATTACGGGCAGCATGCTCGCTCCACGCCGGCGCCGCCGACAGGCTGCGCGACGCGAGCGGTTTTCGAATCCACCTGAGCACGCATGTCACACCTTGAAGAAGACGTAAGCGAATCACGGCAGGTTGTAGCGAACCTGGACGAAGAACATGAAGGCATCAGCCGAGCTGAGTCCCTGCTGTATCGACCATGGCTCCCTTGTCAGCCAAGATGCCTGCAGGTTCAACTGGGCCGAGCCGCGATCCTGCGATTTCACGATCTGATAGGCCGCCGTCCCGGTGACTTCCTGGACCTTGCGGTTGTTGGAATTCGACGACCCCGGATACCCGAAGCCGATGTAGCTGCCGTCGGTATCTACAAAGAAGTTGTCCTCGGCGTTCACACCGCTGTAATAGCCACCCATCGAGAGTCGGTCCGAGAATTTTTGCTCCACGCCGCCCACCCAGGACGTCGTGCCGATGGGGCTGATGGAGCCATCGCTCCGGAACGCGACATCGGGAACGAGCCCCCCGATATAGCGGCCGAGGCCGGAACCGAATGCGCTCTGCAGGAGGAACTTGGTGCCGGACGTGGCGTTGAATCGGACATTGATACCGACGCCGCCGCCCACCTCCTTGAAGTCGTCGTCGTACGGCTGCAACGTGTGGCGGAACACGCGTATCACGCCGCCGACGTCCACATGGAAGGGCTTTACGGGGTTGAAGGCGACACGGGTCGCTATATCCGGCATCAGGTTGGGTACCTTGAGCTCGTCGGACCCGGTGTTGTACTGGGCATCGAGGTCGCTCGAACAGCACGTGGGCAAGGTCACCAACCCCTTTCCCAGCTGCTGTTCCGGGTTTTCGGCCGATACCGCCCAGTTGAAGCGGGTCGATGGGCGCCAAGTCACACGAAGCTGCGGCGCCCGATCCCAGATCATGCCGGCCAGGTAGTTGGTGTCGACCGACTGCGACATTTCGACGTCCGATGGCCAGATGCTGATCTGATCTTTTGCCGGTGTCATGAGAGAGAAGGCTTGACCGGCTGCGAGGAGAAAGGTCTCGCCGTACTGCACCTCGGCAAACGCCTGGCGGAGGCGGAACCCTACGCTTGTGCTCGAGACCGCAACGGTGCCTGGCGTCGTCCCACCGAAGTCCATTTCGAAATAGCCGGACAGTCTGCGAAAACGCGGGCCCGGCTCGGGGAAATCGGCATCCACACGAAGGGAGATGCGTGACGACTGCGCACTGAGGCGCGCTTCGCTCACATTGCCCTGGACCTTGTCCTCGTATGGAATTGACGCGAAGCTGGTGCCGATACCGCCCCCGCTGTTGGTGGAGCGGTAAATCCCCGTCAGCCCCAGATAGCCACCAACGCGAAGCCGCGCCGGGCCGATTTCCAACGCGGGACCCTCGGGCTGTTCCCGGGCGATCTCCTGCGTCGGATTCTGAGGCTGCTGTCCCGCCTCGGCCGGTTGGGCGGGATCCGCGGAGGCCGTGGACGCCGACGGAGGCGGCGCCTGCACGGACGCCAATTGAATAGTCGTCTCGCCAAGCGCACGATTCGGATCGATCACAGCAACGGAATCGCAGTTCCCTCGTTCCATGAGCCGCGTCTTCAGCTCCTCCAACGCTCTTCGCTGTTCGTCCAGCTGCTGTTGCTGAATTTTCAGCAGCTCGCGGAGGCGAGCTGTGTCGTCCGCGGCGGGCACCTCCTGTCCCGCGCTGATCGAAGCGAACAAGAGACAGAACGAGCCCGCCACCGTGACCCACCGTGTCCGCATTTCTTCCAGACCGTCCTGCACCCCGTAGGTGAGAAACCGCTGCCCGTCGAACCGCGCCAGGCCGCAGCGCGTGGCGAATCAGACGAACCCTCGCGAATCCTGGGGGGAGCGCGGACGATTCTAGCGCGATGATTCATAAACACACCAGTCGATGCGGACCGTTTGTGGAAGAACCCGTGTGGAGCGGGCCGTGCACACACGAAAAGCGCCAAAGCGAGTGACAGGCGTACCTGTTCCCTATTCACCGGTCGTGGGACACCCTCACCGTGAAGAACCAGTTGCCCGCGTCGTGCGCGATGCCATTGTTTGCATCCGTCCAGCCCATCGAGCCCTGGTCGGGGTTGTCGCCGAGAAATGTGGTCGAGCACGCCTCGATGAACGTGGCGCGGGCACCCTCGTGTCGGAGCAGTTGACGGTCATGGTAATCAGCCTCGTGCGCTCCGTCGCCGGATTGGTCCGGCGACCGCACCGTCTCTCCGCACTCCCTTAGAGTCAACTTGAGTCGCTTCCATCGGTGTAACCGCGACACCGGCGAGCGCGGCGCCCATGAACCGCAGATCATGGATCTGTGACGGGCAAACAGGTAGGATTCTGCCCCCACGCAACCTGGATGCATCCGGGGGATTTGAAGTCGTATCTTGAAGCCGACCAGCGGTTGTGCGATCTGTATGCCGATTCGGATGCGTGGGTCCGCACGGCCATCGTGAGTATCGCTGGCTCTGGAAGATTTTCAAGCGATCGGACGAGCGCGGAGTACGCAAGCGAGATCTGGGAGGTGAAGCCATGTCGGGTCCCGTAGAGACACACGCGCGCATGTCACCCCTGGCCGGGCGCCCTGCGCCCCGAGAGATGCTGGTCGATCTCGTCCGGCTCGAGCGGGAGTATTACGAGCGCACGCCGGACCTTGACGACGTCAACGAGATGGTCAGTTTCGGGACCAGCGGCCACCGAGGCTCCCCGCTGCGTGGCACGTTTACCGAGGCGCATATTCTTGCCATCACTCAGGCCATCTGCGACTATCGCCGCAGCGCGGGCAGCGACGGCCCACTCTACATGGGCAAGGACACACACGCACTATCAGGTCCGGCCCAACGCACCGCGCTCGAAGTGCTCGCGGCCAACGACGTCGAGACGGTGATCCAACAAGACGATGGCGTGACGCCGACGCCGGTGATTTCGCGGGCAATTCTCGTCTACAACATCGGCCGCAAGGCGTCGCTCGCGGATGGCATCGTGATCACGCCCTCGCACAACCCGCCAGAGGATGGCGGCTTCAAGTACAACCCGGCGAGCGGCGGTCCCGCCGACACTGATGTGACGCGGTGGGTCGAGGACAGAGCCAATACGCTCCTGCGCGACAACAACGTCCGTGTCAAGCGCATTCCCTTCAAGGCGGCCATCCAGGCGTCAACCACCCACCAGGAGGACTTTGTCCTGCCTTACGTCCGCGATCTCAGGAATGTTGTTGATATGGATGCCATTCGCGCGGCCGGCCTCACATTGGGCGTCGACCCGCTTGGGGGGGCGGCGAGAAGTTATTGGGAGCCAATCAACACCCTGTATGGGTTGGACATCGCGGTCGTGAACGAGGCGCTCGATCCGACCTTTTCGTTTATGACCCTCGATCACGACGGCGTGATCCGCATGGACTGCTCGAGCCCTTATGCGATGGCGAGGCTCGTCGCGCTCAAAGACAAATACCACGTTGCATTTGCCAACGATCCGGATTCCGATCGGCATGGGATCGTCACACCGTCCGCCGGCCTGATGAACCCCAACCACTATCTTGCCGTCTCCATCCACTACCTTCTCACCCATCGCCCGCAGTGGCCGACTGGCGCCGCTGTCGGCAAGACGCTGGTCAGCAGCAGCATGATCGACAAGGTGGTGAAGCATCTCGGCCGCCGGTTGTCGGAGGTTCCAGTCGGATTCAAGTGGTTCGTTCCCGGACTCCTCGACGGCTCGTGCTGTTTCGGCGGTGAAGAGAGTGCGGGGGCGAGCTTCCTACGCGACGCCGGCACGGTATGGACGACTGACAAAGACGGGCCGATCATGGACCTGCTGGCGGCGGAGATCACCGCCCGCACCGGCAAGGACCCGGGAGAGCACTACGCCGAGCTCACCGCGCAGTTTGGCGTGCCGTACTACACGCGCATCGACGCGCCCGCAACACCCGAGCAGAAAGCGAGGCTGAAGAAGCTGTCGCCGGAGGCGGTCAGGGACTCGAGCCTCGCTGGCGAGCCCATCATCGCCAAGCTGACTCGGGCACCGTGCAACAACGCGCCGATCGATGGCTTGAAAGTGGTGACCGCCAGCGGCTGGTTTGCGGCCCGGCCTTCGGGCACCGAAAACATATACAAGGTGTACGCGGAGAGCTTCAAGGATCAGGTCCACTTGGACGCGATCGTGACCGAGGCCCAGGAAATCGTCACTAAGGCGCTGGGTTCATCGGAAGGGCGAGTATGAGCGGCGAGACTGTCACTCAGCCGCCCTTTCGGTCGGACTATCGCGCCTCGCGCGATGCTCGCATGAACGTTCCCGGACGCTCCGACGGTAATTAGCGGTGACGCGTCACGGAGGACATGCTCATGAATGTCACACATGTCGCGACCGACAGCCGCGCCAGAGCGTCAGACGCGCCGCCATTCTTCGCCCGCGACACGATTTGACGGGTCCTGCGATTGTCAGACAAAATGTCGTACATGGCAAGAGTCTCCGTTTCCGTGCGCGAGCTCCAGCAGAACCTCAAGCGCGTGATGGCGCGTGTGGAGCGCGGGGAGACCATCGAAGTGACCCGCCGGCGCAAACCCGTCGCACGTCTGGCGCCCATGAAGGCGGCTGGCCCTGTGGCGCCCTGGCCCGATCTGAAAACACGCAGACGAGCTGTTTTCGGTGATCGGATCGTTGCGCCCAGCGGCTCGGACATAGTGATCGAGGGCCGGGGCGACCGATGACGACATACGCGGATTCGAGCGCCTTGGTTCCTCTCTACGTGAACGAGCAGTTTTCTGACTCGGCCGGGTCCGTGCTGCTGCGGGCAGGCCAGATCCCGTTTACTGTGCTCCATCAGCTCGAAATCCCGAACGCGTTCGAGCGGCTCGTGGGCCGCGACCTGATGACCAGGAAGGAATGTGACTCGATCCAGCGGCAGCTGCGAGAGGACCTTGACAATCAGCGGCTGATACGAATGTCGCTTGATTTGGACGACGTGTTCGCCCAGGCAGCCGAGCTGTCCGGGCGCTACGCCGCGAAGCATCTCGTGCGGAGCCTCGATCTGTTACACGTCGCTGCAGCGCACGCAGTGATGAGCACGAGGTTCGTGTCGGCCGACGACCGCCAGCTTGCCGTAGCGAAGGCGACCGGCTTGAAGATCGTGGACATCAAACGCGGCGCCCGCCGGCAGAAGCGAGTGCACCAGCTCGCTCAGGACGAAGCGGAACATCGGTGAAGAGACGGCGTGCTGATATTTGAAGTTCGGCTGGGTGTCGCCGCGAAAAGTTCGCAACGGATTGGTATCCATCCGGAGACGTCAAACTGCAGGGCGGTCGGTGGCAGCGACCAGGCTTGAGGCCTGCGCCACCGTGTGCTCGAGTTCGCGAACGAAACGCGCCATCGGACTCCACATGAACCACTGCGGAAGTTGCTTCGCAAGCGCGGGAAGCCCTTCGACAACCACGGAGCGACAGCGAATGGCGGAGTCGTAATCGATGCGTCCCAACCCTACACGGCAGAAGAACGACAGATCCGCACGAACGATGAGATCCGAATCGAACCCGGGGGCGTCACACAGACCGAAACCTCCCGTGGCTCGAGGAGCAACCACACTCGTCGTCCGCGAGGACCGGTGAAGTCGAACTCAACGACCGTACGCCTGTCCGGCAAGAGCTCGCGGTTGATCCGCTGGTGAATCCTCCAGATCAATAACCCCGCGTCCAACTCCTCCGGCCTCGGCTCGCCGAAGGCCCAGCGGACGCCCCACGCGCCAAGCGTCTCGATGACCGTCGTGAGATCTCTGCCAGCCTCAGAAAGGTGATACGCCGTTACCTTCGGTTGCGCACCAGGTAGACGCTCGATGACGCCGGCGTCTTCCAGGTCCCGGAGGCGCGATGCCAGCAGCGAGCGCGAGATTCCGGGCAGCCCTCGCTCGATCTCATTGAAACGATGGCTGCCGAGAATCAGCTCGCGCACAATGAGCGGCGTCCATCGATCCGCCAGGATCTCCGCCGCCCGAGCGACAGGGCAGTACTGCTTGTATTTCTGCATGCCGCATCCTGGCACGCTCGGTTCGCGCGTGCCAGTCCAAAAATTGAACCGATTGAGTCCGCTCGTTGCACTTCCGCCGCAGCTCCTCCGCTCCTATCGTGAGTCGCGTTGTGGCCAAAAACGGTAGTCGAAGGGAGACTCTCATTCGAACCTATCGGCGACGGCGCGTGCTTTGGCCCTGATGGTTGTTAGTACCGACTCTGTCCCGGGTGCGACTTGCGCACACGGCGGATGCCGGTGTCGTGGCGAACATCTAACCCCTCAATTCCCTCAATTCACTTGCGTTGACAATCGCGGCGCCGTGATGGATGCCGCATTTGCGCCTGATCGCGGCGTCGCTCGAGCGTTCTGGCGCCGTTGGCGTGGTCAATTCAAGTGAACTTTGAGACTAGAGCTACGGCATCGCCGATCGCTCGGCGACGTTCGAGACGGGCGTGTTCGCTCTTGCACAGGCGAGACGATGGACCCGCGATCAGCGACGGCGTTTCAGTGTCCGTGAGGAGCGCACAACCGCAGCGCCCTGGTTCTCCAAGGCCCCCTCCACGCTCACATAGCAGGGCCACTGATGTGTGCGGTGCAGCTCGTAGATCACCGCCGTCTCACAATGGTCCACCTCAGGCTGTGTGGCGAAGCGCTCGACAATGAGAGTGCGGAGGTGATGGATATCACGCACCGCGACGTGGACTTGGAGATCGTTCACGCCCGTGACATGGAACACGCAGAGCACTTCAGGCAACAATCGGAGGTGCCCGTAGAACCGCCGGAACGCCTCGCGCGAGTGCTTGACCAGGCGAATTGCCACGAGCGCCTCCAGTCCGATGCCCAGTGCAGCGCCCGAGACCTCGGCGTACGATCCCTGGATCACGCCTCTCTGCGTTAGAGTCCGCACGCGTTCCAGGCAACTGGACGGCGCGAGGCCGACGTGTGCAGCGAGCTCCTTATTGGACAGCCGAGCATTGTTCTGCAAAGCAGCCAATATGTCGAAGTCTATTCGGTCTAATGGCATAATCACGCCTCTCGAGCGAAGTCTATTCGATTGTGCTCGAATCGAGAACGGCGGACACTGCTGGAATGGAGCGACCGCCAGCCTCGATGCACGCCAATACACAGGCAGCGACGGCGACGCAGGACCCGCTGAGGATCGTGTCTGAACGCATCGTTCAGTGGCCTGTCGACGTACGACACGCACGCGTAACGCCGGTGCTCTCAGCGGATGCGCTCGACGCGCGGCTCGCGGCGCAGAAACTGTCGGACCCGCATGACCTCGGCACGCTGGTCGCAGAGCTCGTTGATCTGCTGGAGCACGGCCTGCTCCATTCGACGCATCCGCGCTACTTTGGCCTCTTCAACCCTGGCGTCCGGCGCGCAGGGGTGATCGCCGATGCGATGGTCGCCCTCTACAACCCTCAGGTCGGTGCGTGGTGGCACGCGCCAGCGGCGAGCGAGATCGAACGACGGGCATTGGCATATCTCTCAGATCGGCTCGGGTTCAAATCCCCGGAAGTAGCGGCCATGTTTACCACGGGTGGGTCGGAAGCCAATCTCACCGGCGTACTGGTCGCGCTTGCATCAGCCTTTCCGGAACACTGGCGCGACGGGCTTGTGGGCGTCGCAGGCCGGCCCGTCCTGTACGCGTCCGATCAGGGGCACGATTCGTTCGTCAAGGTCGCGCGCGTCATCGGCGTCGGCGAGCGCGCGCTCCGCCGCGTGCGGAGCGATGCGCAGCAGCGATTCGACGTCGATGATCTCCGACAACAGATCGCCCGTGATCGCGCCACCGGGCAGATCCCGTTCTGCGTGATTGGTACGGCAGGCACCACGGCGACTGGCGCGATCGATCCCCTGCACGCTCTGGCAGATCTCTGTCGGACGGAGGCGATCTGGTTTCACGTCGATGCGGCCTGGGGAGGCCTGGCGCTCCTCTCGGAGGGTCTGCGAACGCACGTGGCCGGCATCGAGCGGGCGGACTCTGTCACATGGGACGCGCACAAAACGCTCCCGATCCCCATGGGTGCGGGGATGTTTTTCTGTCGCGCCCGCAGGCTCGTCGAGTCCGTCTTCTCGGTGCACACCGGGTACGTGCCCGATGCTGTTCCAGGGCGGGAGGATCTCTATCAGCACTCTTTGCAGTGGTCGCGCCGGTTCATCGGACTGAAGGTCTACCTGACGCTCGCCGAGCTCGGGAGCGACGGCATCGCCGCACTGATCGATCACCAGGCGGCCATGGCTCGCCGTCTTCGGGAACGGCTGACGGAAACCGGCTGGCGTGTCATGAACGACACGCCGCTCCCGATCGTGTGCTTCACGCGCGACAACCTGCGCCCCGATGCGACGGCAGATTTCCTTGGCCGGCTTGCCGCGGAGGGCAATACATGGATCTCGGAAGCCAAACTCGCAGGCGGCGAGCGTTGGCTCCGCGCCTGCATCACGCACCACGAGACGGACGCATCCGACGTCGATGCGCTCGTAGCAGCCTTGAGCCGCGCCATTGCGGATCCGCGATGCTGATAGCGCTGAAGGGCGATGTGTTTCCTTGCTCCTTTTACGGCTGCAGCCTAGCGCCCGTGGTAGACGCTGACATTAAGATACCCAGAGAATGAGGCGCGATGAATGACAAACGTGCGATGCTTCGGCACGTTGTTGCGGCAATCGCGCATCGCACACAGAAGGCATTGCGCGACGCGCCGGCGTCATTCGTGTAGGCGGAAGTCGGTCACATTCCCTCGTCGCTGCGTCATAGCAATGACCCGCGAGACCCCCGCGGCGTGACAAGGGTAAGCACCACGCTTGGGATAGAGCAAGATCACTGAGGGCTGGGCTTGCACAAGTCACGAGGCGCACTCACAGTCGCGTGAATGACCTCGAAACTGCAGCATCTCGATGACGGCGAGCGGCGATCCTGGACCAAAAGATGAGTGGACCGTTGATAAGCGAAACCGACGAGGAGCGTTTTCGTCGCGTCGCGGCGATCTTCGAAACGGCTAACTTTCTCCGAACGCTTGGCGTGCGCCTAGAAGCCGTCGGGCCCGACTCGTGTGAGACGTCGCTCGTGTTGACGCCCGCGCTGTACCAACAGCATGGCTTCGCGCATGCCGGTGTTATCACTGCGTTGGCGGATCACACGGCAGGTGGCGCCGCGCGAGCCGCTGTGCCTCCCGGACGCGATGTGCTGACGCTGGAACTAAAGATCAACTTTCTTCGACCCGGACGCGGCGAGCGTCTCGTCGCGCGCGCGCGCACGTTACGGGCTGGGCGCAGCGCGGTCGTCAGCGAATCGGAGGTCTTCGTGATCACGGACGGTCAAGAGCTGCTGATCGCGAAGCTGTCCTCGACGCTCATGATCCTTGACGAGCGCCCGTTCGCTGGGGCGAACGAAGGGGGCCCCTGCAGCTCTTAAGCGATCACGCCACTCAAGGAATGCGTGCGCCGAAGATGCCGCGGCCCCGTTCCGCACGAACTCGCCCACCCGCGGGTGCGCACGGGCGAGGTGTGACGAGTCGCGTCGAGCCATGCGGCGACGCCGCTGGAATCCCAACGGCTTCCGAGGATCGCATCCCGACGGGAAGTCACGCGCACTCGGTGTTGTTCGCTGCCGCGCTGGCGATCGTCGGCATCTCGCAGACGCGAGCCGACTGCCGCGCCTTGGCCGCACGTCGATATGCGGCCGGAGGCTTCCCCATGGTTTGTCGAAACGCGCGACTGAACGACGCTTCCGACTGATAGCCGACGCGC
>JBKPDL010000029.1:0-22918 GCA_046727855.1 Acidobacteriota bacterium
TTCCATCGCCGCCTCCAGCGCGCGTGCGGCGGCCGACAGTGGGTCGCCACGACCATCCTCACGCTGCTCGTGGCGGCCTTCGTCATCGTGCCGGTCACACTCGTCGCGGTGCAGGCCTTGCAGGGCGGGATCGCCGGCTACCAGTGGGTGGAATCCTACCAGGGCACGTCGTCCGGTCCGACGGTGACGGAGCGCTGGCCCTGGCTCGTCGATCTCGTCGAGCACGGCAAGCGGGTGTTCGGTCTCGCCGACGTGAACCTGAAGGGGCTCGCCGTCACCGCGCTGCGGCGTGTCGCGGCGTTCCTCGCGGCGACCGGCCCGGCGCTCGTCGGCGGAGCGCTCGGCTTCGCGTTCTCGTTCATCGTGATGATCGTGGGGATCCCGGTGCTCTTCGCGCACGGGGAGGGACGACCGAGGCCCTCGCCTCGGTGCTCCCGTTCCCCATCGACGACGCCCGCCGCATCCTGTACGACATCGGCGAGATGACGCGCGGCGTGTTCCTCAGCGTCGGACTGACCGCCGCCGTCCAGGCCGCCCTCGGCTTGATCGGGTTCCTCGTGCTGGGCGTCCCTCACGCCGGCACGCTGAGCGCGCTCATGTTCTTCCTGGCTCTGGTGCCTGGCGGAGTGGGGCTCGTCTGGGCCCCCGTCGCGATCTGGCTCGGGCTCGGCGGGAACACGTGGAGCGCCGTGCTCATGGTGGTGTGGGGCGGCGGCGTCGTCGGCACGATCGATAACGTCCTGCGCCCGCTGCTCGCGGGACGCGGTGTGAAGCTCGACGGCATCACGCTGTTCTTCGGGCTGGTCGGCGGGATGGCCGCCTTCGGGCTCGTCGGACTCTTCCTCGGCCCCATCGTGCTGTACACGCTCCGCGAGCTCGTGGCGATCCTGCGGCGCGACGTGTACCCGGCCATCGAAACCGTCTAACCCACTGCCCCTGCCGGATGCGGATGCGGCGGTCGCCCTCGGCGGCATCACCTTCGCGTTTGTTCACCCGCTTGAGCGTTCAGCAGATGGAGGAACTCGCGGCGGAGTCGCAGGCGCTCGTCGACAAGGCCTTCGCGATGGTGCGGGCGAACGGCGTGACGGGGTGATCCCGCGACAGCGCGTCGCGCGCCGGTGGAGCACGCCGCGCCCGGCCCGAAGTACACCGCCACGGATGTCGCTCGCTCCGGCGACCCGGACCGTCCTCCCAGTCGCGACTGCGCTAAGGCGAGCGCGATGCCGGTCGGCGCGTCGCCGTCGCCTGCCGCGGGCGTTGATGACGTCGTGACGGGCGAGGTGGGCGAGCGGTCGACGGCTCCAAACGAACAATGACCAACGGAACGCGGCGGGTGCCGAAACCGCTCCGCGAGACCCGCCTTGACGACGTGAGCCGCGCTGCCCCTCGACGCGCAGGCGGCGGCGCCGGCGCACGTTCAACGTCGTCGGGGTCTGGCAGAAGAACCGCACGAGGGAACTGCGATGGGACCGCGCTATTCGTCCGCGAGTAATCCGAATCTACCCGCCTCGGCTAACGTCCTACAAATTTGGGCGAAACCGTGGCCATCGCTGAGGGGGATTTTGAACCACCGGCCAGCCGTCGCGGGTCCTGCTTCACAGTGGCGACGCGAATCGAATCGCTTCGCGGCGATGGTGGAAAGAGTTAAACGACGTGTCCAGTTGTCGCGGCGCGCCGCCGGTTGGTTCGACCGGCGCGCGAACGAGGTGCGGCGAAACGCGCTTCCTGCGACCTTCGAACTGACCCTGGTGGAAGAACCGCAGCCCGGGCGACAAGTAGGTATCACGCGGCTGTCCATACTCGTCAAAGCAGAGCGCTCGCGAGTGATGCCCGAGCGAAGGTCTGCTGGGAAGTCGAGACGACGGAAATGTGGGCGAACATCACGCCAAGATTCTTCGCGACCGCTACCGCCTAGTGTTGTGAGGACGGGCGCGCCGGCTCCAATCGCATCGCGCTTTCCTTGACTGTCTCGACTTTCTGGCGCGAATACGCGACGGTGAAATACTTTCCGCGCGCCCACAACTCGAATAAGTCGCGGTAATGAGGGTCGTCGGGGTTGCCCGACTGACCCGGCGTGTTCAGGCCGACCGAGTTGTCCCAATCCTCGGTGTCGACGACGATCTTGAACGAGCCGCCCGAAACCTGATTGTCGCCGTTGCCCGTGGCGTTGATGGTTTGCCCGTCGCCACCGCGCGGAAGCGGTCCAACGGTAAGTTTGGCGCGCGTTGCGGCGTTGACTGCGTCGGTCAGCGGATGACGAATGAGCGCGTGATGGAAGCCGGTTTGCCCGTATTTCCAGTTCTGTGGATCTGCGCCAAACCGCTTGGTCAGCTCTGCCACCGCTTCGTCGAGACTCAGCGCGAGCAAGGCGTCACGTGCGTTGGTGGGTTGTTCGCCAATCCGTGCGTCCGGCGCGTAGAGCGCATCGATGATGCGCTTGAGAGTGATTTCGTTCGCCACGCTGCTCAGCGATCCTGGCGCGAGCCGTTGACGCGTGTTGGCGATGACGCGCCGTTGCCACATGCTGTAAATGCCGGCGGCGACCGAATCCTTGTCGAGAACGAAGTCCCAGCCGCGCAGCAGCTCGCGCGCCTGTGCCGCCGGTCCGCTCGGCAGCGACAGATCGCGAAGCAGCGGTACCAGCGCGCGGGCTGGCAGCGACAGCTCGTCGTTCTGCACCCGCGTCATCTCGGCGACGCTGAAGAGCCGTCCCGAGCCGAGCACTTCGGTGATGCGCGAGGAACGGAACGGGTCGGTCCACATGAAATGCACCGCGTCGCGGTGCGGGTAGTCGTTCGGCATCAGGTAGTTGTTTGCGGTCGCGAGAAATCCGCGCGCCGGATTGACTTCGTTGGGAAGTGCGCCGATCGGCAGGAAGCCGTCCCATTCATAGCGACCGTCGCCGGGCACTGGAAGAAGACCGCTCCAGTTGCGACGCAGCGGCTGTATACCGGCCGCCTGCCAGCCGATTGCGCCCCGGCGATCGGCCCAGACCATGTTCTCCGCGGGCATGCGGCTGTAGGTGCACGCGTCGCGGAACTCTTCCCAGGTCGTGGCCTGATCCATGCGCAGACTCGCGAGGTACGGCGCGCCGCCGGGCTCGAGCCACGCGGCCCGCAAGGCATACGCCTTGCGGTTGGCGCGGTCCTCGAACAGCACCGGTCCGTGACGCGTGAACTTCAACTCGACTGGCTCGGGTTTGTCGCCTTTAACGGCAATGGAGTCGGTGATGACGCGCATCGCTTCCCAGCGACCCTGATAGCGGTATTCGTTCGGGTTGGCCGGATTCGTTTCATAGACGTACAAGTCTTCGTTGTCGTTGCCGAAGATCGTCAGTCCCCATGCACCGTGCTCGTTGTGACCGATCGACACACCGGGCAGCGCGGGTTCGCCGCCGCCGATCACGTTCCAACCGGGCGCGACCAGATGAACCCAGTAGCGAAGTGACGGTGCCGCGATGGCGCGATGCGGATCGTTGGCGAGGATCGGAAAGGTGCTCTGGGTCAACGAACCGGCGACAACCCAGTTATTCGATCCGATGTCGCGTGGATTGACGGCGCCGTCTTCGACGCGCGCCGGGTTTGCCGGGTTGGGCGGCGTTCCGCGGAAATCGGCGGCGACGTCGGTGGCGGCGAAATCGATCGCCGAGCGAAAGGCCGAGTAGACCTCGAGCACGTTTTCGGGAAAGGCTTTGACATCGATCGCCAAGTCGAGCGCGAAGATCGGCTCGCCGCCCTGGAAGTAGAGCAGACGGCGAAGCTCCTCGACCGACGCGCCTTTCAACGCGCGGGAGAAGCGCGCTTCGTCGGTCACGTTCGAAGTCAGCGCGCCGTGGCGCGAGATGACCACTGCCGGTGTCCAGCGCCCGGGTTTGATCCCGAGGGCGGTGAATTCCAACGGCAGCAGTTTCGGGTCGCGTTCGGTTTCCGCGATGTAAGCGTTCACGCCGCGCACGAACGCTTCGATGATCTGTTTGCCGCGCGGGTGATAGTGATTGAGCTCGGCATCGAGATCGCCGCGAAACAGGTGCAGGCGCGATCCGATGTCGCGCTTCACGGCGCGCCGGCCGAGAATTTCGGCCACCGTGCCGGTCGCCTGGCGCCGCCACATTTCGAGCTGAAACAGCCGATCCTTCGCCGCCGAATAACCTTGCGCGAAGAAAAGGTCGGCCTCGTTCTGGGCGTAAATGTGATTGATACCCCATCGATCGCGAATGATCTCGACCGGCTGGGTAAGGCCCGGCATCTGCGATGTCGAACCCGAGGTTTGCGCGAGACCGCGCGGACCCGAGACCGTCAGTCCCGCAGCAAGAGCAAAGAGAACGAAGCGGCGATAGCTCACGTGTGCGCTCCTCGAGAGGTTGCAACCGTGCAAACGTTATACTCCTAAAGTCAATGCGTTTTGCGCCGGAATATGTCTCGAATGTCCTGAACGACAACTTCGAAGACGCCAAGGAGCTGCTGCTGGCGCCTTTGATGGCGATTCATCATGCGCACCTCGTGATGCTGCGCGAACGGGACATCGTCGGCGCCGCCGATGCCCGCGCGCTGCGCGACGCGCTCAACAGCATCTGCCTCGACAAGGTGAAGGACGCCGCCTATGACGGATCGTGCGAAGACCTGTTTTTCTTCATCGAGCATCTGATTCGCGAGCGGTGCGGAGACGAAGTCGCCGGACGGCTGCATACCGCCCGCAGCCGCAACGACATCGACATGACGATGTATCGCATGCGGCAGCGCGAATTCATCGCGGCGCTGGCCGGCGCCACGCTGGAACTCCGCGCCGCGCTGATCGATCTGGCGGCGCGGCATACGCATACGCTGTTTGCGGCGCACACGCACACACAGCCGGCGCAGCCGTCGACCATGGCGCATTACCTGCTCGCGGTGATCGAGCAGTTGGAGCGCGACACGCGTCGCCTGGCGTCTGCTTACGACGTCACCAACAGCAGCCCGCTCGGTGCGTGCGCGATCACCGGCACCGGCTTCGCTATCGATCGTTATCGCACAAGCGAGCTCCTCGGCTTCGCGGCGCCGACGGGCAACACCTACGGCAGCATCGCCACCGTCGATTACCTGCTCGAAAGCGTTTCGGCGACCGCGATCCTGTTGGTGGGGCTCGGCCGAGTGGTGCAGGACCTTTTGCTCTGGTGCACGATGGAGTTCGGCTATCTTCGACTGGGCGAAGGCTTTGTGCAGTCGAGCAGCATCATGCCGCAGAAGCGGAATCCGGTTGCGCTCGAGCATGCCCGCGCGATCGGCAGCAAGGCGGTTGGCCAGGCCCAGGCCATTGTGATCGCCGTTCACAACACGCCATTCGGCGACATCGTCGATACCGAAGACGACCTGCAGCCGCTGGTCGCGTCGATGTTCCGAGACGCGACGCGCACGGTAACGCTCGTGGCGGCGACGATGCGGGGCGCGGATTTCGATGCGGCTCGGCTGGCCGCGCGCGCCGGCGAAGGCGGCACGACGCTGACCGAGCTCGCCGATACGCTGGTGCGCGAACAGGGACTGCCATTCAGGACCGCGCACAGCATTGCCGCCCTGCTGCTGAAGGCGCGCAACGAAGATCCCGAGGCGTCGCTCGCCGACGCCCTTGCTAAGGCATCCACAGCGCTGACGGGCAACACGTTGACGTACAGCGAGGCGCGGCTGCAGGAGGTGCTGAGTCCGCGCTACTTCGTTGAGGTGCGGCGCACGCTCGGGGGACCCGCGCCCGAAGAAACCGCGCGCGCCATTGCCGCCTCGCGTCAACTCCTCGTCACCGATCGGGAAGCCTGGCAATCGCGCCGCGATCATCTCGTGCGCGCCGAGCAGGCGCTCGACAAGCGCGTGCGCGAGCTATGAGCGACGTCCGCAAACACTATCTGCGCATCATCATCGTCTGGGTGCTCACCCTGGGCGGCCTGTACTGGCTGCAGCAGCACTTCTCCTCGTTGTGACCAATGCACTGGATCGATTGGGCCATCCTGATCGCGTACCTCGTGTGGATTGTCTGGGACGGGTTGCGATTGACGAAAAAGGCCGACGGGCTCGAGGGCTACTTTCTCGCCAGTCGCGCCATTCCATGGTGGGCGGTCGGCCTGTCGGTGATGGCGACGCAGTTGTCCGCAATCACGATGATCGGCACCACTGGGCAAGGCTACGTCGACGGTATGCGTTTCATTCAGTTCTACTACGGGCTGCCGATCGCGATGTTGATTCTGTCGGTAACCTTCGTACCGTTTTTCCACAACGCGCGCGTCTTCACCGCCTACGAATATCTCGAGCGACGCTTCGACGCCAAGACGCGCAGCCTGACGGCGATGCTGTTTTTGATCTCGCGTGCGATGGCCTGCGGCGCTGTGATCTCGGCGCCGGCTGTCGTGCTCTCCGTGATCATGGGCATCAACGCGACCACGACGTGTCTGTTGATGGGCGTGCCGACGGCGATTTACACGATGTTTGGCGGCGTTCAGGCAGTCACCTGGACCGACGTCAAGCAGATGTTTCTGATCGTCTTCGGGTTGTTTGCCACCGCTGGCGCCCTCGTGCTCGGCTTGCCCGACGCCATCGGCCTGGGCGATGCGCTGCGGATTGCCGGTTCGACCGGCAGGCTGCAGACGTTCGACTGGCGCTTCGACGTGACCGATCAATACACGTTCTGGTCGGGAACCATTGCGGCGGTGTTTCTGTTCATGTCGTACTTCGGCACGGATCAGAGTCAGGTGCAGCGCTATCTGACGGCGCGATCGGTCGACGACGGCCGCGTGTCGCTGTTCATGAGCGCCTACTGGAAGATTCCGCTCCAGGCTCTGGTTCTGATCATCGGCGTGCTGATGTTCGTGTTTTATCTGTTCACGCCGCCGCCGATGCTGTTCAACCCGACGCACCAGAAGGAGGTTCGCGACAGCCCGCGCGCGGCCGAGTACGCGGCGCTCGAACAGCGGTTCGCCTTGGCCGCTGCCGAACGGGGCAAAGCCGCCGAAGTATTGGTGACGGCGAGGCGCAACGAACCCGCGGCCGCCGCGTTTGCCGAGGCCGGTTTCAAGAGCTGGGATCAGGAAGTGAAGGCCATGCGAACGAAAGCGGTCGATCTCGTTCGCGAGGTCTCGGGCGATCGGTCGTACAACGACGTCAATTTTGTGTTTCCGACCTTCGTGACCACGCATCTGCCCATGGGCATCATCGGTTTGATTCTCGCCGCCATCTTCGCCGCTGCGATGTCGACGATTTCCGCGGAGCTGGCGGCGCTGTCTACCTCCACGGTCATCGATTTCTATCGCCGCTGGATTCGCCAGGACGGAAGCGAACGACACTTCCTTGTGGTCTCGCGCCTGGCGACAGGGTTCTGGGGTCTGTTTGCCTCCGTTGTCGCTATCTGGTCCATCGAATTGGGATCGCTGATCGAGGTAGTCAATCGGTTCGGATCGTTCTTTTACGGATCGATTCTCGGCGTATTCCTGCTTGCGATCTGGTGGAAGCGGGCTAACGGTCACGGGGCGTTTGCCGGCGTCATCGCAGGCATGGCGGCGGTTGGATATGTCGCGACGACGACGAGAACCGCGTACCTGTGGCTGAACGTCGTCGGCGCAGTGTCCGTGTTCGTCGTGGGTATGCTGGTGTCTGAACTGACCCGCACTCGAAGTGCAAAGGCCTGAATGCGCCCGCTCCTCGCCGCCGTCGTGATCGTGATTGCCGTGATGGTGGTCTCGTGGATGTTGGGAGAGTTGTTGCGCCAACGCAGAAAATGACGCGGCCCCGAAAGGCCGCGATCACAGTTTGTCCAGATTCTCCTTCCCAATCACCACGTTCCAGCAAAGCACTTCGTACTGCGCGACGCCCGCCTGGTAGTAGGGATCCTCGTCGCGAATCCGGTCGAGCGCCGCCTGCGGATTGTCGTCCGGCACACGCACGAGAAACATGCCGCCAAACCGCGGTTCATGCGGTCCCGCGGCGAGCAGCACGCCCTGGTCGAGGAGCCGGCGTTGAAACGCGCGGTGCGCCTCCTGGACTTTCATCACTTCTTCAACAGGCTTCCGGTAGCGCACAATACACATCGCATACATGGCAATCCGCATTTTCGCCACCGGTGGCACGTTCGACAACACCGATCACAAAACCATCGTGCTGACCGGTGCGAGGGTGCCTTATGCCTTCGGCAGCTCCGACGGTCTGTTCAATCTCGGAAGCGCGCTGTCTTTCGTGCAAGCCTTGCCGCCTGGTGTGTACGTGGCGATGAACGGCAGGGCGTTCCCATGGAATGGGGTCCGGAAGGACCGCGAATCCGGCGTGTTCGAAAGCATTTGACGCCGTCCCACGAGCGGACACCCTCTCTCCAACCTTCCGCCGTCCGCGATCATCTAAGTAGAGCAAACGGAACGAGTTAGCGAGCACAGTCCGGTTGGTACGCTCCTCGCTAACTAGCAGACCGGAAAGCAGCAGTCATGGCAACCCCTCACCCCTCTCCTGATGGCTTCATTCGCAGGCAGCGACGGGGACGCGTCTTTCTCACGACGTTCAACGTCGTCGGAGCCGGCGCGCTCGTCGCCGCGCCGGTTGCTGCCGTCTCGCTGTGGCTGCTGCTGACCGATCCTGTCCTCGCCGGAGAAGTGGCAGAGAATGGTTCGGTGCTGCCAGTCGTGAAGGCGCTCGTGTTCACCTTAGGCAAGGCGATCGCCGCGGTTCTCCAGTACATGTAAGTCGCTCGCGCCGAATCACGATACATTTGCTGGCCGATGGCTTCTTTGAGCTTTCTCGGCGCGGCACGTACGGTCACCGGCTCGAAGTATCTCCTCGAAATCGACAGCCGCCGCATCCTCGTGGACTGCGGGCAATTTCAGGGACTCGCCGAGCTTCGACGACGAAACTGGGCGGCATTCCCCGTTCATCCTGAGTCGGTCGACGCCGTCGTGCTGACGCATGCCCACATCGATCATTCGGGCCTCTTGCCGCGATTTGTGGCGAATGGATTCAAGGGGCGCATCATCTGCACGGCCGGAACGCTGGATTTGTGCTCGCTCGTGCTGCCCGATGCGGGCCGCCTGCAGGAAGAAGAAGCCAAGCTCGCGAATCGTCGCGGTTATTCGAAACATACGCCGGCGCTGCCGCTGTTCACCGAAGCCGACGCACAACAGGCGCTCGCACAATTTCAAACGGTGCCGTTTGCCACGCCGGTGGAGGTGGCGCCCGGCATTCAGGCGGAATTCATCAACGCAGGCCATCTTCTCGGCTCGGCGTTCGTGCGGGTTTCGCGCACCAGCGGTGCCGGGCATCGCGTGTTGTTCGGCGGAGATCTTGGCCGTTACAACCGGCCTGTGCTGCCTGATCCACAGCCCGCCCCTGAAGCGGAGACGTTGCTCCTTGAATCAACCTACGGCGACCGTGAACATCCCGACGGCGACGAACTCGGCACGCTCGAGCGGATTATCAACGAGACAACGGAGCGCGGTGGCCGCGTCATCATTCCGGCGTTCGCCGTCGGACGAGTGGAGGAGTTGCTTTACTGGCTGAAGCGGCTTGAAGACCAGAAGCGACTCAAACCCGTTCCGGTCTTCGTTGACAGCCCGATGGCGGTGGGCGCGCTCAACTTCTATGAAAAGCACAATCGCGAGCTCGACGCCGACGTGCAGAGTCGGCGCGCCGACGTATCAGCCTTTTCAGTCAAGCGGCTCGAAGCCGTCGCGTCGCCGAATCAGTCCAAGAAGATTACGGCGTCGCGCGGTGCCGCGATTGTGATCTCGGCGAGCGGCATGGCTGAAGGCGGTCGCGTGCTGCATCATCTTGCGGCATGCCTTCCGGATCCGCGCAACGCCATCGTCTTCGTCGGGTTTCAGGCGGAAGGCACCCGCGGCCGCCAACTGATCGAAGGCGCGAAGGCCGTCAAGATTCATGGCGAGATGATCGGTGTCTCTGCCCAAATCGCGCAGCTGAACAGCATGTCGGCGCACGCCGATGCACGGGAAATCGTGGATTGGCTCCGGACCTGCCCGAAACCGCCCGCCATGACATACCTGGTTCACGGAGAACCACACGCGCAGGACACGCTCAAGGAGCGAATCGTGTCAACATTCGCATGGGCGGTACACATCCCTCACCATGGAGAAAAGGTCGAGGTCCCCCTCTAACGCAGAGTCGACATGAATGGCGACGCCGTCCGCTTCCGCGCAAGACATTGAACGTCCTTATCGTCTCGAGCAGGTAGACGATGCAGCCGTTGTCCAGTTGTATGCCGACGGCTTTTCGCGATTGAGCCGTGAGGAGAAGATTCTCGTTTGGCATCTCTATCAGGCAGCGCTCGCGGGGCGGGACATTTATTACGACCAGCGCTACCGCCACAATCTCGTGATGCGAGACATCGTCGAGGAGATCGTCACGCACAGTGACGGTGTTCCTCCCGACGTGCTGTCCGAGATCAGGCGTTACGCGAAGCTGTTTTGGATCAACAGCGGTCCCTACAACAATCTCACGGCGCGGAAGTTCGTGCTGCAGTTGCCGCTCGAGACGTTCGTGGCGGCGGCGGAAGCCGCCGCCAGAAACGGTGCGCGCTTTCGCGTGCAGCACGGTGACACAGTGGCGGCATTGCTGCGGCGCTTCGCGCCGATGTTTCTCGATCCGGCATTCGATCCCATGGTGACGTGCAAGACGCCGGGCGACGGGCGCGACATACTCGCGTCGAGCGCGAACAATCTTTATGTCGGCGTCACCATGTCGGACCTCGATCGGCTCGAAGAGCGGCATCCGCTCAACTCGCGGGTGGTGGCGCGCGACGGCACCGTGGTTGAGGAGGTCTACCGCGTCGGTGGTCTCTACGACCGCGAGATTTCCGAGATCGTCGGACATTTGCGGGCGGCGATTGCGTATGCGCCGGAATCGCTGGCGGCGGCGCTGCGGGCGTTGATTCGGTGGTACGAGACCGGCGAAGACGCGGATCGCGAAGCCTTCGACATCGCGTGGGTGCGCAATCGTGATTCGTCGGTCGACACGATGAACGGGTTCATCGAGGTCTACATGGATGCGCGCGGCATCAAGGGCGCGTGGGAAGGCGTCGTCTATTACGTCAACCACGAGAAAACCGAGAAAATTCAGCGTCTCGCGACCCACGCGCAATGGTTCGAGGATCGTCTTCCGGTCGATCCGATCTACCGCAAACCGCAGGTGCAGGGGATCTCGGCGACCGCGATCGAAGTCGTGATCGAAACGGGCGATTCTGGTCCGATCACGCCAATCGGCGTCAATCTGCCGAACGATCAGCGAATTCGCGAGGAATATGGCAGCAAGTCGGTTTCGCTCTCGAACGTGATCGAAGCGTACGAGCAATCGACGCCCGACAGCTTCCGCGACGAGTTCTGCTGGAACGAAGACGAGGCCAATCGCGCGAAGCGATGGGGTCCGTTCGCGAGCGAGCTGACAACCGAAATTCACGAAGTGCTCGGGCACGGATCCGGCCGCATGGCGGAGCGTCTCACAGCGACGCCGCAGGAGGTATTACAGGAACAGTATTCGGCGCTGGAAGAAACGCGCGCCGATCTGGTTGCGTTGTACTTCGTCGCCGAGCCGTACCTTGCCGAGCTCGAGCTGGTTCCGCGGCAGCACCACGCGACGATCGTGCGCGCCGAGTACGAGGGCTACGCGCGCAACGCCCTCGTCCAGCTGCGCCGCGTCAGGCACGGCACGCAGCTCGAAGAGGATCACATGCGCAATCGCCAGGCGATCGTCAACTGGCTGATGGCGCACACCGATGCGATCGCGATGCGCAGGCGAGATAACAAGACCTTCTACGTTCTCGTGGATGTCGGTGCATTCCGCGAGGGCGTGGGGCGGCTGCTCGCAGAGATTCAGCGCATCAAATCCGAGGGCGATTACGGCGCCGCCAAAGTGTTCTTCGAAACTTACGGTGTGCATTTCGATGCGGCGCTGCGCGACGAGATCGTGCAACGCGTGGATCGGCTGCAGCTGCCCTCGTACACCGCATTTGTGATGCCGAAGCTCGAGCCCGTTTACGACCACAACGAAGAAATCAGCGACGTGACGATTACCTATCCGCGCGACCTGACCAAGCAGATGCTGGAATACTCTGCCGCACGGCGGCACTCACTCTAGAATCGAACGCATGGTGCGCCGCCTCGCCTTTCTGCTCCTCCTGTGCCAGCCGGCATTTGCACAGCCGGCGTTGCGCGAGCGGATTCTCAATGTTGAAAACCAGCGCGGCACGAGCGACGGTGATCTCGCGGCGCTCAAGCAGGGCATCGCCAGCCCCGACGCGGACACGAGGCGCCAGGCCGTGCGTGCAATCGGGAGGCTGGAGCGCCCCGAGCTGATCCCGATGGTGTCGCGGCTGCTTACCGACCCCAACGCCGATGTGCGGAGCGAAACGGTGAATGCGATCGGGCAGATGGTGCAGGGCGATGAGGGTTTGGCTGCGGCGAAGACTCGATTGCTGAACCGCGCGCGCGGCGAGCAAACGCCGCGCGTGCGCGGTGTGATAGCGGCCACGCTCGGCCGCTTGCCGTACAAAGACCCCGCGGATGTGCGGCAGGCGGAGCAGACGATTGCGCACATGCTGCCGGCGGCGGCCGGCCTCGCAAATCTCGACGAAGTCGCCGGCGCGGTCGAGGGCCTCGAAGCGCTCATTCGGCTCCGCCTCAAGGTCGCGGCCCCCTCGGCCGACACCATCGCGCGGCTGCGGGTGGCAAGCCGGATGGAAGGACGCCCTGAAGACGCCGAGAAGCTCGCGCGCATCCGCCGTCTGGCCACACTGGCGCTCACCGCCGCCGGGGCCGTGACGCGGCCGATGCTCGACGCGGGCATCAACGATCGCGATGACGAGGTGCGGCGAATCACGATGGTGGCCGCGCGCGGCGACGTGGACGGACGCGATGCCATCGTGAAGCGTGGCCTTGCCGATCCGCAACCGCGTGTCCGCTATGAAGCTCTGCAAACGTGGGGACGCGGGCTGCAGAAGACTTCATGCGCGCCTGTTCTGGCGGCGCTCAGAGATTCGAATTCCCATGTCATGCTGCTTGCGATTGATCTGCTCGGCAACGGCTGCCCGGAGCAGCAGCAGGAGGCCGCCTCCGCGCTCGAGGCCATCGCGCAAACAATCGCTGGTTCGCGAGGGACGTGGCACGCGCCGGCACACGCGATTGTGTCGCTGGCGAAGGTCGCCCCCGAGCAGGCGCGCGCGCTCTTATCGGTCTACAAGGGTCATGCTGTATGGCAAGTGCGCATGTATGCCGCACACGCGGCCGCGGCACTTGCTGCGGTTGACCACCTCACCGCTCTCGCGCGCGATGAAAACGACAACGTTCGGGAGGCAGCGCTCGGCGAGCTCGTTACGTTGAAGCGGCCCGAAGCCGTCGCGCTCGCGATTGAGGCACTCGGCCGCTCCGATTATCAACTCACCATCACTGCGGCGCGTGCCCTTGCGTCGACGAGCGCGAGGGACCAGGCGATTGCGGCGCTGCGGCGCGCGCTCGAACGCGTGGCCGCCGACCGGCGTGATACCGCGCGGGACGCGCGGCTGGCGATTGTCGCGCGGCTCGAGGAACTGGGATCGCCGAAGTCGAACACCGCGGAAGAGCGACTGCCAATTCCACCGGTTCGCTTCGCCGACATCGAGGCCTTGCGCAACGCAGGGCTTCGCTTTGTGATGCGCGGCAAAGGCTCGTTCGAATTGCGGCTGCTCGTCGACGAAGCGCCGTTGTCGGCGTTGCGTGTTGCGACCCGGGCACGCGAGGGGTATTACAACGGGCTGACCTTTCACCGGGTCGTCGCAAACTTCGTGATTCAAGGCGGAAGCCCGGGTGCAAACGAGTACATGGGGGATGCGGCGTTCATGCGCGACGAGGTGGGACTGATCACGCACAAGCGCGGCACGGTTGGCATTTCGACCCGCGGGCGTGACACGGGCGACGCGCAAATCTTCGTCAATCTCGTGGATTTGCCGCGCCTGGATCACGTTTACACCGTATTTGCCGAGGTCGTGTCGGGAATGGATGTCGTCGACGCCGTCCTCGAAGGTGACGTGATCGAGCGCCTCGAGATCGTGCCGCCCTCGGCGCAGCGCCCCGCGACTCGCTCACGCTCGCCCGCGACAAGCTCGGCGCGGTAAATGATCTCCCGCCGGCTGCCGGAGGACCTTTCGCCAAATGCAACGGCGCGCGCGTTGGCCGCGCTCCGCGCCCGTGGCGTGAATGTGATTGACCTGACCGAATCCAATCCCACGCGCGCTGGATTCGAGTATCCGCCGCACCTCTTGCAACCACTGGCGGACGAGCGCGCGTTCACCTACGATCCGCAGCCGCTCGGCCATCTCCCTGCACGCGAAGCTGTAGCGCAGGAGTTCGGACGCCGCGGACTGCAGGTTTCGCCCGATCGCATCGCGCTCACCTCGAGCACGAGCGAAGCGTACTCTTTCCTTTTCAAGCTGCTCTGCGATGGCGGCGATACGGTGCTCGTGCCACGGCCGAGCTATCCGCTGTTCGAACACCTGACGCGCTTTGAGGCGGTCCACGCCGCGCCGTATCGCCTCGAATATCACGGCTCGTGGCGCGTGGACGTCGACAGCGTGCGTGCCGCGATGACCGACCGTACACGAGCTCTACTGATCGTGTCCCCGAATAACCCGACGGGCGCGTTCTTGCATCAGGAGGACCTCGTGCAGCTGTCCAGGCTTTGCGCGGCGCATGGTGTAGCGTTGATCGGCGACGAGGTGTTCGCCGACTTTCCACTCGACCCGGCGCCCCGCGCCTGCTCCGTGTTGGCGCAACGCGACGCATTGACCTGCAGCCTGGGAGGTTTATCGAAGTCAATCGGGTTGCCGCAGCTGAAGCTCGGCTGGATTGCTTTCAACGGTCCGGCGCCGTTGTTGAACGACGTGTTGCGCGCATATGAAGTTGTCGCTGACGCCTATCTCCCCGTGTCGACGCCGGTGCAACTTGCCGCACCGCACGTGCTCGACACCGGCGGCAGCATCCGCGCGCAGATACAGCAGCGAATCGAGCGCAATCTGGCGGCGCTGCGTGAGCAAACAGCCCGTCATCCTGCGGCACGCGTGCTCACGTGCGAGGGTGGGTGGTCCGCGATCGTACAGGTTCCATCTTTTCGAAGTGAAGAGGCATTGGTGCTCGAACTTCTCAACGAGGACCACGTCTTGGTTCATCCCGGTTACTACTTCGACTTCGAGCGCGAGGCGTTCGTGATCGTCAGCCTGCTCGTTGAACCGCTGACGTTTACTCGTGGCGTTAGGCGGCTGCTGTCGCGCGCCACCGCCCACTGATCCCGTGAACACTCGCCGGAGCGGGGTGCTCATCCCGCTGTTCTCGCTCGTGTCGCAGCGCAGCTGGGGAGTTGGCGAGTTCCTCGATCTGCCGACCTTCGCACGCTGGGCGCAGAGCGCCGGGCAATCGTTCGTGCAGGTGCTGCCGATTCTCGAGATACCCGATCACGAAACCTCGCCGTACTCCGCCCTCACGGCCATGGCGCTGGATCCCATCTACATCTCGATCGAGCAGATCGATGACTTTCAGGCGCTCGGCAGCATCCAGTTCACCGCCGAGGATCGCGAAGCGCATGGTGCGCTGGTCGAGAGCGACCGCGTGCAGTATCGCGCCGTGCGCGCGCTGAAAGGCCGCTGGCTGCGGCACTGCTACGCCCGATTTCTTCGCGACGAGGCTGCGGCGCGCTCGCCGCGCTTTGCGCAGTTCGAGGCATTCGCGCGGCGCGAATCGGGGTGGCTCGACGACTACGCGCTGTTTCGCGCGCTGCGCGGCGTGCACGAACAGCGCGCGTGGTGGGAATGGCCGGCAGCGCTGGCAAGACGCGACGAGGAGGCGCTCGCGCGCGCGCGCGACGAGCTCGCCCTCGAGATCGGATATCGCGAGTACGTCCAGTGGCTCGCCGCCGATCAGTGGGAGCGTGCGCGGCGTGAAGCTGCGCCGGTGCAGGTGTTCGGCGACGTGCCGTTCATGATTGCTGCCGACAGCCCGGACGTGTGGACGCAGCAGAACGAGTTTCGGTTCGAGGCCACGGTCGGCGTTCCTCCCGACGCGTTCAGCGAGACCGGGCAGGACTGGGGATTGCCGCCCTGGCGCTGGGACGCCATGCGCGATACGGATTTCGCCTGGATGCGGCGGCGCGCGCGGCGAAGCGCCGCGCTTTTCGACGGCTTTCGCCTCGATCACCTCGTCGGTCTCTATCGAACGTTCATCCGGCCGACGGACACCGCGCTGCGGCCGTTCTTTGCTCCGGGAGATGAAACGACGCAGACCGAGTTGGGCGAGCGGCTCGTCCGGATCTATCAGGAAAGCGGTGCCGAAATCATCGCCGAAGACCTCGGCCTCGTGCCGGACTTCGTTCGCGCGTCGCTCCGCCGCCTCGGCGTGCCGGGTTTCAAGGTGTTGCGCTGGGAGCGGTACTGGTCACGCCCCGAGCAGCCATTCATCGACCCGAAGGATTACGACGAGATCTCGGTCGCGACCTCGGGCACGCACGATACCGAAACGCTCGTCGACTGGTGGGAAACGCTGCCTCAGCGCGATCGCGAGGACATCGTGTCGCTGCCCACGGTTGCGCGCTATCTTTCCTCCACTGGTCACGAATCCATTCGGCCGGGGGAAACGCTCACGCCAGAGATTCTGGATGCGTTGATTCACGCGCTGCTCGCGTCGGGATCGCGCTTTGTGATCTTTCCGCTGCAAGATCTGTTTGGATGGCGCGACCGCATCAACACTCCTGCAACCGTTGACGAAGCAAATTGGAGCTGGAGGCTGCCGTGGCCGGTGGATTGCCTGGAGCAGCTCGATGTTCCGCGCACGCGCGCCGTGCTGTTGCGCCAGTGGACAAGGGAAACCGGCCGCGACCCTTCCAATAGCGTATTTTGAATTTATCTTCAGGTTGAACGGGTTTCCTCAGCAACCTGCAAGGCATTCTCCTTGACCGGTTCCACCACTTCGACCGGTTTTCCCGCCAGGCTGGCCACGATCATCGCGAGTTCCGCGGGCTGCACCGGTTTCGGGACGTGCATGTTGAACCCCGCCGCAAGTACCTTCATGCGATCGGCGGCGCTTGCGTAAGCAGTCAGCGCCGCGGCCGGAATCCGTCCGCCGTTGCCCGCCGGCAGCGCGCGAATCCGGCGAATGAATATGTAGCCGTCCTCTTGCGGCATTT
Source organism: Acidobacteriota bacterium (assembly GCA_046727855.1). Taxonomy (GTDB): domain Bacteria; phylum Acidobacteriota; class Vicinamibacteria; order Vicinamibacterales; family UBA2999; genus DASPWV01. The sequence continues at coordinate 17,151 of JBKPDL010000029.1, forward strand.
CGATGTCGGTGACAACGACGTGCGGGGAGCGTTTCGTCAGGAGGCTGAGGCCTTCCTGCGCCGACCCGCCGAGCGCCACTTCGGCGCCATAGCGTTCGAGAATGGTCCCGATCAGCTCCCGCGCGTCGGGATCGTCGTCCACGACCAGCACGCGAATGCCGGCGAGCGATGGCCCCTCGCCAAGCCAGACGGGCCGGTCGCCCGACGCGGCGAGCTCGAGATCGGGACTGGTCGCGGCCGGCACTCGCTTGGTGGCGCGGCGCGGCAGCTTGATCGAAAAGATCGCGCCCGTCCGTCCGGACTGCGACACGTTCGACGCCGAGATCGATCCACCATGCATCTCGACGAGGTTCCGCACAATGGCGAGTCCAAGTCCGAGCCCTTTGTGCGTGCGTGTGGACGAGGAATCCGCTTGACGGAATCGCTCGAATACGAACGGCAGAAACTCGGGGGAGATGCCCGGGCCGTTGTCCTCCACGATCATTTCGCACTCGGTTTCGGTCTGATGAACCCTCACCTGGACCAGGCCGCCTTGCGGCGTGAACTTGATCGCGTTGCTCAGCAGGTTCCAGATGACTTGTTGCAGCCGATCGGCATCTCCCCAAATCGGCATGATGTTCAGATCGTGCACCAACTGCAGTCGGATGCTCTTGGCGTCAGCCGACGGTTGCACCGTTTCAGCGGCGGTTCTGATGATGCTTCCAAGATCCACGCTCCGTAGGTCGAGCCGGAGCTTGCCCGCCATGATCCGTTGCACCTCCAGGATGTCGGAGATCAGCTGTTCCTGGCTTTGTGCGTTGCGGACGATGGTTTCCACCGCGGCGCGCCGGCGGTCGTCGGGCAACGACGGATCGCGGAGCATGTGCGCCCAGCCCACGATGGCGTTGAGCGGTGTGCGCAGCTCGTGTGACAACGTTGCGAGGAACTCATCCTTGATCCGGCTGGCTTCCTCCGCGGCTGCGCGCGCTTTGCGGGCATCCTCCGCCTCTCGCGCCTGGGCTTCGAAGAGCCGCGCGTTTTCAATCGCCAGCGCAACGCGGTTCGCAACCGCCTCGGCCGCGCGTAAATCTGCATCTGAGTACGCCGGATTGTCGGAACGAAAGAGTGTCAAAGCGCCGAGAAGTTCTTTTCCCAGCTGAATCGGAACCGCAACGGCGTGACGCGCTTCGAAGCGGTCATAGAGCGGTTGCAGATGCGGTGGGACGGCGCGACGCAGGTCAATTCGTCGCGGGTTGTCAAGAACGACCGTTCGGCGTGTCTCCATCAGTTTCGCGTAGTACTCGTTCTGTGCGGTTTCTTCCGGATCGAGCAGCACGGCCTCGAGCATCGGCATTGCGGCGGGCTCGCGATGGTGATACGCCACGGCCTTAAGCTTGCCGTCGCGAAGCACACGAATAATGCACGCGTCGCGGATGGTTTCGGCGACGCGGCGGGCGGTGTTCCTGACGACCTCGTCGAAGGTCGGCGAGGCGCGGACCGTGTCGGTGATGTCAGCGAGCAGCGCCAGTCGGGAAGCCTCGCGTTCGATGTTGGCGCGCTCTCGTTCGAGCGCTTCGTTACGTTCCGTGGTCAGTCGCGTGCGTGTCTCAGCCGTGCGCAGTGCCTGTTCAAGCCGCGCCGTGAGCGCGGCGACCGCGGTGCTTGTGAGGATGAATGCGACCAGCGGTATTGCGTCGGCCGCGCTGGAGAGAAAAGCGAACGGCGGCGACGTGAAGAACCGGCCGACGGCAAGGGCTGAGAGAAACGTCGCAAAGAGCGCCGCCGCAAAATTCCCCGTCAGGCTGACACCGGTTACCGCTGCGAAGTAAAAAACGTACGGAACCGCGGTGGGTCCGACGAGCGACGTGAGTAAGTGGCGCACACCGGTCGCAAGCGCAACGGCGAGCGCGGCCACGCCAAACGCAAAAAGGTTGGATCTGCTGCTGACACGCTCGGGCACGTCGGCGATTATCCCCCACCGATGACGCGAGATCGTCTCGTTCTTGCGCCAGCTCTACCGTGATCGCTGAAGATCCGCTTCTGCCGCGATGTAGCCGAATGCCGACCACTGAGGACCCGCCACGACTTTCTCGAAGATCTCGCGTGCCTTGTCGCGGTCGCCGTTCACGTAATACCAGTTGCCCACACCGTAGCCCTGCGTCGCGACGGTCAGTGCATCGGCGTTTGCTGCATCGAGCAGGGCCTCAGGCTTTTCAAGGCCCTTGTACATGAGCAAGCGACGATGGTAGGAGGCGTTCTCGAGGATCTCCATCTTCGGCGTGATGCGCTCGAGCACTTTCGCAGCTTCGGCTTTGCGGCCAAGCCGCATCAGCGTCATCCACAACCAATCGCTCGTTGCAGCAATCGCATCGTCGTTGGTCGACACCGTCATGCACTCCTCCCATGCCGCGAGCGCTTTGTGGTAATCGCCTTTCAGGTAGTGGGCCAGGGCGAGGTGGTACCAGATGTTGAATTGCATCGTGCTGCGCGGTTTGCCCGACGGATTGGGCGCGCCATCCGGCTCGATCTCGTCCGCCTTGCCCTTGATGAGCGATACCGCTTTCTCGAAATCGGCAATCGCTCGATCGAACTGCCGCACTGTGATGTAGCGATGCCCGCGATGCCGATACATGCGGGGGTCGTTGGGATGCAAGGCAATGCCTTTAGAGAACGTGCCGATCGCATCCTGGTAGCGCCAGAGATAGCCAAGCCGGCGTCCGGTCCAGATGATGGCATCGGCGCTCGTCGGGTTCGCCGCGAGGTCCTTCTCCGCCTGTGCGAGATCGCCTTCGAGCGTTTGCCGGTTCGCGAGCTCGATGGGATAGAGCGGCTTGCCGGAGAGAGATGTCGCTTCCGCCTTTGACTCGCCCTGAGCGAGCCCCGGCGAGTCGAAGGACTGCTCAGTGCACAACGCCAGCAGCAGCGCGGCAACATACCTACCCATTCTTTTTCACCTCAACTGTCTCGCCATCGATGACATCTTCGGGAAGGGCGAGGAGATTGGCGCTCTGAAGAATTCGCGGGATCGTGTCGATCGCCTGAAGCGGTTCGATTTCGCTTTCCGATGTCGCGCCGAGGTCCTTGAACTTGCGCGCGGTCACGAGCACGCGGGTCTCGTAGGAGCCCACGGTTTCGTTGAAGGCACGGACCGTGCTGTCCAGCCGCGTGCGCAGCGTGTCCATGTACTCGGTCATCTTCGCGACGCGAGCGTAGAGTTCCTTGCCGAGCGCCTGGATTTCCTCTGCGTTGCGCGCGAGCCGCTCCTGACGCCACCCCTGCGCGACCACTTGCAGCAGTGCAATCAACGTCAACGGGCTCGCTGGAAACACCCGCGCCCGAACGCCAAAGTCGATCAGCTGCTGATCGTGTTGCAGTGCCGACTGAAAAAACGCCTCACCAGGCAGGAACATCACGGCAAACTCGGGCGACGGCTGGCACTGCTCCCAGTAGTTCTTCGCGCCCAGCTTGGCCATGTGTTCGCGAACCTGGCGCGCATGGTCAGCCATCCGCTGCGCGCGGACCGCCTCCTCCGGCGCGTCCTGCGCATCGAGATACGCTTCGAGAGGAACCTTCGCGTCAACGACGATCGTGCGACCGCCCGGCAGCTTCACGATCAGATCGGGCCGTTGCCGGCCCGCGTCGCCGATGAGCGACGGCTGCTCGTCGAAGTCGCAGTAATCGAGCATGCCCGCGAGCTCCACGACGCGGCGGAGCTGCATTTCACCCCAGCGGCCACGCACCGAAGGCGTGCGCAATGCCCGCACGAGATTCTGGGTTTCGGCCCGCATCCGTTCCTGCTGCTGGTGGATATCGCGCAGCAGGGTCGAGATCGCGGCGCTGCTCTGCAGGCGCCCCTTTTCGCTCTCGCCAAGTTTCTGATCAACCTGCGTCAACGTGTCGCGAATCGGCTTGATCAGCTCGTCAAACGCCTGCTGACGCCTGCCGATTTCGTTCAAGGCGTCCTTTTGCACGTTTCCGAGCTTTTGGTCAGCGAGCTTGAGGAACTCCTCGGTGCTGTTGCGGAGAGCGGCGTTGGCGAGCGCCTCGAACGACTCGCGAAATTGGATTTCTGCTTTTTCGAGCAGCGCCACTTTCTCGGGGACGACCTGTTGCTGATGCGTCAGCTCGGCGCGGAGCCGCGCGTTGTCTTCACGAACCGTCAGCGACGCCGAGTGCGCCCAGGCCCACCCGGCGATCGCTCCTACAACGAACGTGACAACTGCAATCGTGACAAACGTGACGTCCAATTACTGTCCTTGACTCGTCGTCGGGCGAGACCCAACCAACCCTTGCTCATCGCCTGTCCACAACCCAAGACGCACGGTACGGCGCAGGCGCACGCCAGACTTCTTCAAAATGAGCATAGCTTCCATCATTACGGCTCTTCGTCCTCCAATCGGCGCCGGCACGCATCTGCGGTGAGTTCGTGAGTCGACTTCCGCGTAACGTAATCCGTCGTCCCCGGAGCTCAGATCCGTTCGCGAGTGTAATCGACAAGCCGCCCGTGCAGCCACAAGGTGTGCACAAATCAGGCTCGTCAGCCGATAACGATCGTGACGGAGTGCCGCGTTTGCCCTGGACGACCCGGTTAGTGTAACTGGTACAGCAATCAACACTTACATCGCGCGCTGACGTCAGCCAGCCGCGCGCATGGATGGTTCGCGGAATACTGTGATGGAACGTGTGCCCGGACTTCCTTCGGATTCCCCCGCCCTTGCCGTCTTCAAGGACGGCTTCGGCGTCCGCTATTTGACGATCGATCCCGAGGCGCGCAAGGCCGGCGAGCCCGTTGAAGTTCTCGAATTCGAACGTTCGCTCGTCGATGCTGCATAAGTCTCTTACGTCAGCTCATTCCTTCTGTCGCCCTGTTTGCGCGCCATCAGAAGGAAGTGGGCATCGGCATCATTGGACCGGAGCGGCTGATTCTCACGCCGAAAGGGCAGCTCGTGCTCACCGAGGTCACGCTCGGGGAGAGCCTCGACAAGCTGTTGCTTATCCCGATTCAGATTCGCGTGGGCGTCCAGACGCGCAGTATCTCGAATTGCAGAGCCGCTGAAAGCAAGCCAACAACAAGAACTAGCCAAGGGCCGCCGAGTTAGCCGGATATCAAGGGCAGGGCTCTTGGCTAGTTCCTAATTCCTACTTCCTAGTTCAGACTGCGAAGAAATTGCATTACGATGTCGGCTTCCCCGGGGGAAACCGAAAATGATACGGATTTTGAGTTTGTCGTGTGCAATGGTTGTTGCGATGGCGGTCGGTGCCGCAGCGCAGCAGGGAATGGCCCCGCCCAAGAACATGGCCGAAGCGTTGCAGCGCGCGCATGCCGTAGCGTTCCGCAACCTGGTGGAATCGGCCGAGAAGATGCCGGAAGCCGACTACACCTTCGTCGGCGCCAAAGATATCCGGACGTTCGGCGGATTCATCGGCCACGTGATCAACGCCAGTTATGCGAACTGTGCCCGCGCCAAGGGCGAGCAGAATCCGAACAAGGAAGATTTCGAGAAGGCGCCGCCGCCAAAAGCCAAGCTCGTCGAGGCGATCAAGGCCGCCCAGGCGTACTGCGACGCCGTGTACAACGCGCAAACCGATGCGACACTCGCCGAGATGATCCCGCAGGGACAGGCACAGGCGCCGCGCGGCTCCGTGCTCCTTGGCAACATCGCGCATAACAACAACGAATACGGTCAGGTCGTGTTGTTGCTCCGCCTCAAGGGTATCGTTCCGCCGAGCACCGAGCGCGCCAACCAGATGCGCCGCCCGGGTCAGCACTGACGGTCAAAGTCGGGATG